>JBIICN010000032.1:0-40397 GCA_044238845.1 Bacteroidia bacterium
ACTATATTTTACTAAATAATCCAATTCTTCCTTTTCAATTTCTTTCCCTAAATATGGATTGAATTGATTGTTCGGAATGTTTTTATTTGGATTATTTTTTTTAAACAATAAAAGAGCCGCACCAATGGCTCCTCCATCATCTGCAGGGGCTGAAGGAACAAAAATATTTTTGTATGGAGTAGATATATGTAGTTTTCCTATACATGCAGAATTTAATGCGCATCCACCCGAAATAATTAAGTTTTGATGTGGGAATTTTTTATATAGATTTTTAATTAATTCAATAGTTAATTCTTCAAAAAATAGTTGCCCTGTGTAAGCAATATCTTTTATAGTTAAGTTTGTATACTTTTTTTCTTTTATTTTTTCTTCGATGTAAATATGTTTTCTTCCTCTATTTTTTACACTTATTTCATCTATATACAACCAATCTTTAAAGTCTTGATATAACTCTTTATTTAAATTTCCGTAGGGAGCCATTCCCATCACTTTCCATTCTTCTCCCGTAAAAATATTAAGTCCGCAAAAATGAGTTAAAGATGAATAAAAAGAACCTAAAGATCCTCCTCTTTGTCCTTTCTCTAATAGTTTAATGATTTGTTTATCTGCTTCATAAATGGAAATAGAAAAGCCATTATCTCCACTTCCATCAAGTATAATTATAATAGATGAATCAAAATTAGATGAATAGAGTGCGTGATAAGCATGACATAAATGATGATTTAATAAGTCTATTTTTTTTTGTTTTATCCCGTTTTTTTGGTTTAGTAAATACCGAAATGTTTGCCCAGAAAAACTCCTCAAGCTAAAGTTTGCTATTCTAGTATAAAAAAACAAATGAATTAGTTTTGATTGTTCTATGCCTGAAACTTTTCTTGCTAAGAAATTAAAAAAACCTATGTTTTTAGATGAATCTAAAGTTAAAAGTAGAAAGTAAATTTTTTTTAATAAAGAGCTATGTTCTTGCCAATTTATTGCAATTTCATAATTATCAATTTGATGACTGTCAATAATTTTTTCTACATAATTAAAATTATCTGCTACCGTAAAAAGTGAACGTTTATTTTGGGTATACCTTTCTGTAGCTTGCGCAAAAATAATTATACCATCCTCATTAACAAGGGCAATTGACGGATCATGATAGCTCGCGTTTAATCCTATATATATTTTATTAGATGTTTTTGTCATTTTTATATTGAAAAAAATTCTAAATTAAATATACTTATTTCCTTCCTCTTCCAATGCTAATGTTATATCGTACACAATCCCAATATTCTTTGGTATAACTAACAAAAATCTCTTCGCCTGCTGCTATATCTTTTGTACTTACTATCCAGCAACGGTTATCTTCTGTTTCGTAAACACAGTTGTTTTTTAAGCCTTTTACTCTGCCTAATCCTGCAGCATCATTTGCAAAACGAGCTTTATGTTGGGGGGTATTCCAAGCATCAATACATACTTTTTTGTTTATGAAAAATAAATATCCATCTTCATCTCTTTCAACTCGTTTTTCGTATTCTTTCCAGTCAATAATTTCTCCAAGGTATTCAATAATACGAGTCCCTTTTTTAATTGCTGTTGTGGTAAATAAACCTTTACCAGAATTGGGTAGTTGTGATGTTTTTACAGTTAATGCCATAGTTTTGTAAAGATAATATCTGAATTGGATTTTTGAATAAAAAAATGATTTTAATAAAATTATTTTGACTTTTTATTTAATCTTTTCGATTAAATAATCATAGGTTACCTTTTTTTCAATAAAATCCTGAGTAGATTTATTGTTTTTGGTAATTAAAGTTGCTGGGATGGCGCCACTCCAACTTTCCGATATTTTATTAATAAAATCATTTCCATTTATTTCGTCCAACAATACAACATCGAAAGTATAATTGTTTTTATTTAAAAAGTCTTTTAGTTTTTTATTGATTTCTTCTTTAAAATCCATACTTACCATTAGCACTTTTATTTTTTTGTCTTTTGATTCGTTATGTAATTTTTCAAATTCAGGTAACTCGGCTACGCAAGGTTTGCACCAAGTAGCCCAAAAATTTACGACGTAAGTTGTATCGCTATTATTGTATATACGCTTGGTTAAATCATCAATTTTATACACGACTGTTTTTTGCGCATAAATTGTTGTTACGTTTATAAGGATTAGTATGAAGAGTTTATTTATGTTTTTCATTATAGTTATATTCTTCAATTAATAAATTAATGTCTACAAGTAATCTTGATACATCCAAACTATCTGTGCCATCATAAAATCCTCTCAAATGCCTTTCCTTATCTACTAAAGCAAAGTTTTGAGTATGTATAAAATCATCTTCATCTCCAGTCCCTTCTTCGGCATTTAATAAATAGCCTTTTCTTGCCATATCATATAAATGTTTTTTCTCTCCAGTTACAAATAGCCAACGATTATCTTTTACGCCATGTAAAAATGCATAGTCTTTTAAAACATTCACCGAGTCTTCTTCGGGTGAAACTGTATGCGACAGGATTAAAATATCTTTATTGTTTTCAAATTGCTTATAAACACGCTCTAATTGAGAACTCATAATTGGGCAAATACTTTGACAGGTAGTAAAGAAAAAATCTGTGACGTATATTTTTCCTTTCACGTTTTCTTCAGTAACCTTTTCATTGTATTGATTGGTAAACATAAATGGTTTAACAGTATGATACGATGTATCGCCATCTTTCATGCTGTTTTTTTGACCGTAATAGGGGAGAGTACGAAGCGGTTTTTGTTCGTTTTTATTTATAAAATACCATGCAACAAATGTCAATGGAATAATTAATAATAGCCAATAATAATTACCTTTAGATTTCATTTTACAAAGGTATGATTAAAGAGGTTTTTCACAACAAAAAAAAAGAAAGTGCTGAAATTGGTTTTGGAACCAAAAACTATAACGAATCTGTTCGTTTTTTGAACCAAAACGGCACCGTTAACGTTAAACGTAAAGTATCCGATAAACATATTGGTTTTGATTTATACCATTGGTTACTTGGGATAACTTGGATTCAGTTTATTAGTTTAGTATTTGTAAGTTATGTGGTTGTGAATACAATGTTTGCAGTGCTTTATTATGCCATTGGTGCCGATAAGTTTGGAGGCTTAGATGTTGGGTCAGGTTCCGAAAAATTTTACCAATTGTTTTTTTTTAGTGCCCAAACTTTAACAACGGTTGGTTACGGACATATTTATCCCAATAGTGTTTTTCCTAGTACTGTTTCTTCTATCGAATCTATGCTCGGATTAATGGGATTTGCATTAGTAACTGGTATTTTATATGGTCGTTTTTCTAAACCAAAAGCTGACTTACAATATAGTAATGAGGCAGTGGTAGCTCCTTATAAAGACCTTACAGGTTTTATGTTTAGAGTAGCTAATAAAAAACAAAATGAATTAATTGAAACGGAATGCCAAGTGATTTTAGCGATTAATAATCCCGAGACCCAACGTCGTGATTTTCATTTTTTAGAGTTAGAAAGAAGCAAAATTAATTTGTTGCCTCTAACTTGGACGGTTGTTCATCCGATTGATGATAAAAGCCCTATGTATGGACTTTCTGAATTAGATGTAAAAGAAAGGGATGGCGAATTTATTATTTTAATTAAATCAATTACAGATACTTATTTTCAAACTGTATATTCTCGAATGTCTTATAAAAATTCAGAATTAGCTTGGAATGCTAAATTTGTACCAATGAAACAAATGCCTCATAAAGATGGTAGTATATCTATTAATCTTCAAAATATACATTCTTATGATAAATTATAATATTGAAGTTTCTTTAATTCTTCTTTTAACTATTTTACTTACTCTAAACACCATATAAATAGCGAATAGTAAAATAATAGTAATTAATACACCTAAAGTATCATAATGTACTAGTGGACTTGTTTTGTTTTTTTGAACCACAATGATTCCGCCAATTGCTGCAGCTACTCCCCCTGCAATTTGCTGTAACGAGGAGTTAATACTCATAAACGCCCCTCTATCTTGCATTTTAGGTAATGAAGTGGCTAATGCCATGGATGGCACCATACGACTCATAATACCAATCATCATTAATACATTCATAATTATTACAAACCAAAAAGGAACTGGTGTTAATCTTGTATAAACTAATACAACACAAATCATCCAAATAGAGGCGATCGCAAATAACTTAAATTTATCAATCTTATCGCTTAGTTTTCCTATAATTGGCATTATTATTAAAGTGGCAACACCTGCTATCATAAACAAAATAGGAAGTTGGTCAGGAGTAACATGTAAGTTATTTATCGCAAAAGCACTTCCCCATGGCATCATCATAAATCCCCCTAAAGATAATAAGGCTGTTGACATAAATCCTATACGATAATCCTTTTGTGCAATGGTATGCCATAAATGATGTAATGCATTACGATCATTTTTTATTTCTAAATGTTGTGTGATGGGTTTCATTTTAATAACTATGATAAGCCAAATAATGGTAGCTAAAACAACAATCATTAAAAATGGAGATTGCCAACCTAAAGAATTTGCTAGATACAAACTTATTGGAATTCCTAAAACTTGGCTCGATCCAAAGCCCATTTGTAAAAATCCCATTACGCGACCACGTTGCTCTGGTAAAAATAAATCAGCTACAATAGCCATAGAAATAGATCCAATAACACCGCCAAAAACACCAGTCATAATTCGTGCAGCAATTAATAGCGGATATGTATTTGCAAGGCCACAAAATAAAGTTCCTAAAATAAAACCTATATAAAAAAACAGTAATAATTTTTTTCGGTCAAATCTATCGGCGAAGCCTGCCGTGAAAATACCCGCTATTCCAGCGCTAAATGCGTAAGCCGATACTACTAATCCAAATTGAGTAGTGGTCATGTTCATTGATTTCATTAAAATATCTCCTAAAGGCGACATAACCATAAAATCTAAAACCACTGTGAATTGTGTTAATGCTAATAATACAATAACAAGTATTTGATATTTAGAAAAATTATTTGGAATTGTTTTTTGATTCATTAAATCTGAATTGTAATGTTGTGGTAAATTTACTGTTTTTTAACCACTAGCTTTTGAATAATTTTTTTAGAGAGATTGATCCCTGGTTTTTCTATAAACTTGTAAGATGTTAAACTTAATAAAGTTAATATCGGAGTTATTAAAAATATGATATAGCAGTATTGCTCAGCTGAATATGTTTCTAGACTTTTAAGTGAAATCACAAAATTAAAAATCACAAACAATACAATTCCATGCAGTAAATAGGTACTGTAACTTATACTACCCAAAAATTTTAAAGTAGATGTTTTTAATAATCCAAATAAGGATGCGCCCATTGCAATTAAAGTAAATGCAATGGTTGTTAATGTTACACAGGATTCGTTTTTAGCTGAACTATATTCTCTGATTATCAAAAAGCATATGATAACTATAATACTAGCTATATTGTTTTTTGCTTTTGTGTTGATGAGATTGTATTTTAATAAAAATGGTGCAATGGCGCCTCCTGCAAAAGCGTATATGTGGTATGCTTGAATGATATTGTGAGAAATATAAAATATGATAAATGCGATACTAAATCCTAAGAATATTGGTTTAGGTTTTTTTAGAGAAGTAAGTAAAGATAAAATTGGTAAACTAAAATAAAATAGCCATTCGTATGTTAGTGACCATGTAACACCAGCGTTTACTTTATCGGTAAATGTAAAATTATTAATATCAGGCCTATCTATAATGGTAAATGTAAGCCAGTTAAGTAGAGATTTTGAAATAGAAAATATACTTGTATGGACTTGCCAACTGCTTATTTGTAAAATACAAATGAGGATTAGCATCAGTGAAAAGTAGTACATTGGTACTAATCTAAAAAATCTAGAAATAAAAAATGTATTCCAATTAAAATCATGCTCTTTTGTATTGATTATTTTATTTACAAATAAAAAACTTGTAATCATAAAAAAAAGAGCTACACTGGTTTCTCCAAAATGAATATAAAGGTTAGAATCTGGTAATCTCCAAGTTCCTTCTTCTTTAAATTGAAACCATACAGATGAATGGTGAATAAAAACACTAAATGCTAAAAAACCTCTTAGTCCATCTATTGTTTCAAATTTATGAATTTGATGTTGTGTTTTATATTTTAGATTTAGAACATATCCAGTTATCCATGCAATTGCCATAACAATAACTGCAAATAATGGATTTAGTGGATTCATAAATAATACCTTTCATAACAAAGCTAAGTGTTTTGATGGTATTGTCAAAATGAACTTAATGGTTCAAGATTATCTTTTTTTAGCCATTATATTTGTTTATACTTAAATATATATCAGATAATTCTCTAATACGAGTTTCAATGTAATTATGAGTTAAAACTATTTTATATTTATTTGCAATATAGTCTTTCTATTCTTCAAAGTGTTGTGGTATCATAATTTATAAATTTTTGAGATGCCTAATTGCAGGTCTTAGGATTCGTTTTATTGTTTCTGTTTTTAATTGCAGTCCAATAAACACTAGCTCTGATTTAATATTATTTCCTTCATTTGTCACTGGTGTAAATACCATATGCTTTCCTGTGGATTGAACTAGGTATCTAATATTATTTGGACTTGTATTTACAAAGCCTTTCAATCTAAATAATTGATGAGGATACAACATGAAATTAACATGCAGGGCATAGGTTAATTCTCCGAGGTTGAAGCTGTCATTCGTTTCAAAATATACCGTGTTAATTTTATGAGATGTTTTTAGAGACGTATCTCCAATGGTTAATGGAATTTTAAATTCATTATTATTTATAAGTATTTCAAGGTCATTAAAATCAACAGAACCATCAAGCGATTTTAAAATTTTCCCAAACGGATTAATTTGTTTTAATATCAACTGTATATTCGAAAAATAATGGGTTGCCACACTGTTTAGTTTATTTACAATCAATATGTCTGATACCGTAATTTGCTTGGCTGTTTCAAATGTTTCTGATAGTCTGTCTTCAATGTTTTCAGCATCAACAATGCAAATACTGGCTTTGTAATTAAAATGTTTTTTGATCTCAGGTGATTTGATCATACCAATAATATTTCCTGTATCTGCTATACCAGTTGTTTCTATAAATACATTATTAGGTTTGTTTTCTTTCTTTATTATATGCGCCAATACTTCTATTAGCTCATTATCTATACTGCAACACATGCAGCCATTGGTTAGTTCAACTACTTCGTCAATTTTTTCAGTTATTAATCTTGTATCGATATTAACTCTTCCAAATTCATTCTCAATCACTAAATTTTTTGAATTGGAATGATGTTTCAAAAAGTGATTTAAAAAAGTTGTTTTTCCAGACCCTAAAAAGCCAGTTATAATGTAAATGTTTATCATATTAATGGTTGCATGTATTACAGTGCTTAATGTTTAAAACATGAGTACCAATTAAACCAATAGCCGAAAAATACATTAATATGCTAAATATGACATTCCTATCTTCAAGAAACAATCCCAAACTTAATTGTATCCAAAAGTAAATTAATAAACCTTTAAGTAATGGATGCTTAGATGATCTGACAGATAATGCAACGCTCACTAAGCTAATTAACAAGAAAAAGTAATTCAATAGTTCATATTTTTCTTTAATTACTTCAGAAAAAACAATGACAATCAATGGCGTAAGCACGCAATGTATGATGCATATCGAAGAAGCAATGATGCCAACAACATCCGCTTTACTATACTTGATGTAACTTTTAAAATTTTCCAAAATTTTGTGTATCTAATCTTAATAATAATCTATTTTGTTTAGTTTCTTCTATTGTTGGGCTTCTGTGTAAAATAGCATGTGAATTATTAAATTCGTGAAGAGCTCCTTTTAAAATTAAAACTTCGAAAGGTTCAGCTTCATGTATTTTGCTTTGATCTTTAATAAGTGCCTCATTTGTTTTGCAACAATTCATTTCGTGCCAATTAACATTGCTGTTATCAGCCCAAAGAGTTCCCTTGCCCTTGTATGTGCATAATAATCTTAGTTCATTAATATCAGTATGAAAAAGCTCACACATATTTGTATTTACAACACTTAGTAATAAATTCACTTTTTTACTTCTAGATACTTTTGAAAATAGACTAATTAATTGCTCTATATCCGCAATTAAATATGCCAATTCATCATTTGGTTTAATACCTAAGCTGGGAATGTAATTCATTAAATTGCGAATCAATTTTTCTTTACCAGCAGTTTCTTGATAATGCAAACTGGAATCTTTTGTTAATAAATTCAGTAAATTACTAATGTCATACATTGGCTCTCTTTTTAATGAGGCTATATTATAGTTTTTATGATTAATAGCTTTAAAATCTTGTAATTGTTTACAATTCAAAATATTTGATTTAGATGTTTTGCAAAGAAGAACATCTGTTTGATTATCAACTAAAAATTTCATGAGTTTTTGATTTTAAAGAATCGGGTTGAGTTTTTATTTCTTTAGTTATGATTTCAAAGATGAGAAGGTCATTTTTATCATTCATAAATACATCATAGTGTTTATTGTTGTGTATTTGTGATGCGTGTATTTTAGGTTTGAATCCTAACTTTTTAATGATAGTATGCTCTTTGCAAGAACAATCAACTTTAATGGCTGTTTTGTATGTCTTTCCGTCATCGTGATTGGTAGTAAATGAAGTCAAAGAAATTATTATAATTAGTATTAAGACTGCGGATTTTATTTGTTTCATTATAGATAAGTTAATTTTCGTTTAATGCTTTTAATAATATGGTTGCGGCTATGCCAAATCCAGCTCCTGAAACAAAAAGGTTCCATTTTAAATGTTCGCCTTTGATGATATGAGTATACATCCCTAAAGCAATCATAAAAAGTAATACTATAAATAATTGTCCCACTTCAATCCCAATATTAAAAGAGAATAAAGGCATTAAAATACTGCCTCCAAACATCATAAATTTAAAATTACTAGCAAATGCTAAACCATGTATTAGTCCGAATACTAAAGCGATACCATATTTAATTTTCGCATTTGAGAATTTACTATTTTTATTATAGTTGATAATATTAGCTAAAGCGGTTAACATGATTGTTAGAGGGATTAAGGAATCAATCACTTTAGCATTTGCAGGAATGATATCTAAGGCGCTCAATATAAGCGTTCCACTATGACCTATTGTAAATGCGGTTATAATTACCAAAATTTGTTTCCACTGCGATAGTTTAAAAGCCGCGCATAGTGTCATTACAAACAGTAAATGATCATAGGCATTAATATCAACAATATGATGCCAACCGTTAACGAAAAAAGAGCTTAAATTATTCATTGTATATGATTAAAAAGTGTATGGTATTGTATAGTTATTCATTGTTGCTTCCTGATTATCTTCTATTATATAAGGAGGAATTCTAATGGTCATTCTATTAGATTGTATATAGCCAAATTCAGTAAAGAAAAGAGTATTGGAAATTTCAAGTTTATCACCTTTTTTTATCTTTATAAGATGATCAGTAAATTTTACAGTTAATACATTGTATTCTCTTAATACTTCTGATGTTTTATATTTGATAGGTAATTCTTTACCATTGAATGATATTTTTAAATAGGTGTCAAAATAGTCTTCTAATCCTTTAATATCTTCTTTTGTTAAATTTGAAACATTGATATTTTTTGGTAATGTTTTATTTATACTTTTTTCAAAATCATCAATAAATACTTTGCATTCCATTCTTAAACTATTTGTTTTTAATTCATATTCAATTAATGAGGCCGTTAATTTTATAGGATGTTTGAATGAAGTGGAAGTAATGACTGCAATTGTTAGTAGAACTAATTTTAGAATACTATTCTTAATTGATTTGAATTTTTGCATGGCATTTGATATGTTAAGTTGGTAACTATTAGTTTTAATTTATCTTCTGATATAGACATAGGATCATAAATAATACTTAATTCTTTTTTCTTTAAACTAAGTTGCGATTGTTTCACTCCTTTATTATTAGCCAATCCATCCTCAACCACTTTTTTACAATTATTGCAGGCAGCATCTGGCATTTCTATTTTTAGTAGCGAATCGTTATTGCTTTTCACTAATATTTGATCTTTTTCAGTCACTTGTTGACACGCAGAGTTTATAAATAAACACATGAAAGTGGTCATTACTATTGAATTGATTTTTTTCATTTCTTATATATAATTTCCAAATGTATCATCAAATTGATAATTAGAGCGATACAGTAAAATCTCATCAGGTGTTAATAAACAATCCTTTAATTGATTTACACACACGTTTTCATTAAGGTTTTGACCAATAAATACTAATTCTGTTTCCCTATCTCCCCATACTTTATCCCACTTTTTGTCAATGAATTTTCTATTCTCTTTATAGTTCTCCATTTGCAATCTTTCGTAATGCGGAATGCTATCCCACCAAACTCCTGCTTTTTCTATTTTTAAAGAGGTTCCTGCTTGTCCTAAACTTATAGCGTCATCTGGTCGAGAGGCAATCCAAAATATTCCTTTGGTTCTGATAATTGAAGTAGGAAAAATATGCTCTAAATACCAAGCAAATCGTTCAGGATGAAATGGTACTTTTGATTTAAATACAAACGAACTAATACCATATTCTTCCGTTTCAGGAACATGTTCTTTTTTCAACTCCTCTTTCCAAGTGTGGAATTCCGAAGCATCTTTCGAATCAAATAATTTTGTATTTAATATTTCTTTAAGGTCAATATTCCCATTAACGGTTTTAAAAATTCTGGCCGTTGGATTTAATTTATGAATAACTAATTCAAGTTCTTTTACGATATCCTCCTCAACTAAGTCGATTTTGTTTAGAACAATAACATTAGCAAATTCAACCTGGTCTATCAGTAAATCAACAATTCTTCTTGTGTCTAACACATCATCATTTAGTTTTCTGTCAATAATATTATCATCGCTATTAAAGTCATTATGAAAATTTAAACAATCTACCACCGTAACAAGTGTGTCTAAACGACTTAATTTACTCAAATTAATCCCTTGGTTATCATCTTCAAATGTAAAAGTTTGTGCAACGGGTACAGGCTCACTTATTCCAGTACTTTCAATCAGTAAGTAGTCGAAACGATTTTCGTTTGCTAGTTTTTCTACTTCTTTTACCAAATCGTCTCTAAGTGTGCAGCAAATACAGCCGTTGCTCATTTCCACTAGTTTTTCTTCGGTTCTCGAAAGTGAAGTTTCTCGTTCTATAATTTGAGCATCAATATTTATTTCACTCATGTCATTTACAATCACGGCTACTTTTAACCCTTCTCTATTATTTAATACATGATTTAAAAGGGTTGTTTTTCCCGATCCTAAAAAACCACTTAATACAGTTACTGGTAATTTTTTCATAATTTTTTATTGAGGCCAAGGATGGATTCGAACCACCGTTTCACTTTTATAGTTTAACCTAACCACTCAGTCACAAAGCCTGTCAACTTGATTTACAAACTCACATCGAAGAAATCAAGCGAACATTTTCGATATTATTTTTTAATAACTTGAGTTGCTAAACCAGTGTTTTTTCCTTTTATAAATACAATATATCTACCTGCTTCTAATTCTTTACAATCAATTTTTATTTCTTCATTATTTGTAAATTCCATATCAACAGTATTAATTGTTTTTACAACTTGTCCTAAATCATTATAAACAGTTATGGTTAAGTCACTCACTTTTATTGTTTCTAATTTTAAATTTATAGATTCAATAAACGGATTAGGGTATACACTCGCTATTTTAAATTCATCAGTTTCTAATTCCGATATACCTGTAGTTGTATTAGATGCTAATATTGGAAAAATAGCAAAGTGTGTTGCGATGGGAGTAAAATTTTGTGAATAAAAATCTTTCCAATCTGGACCTGAATGACTATGTCTTTTAATCGCATTTCTTCCGAATTTCCCTAAATCATTTGCCGCCCTAGAACCATCTACTCCATAAAGTAGGGCAATGGTATCTCCATCAAATCCACCATGTGCGTAGTCGGTTAAATTGAATGACACAAAAAAAGAGTCAGTGACCTGAGCTGTTACTGGAAAAATAGTTACCATTGGACTTCCTGTTAAATTAATTTGACCATAGGGAACATTTTTGCTGGCTTTTAATGTTGCTGGCAATTTATTTGAGCCAACAGTATATGCTCTAAATTGACTTGAATTGTTAGGATTTGTAACAATCCCACTATGTTCACTAATAACTCCTACTAAAGTGCGAGTACCTTGTATGTAATATTTTTCTGCAAATTCTTCTCTTAAAAGATAATTTGATCCAGTGTAGTAGCCCCAACTTGAGGCTGCAGTGTATTTATTAACCGTTCTTGTGGCCACTGCACTTAAATTTCTCAAAGTATCTTGTGCATTTAAAGCTAAACCTATAAAACTTAGTGAAAGTATAGTTAAGTGTATAATTCTTTTTTTCATGTCTTTTATGTTTAAGTTCCTCATGCTTTACAATACTATTTTGTAAAACATGAGGAACAATTAGTTAGTTTGTTTGGAGAATTACTTTTTTAGTAATCACTTCATTTTCTGCCTTGAACTTTAAGAAGTAAATACCTGTGGTAAGACCTGATGGCATTACATAACTAGTTTGAAAAGTAGTTATATTTTTGCTTTCAATTAATTTGCCAATGTTGTCATATAATTCAAGTCCATCGATTTTAAGTTTCGAAGAAAAGTTAATGATTCCATTAGATGGGTTTGGATAAATACTAATAGCTGATGTAGCTGTTTGTTTTTCATGGATTGAGGTAATAATGTAACTATTTGTGTATTTAGCTACTGCGCCAACTCTTCCAACTCCCCAACCATTATTAGGGTCAGGATACGAAGCATCATACAAGTCAACACTAACAATTGATAGATTTTGATCCCAAGTTTGTCCGCCGTCTGCTGTTTCAAATGTTAAACCGTAAGCTCCAACTGCAATACCTTTTTGGTTATCAGCAAAACTAATTCCGAAGAAATCATCGGTCGTATTAACTAATTCTGGAACCCATGTTTGTCCATAATTTTCCGTTTTTAATATAGTACCAAATGTGCCACATACTCTTCCTACAGAATCATTGACAAAATTAATTCCTTTGAAACTCTCGGGCATAGATGGAATATTTACTGTTGAAAAAGTTTGACCTAAGTTGTGGCTTTTGTAAAATACGCCTTGAGGGCCTTGTGCTGTATCACTAGCAATATATACGTTTACATCTTTAATAACCACTCTGTTTAAATTGGTGGTAAATGTTGTTGGTACAACCGACCAAGTTGTTCCACCATTTAAAGTTCTAATAATAACCCCGTTTTTCCCTACAGCAATACCTGTATCTTTATTTGCAAAATACAATCCGTTTAAATCACTAGATATACCTGTTGTTAAACTAGTCCAACTTGTACCATCATTTGTGCTTTTTATGACTTTTCCATTAAACCCACAGGCATACAAAATTTGTGTATTTTTTATTTTTTGAATACTAGTTAATCTAGTAGTTAATCCACTTGTTAGCGCTGTAAATGTTACCCCACCGTTAGTTGTTTTATAGATAGCTCCATTATTACCACAAGCAAAGCCATTTTGAGTATCTAAAAAATCAACACCATATAATGCACTTCTTAAATTACTTTGTACAGATGTCCAAGTAGTTCCACCATTAGTTGTTTTCAAAACTTCGCCACCGCCACCATTGGCATATCCTGTTTGCGAGTTTTTCACAAAACCCATACGATATATCCAAACCGTATTAGCTGCATGTGTTGCGGATGACCATGTTGTAGCTGCATTAGTTGTTATAATAGGATTAGCAGCATAAGAAGCAAAGGCCACCGCATTGTTTGAGTTAAAATAATGTAAAGTTCCAGGAAAAAAATCAGTTCCGTTAGTAAGTTGATGCTTACCTCCATTAATCCAAGTTAGTCCGCCATCTATTGTTTTTAAAATGGTATCAGGAGTGGTGCAATACAAATAACCCTCATTATTATTTAAAAAATACATGGTACCCTGATTATAATTTCCACTTCCGGCATTTGGTAATGCTTTTACATTTGTCCATGTTGCTCCTCCGTTATGAGAACACGTAAACATTGTCCCATCATAATTTGCTGCAAAGCCCAAAGTATAAATACTATCCGTGCCAAATGTTTGTATTTGAGCAACGCTATTTGGCATTCTTTTTAAATTAGATAAATCTGTCCACGTAATACCACCATCAACTGTTTTTGCTACAAATGAGCTGTCGCCATTTGAACCAAATGAACTGCCTCCAATAAATCCTATGGTAGAGGTAACAAACTTAATTGATGATACATACCAATCTGGATTTGGTAAGGTGATTAACGACCAAGTGTTTCCTGCGTTAGTAGTTTTATATAATTCACCTACGTCTCCTGTAGTAAATCCAATATGACCTTTAATGAACTCCAATGCACTGATTCCATTTGCAGAAGGCGGGGTGGCTGTAGTCCAAGTTGCTCCGCCGTTAAAAGTTCTAGCAATATAACCACCCCAACCTCCAACATAAACGGTATCTGAATTATAAACACAAAGTGCATTTTGTCCATTAGGACCAGGTGTTGGGTTTTGGTATTGCCAAGTGCCTAATTGCGCTTGGCCTTGATTAAACAGCATAACACATGCAGCCGTTATAGAATAAAGTAAGTTTTTTTTCATGATTAATTTTTTTTATACAAACAAAAGTAATCATATTTTTATTTAATGCAACTATGTTGCAATAAATATTTATTTAAAATTCATATTTTGGCATTACCTGAATGTTTCTTCCTTGCTCAGTTAAATTTAAAATGCGGTATCTACTTATATTATTTAATCCCTTAGCATCGGTGGCTTTTCGTAATTACAAAAAAACGAAAAACTATTTTTAAAATATAAAACGAAAGAGAGGACGAAAGATGCAGTTAAAAATAGTCATTTGTTTGTGACTCATTTCTATCTACGCATTACTGAAGTGTAAAATATTGTCCACATATACCTAATTAATCGTATTGAATTATTTTTGCTTAAATGGCCTTAAGAAATTTTAACTAAAAGACGGATTCGAACCATCGTTTCACTTTTATAGCTTAACCGAACCATTCAGTCACAAAGTCTGTCAACTTGATTTACAAACTTACATCGAAGAAATCAAGCGAACATTTTCGATATTAATTTTTAATAATTTGTGTTGCTAAACCTGTGTTTCTGCCTTTTATAAATACGATATATTTACCAGCAGCTAATTCTTTACAATCTATTTTTATTTCTTGATTTGCTGTAAATTCTATACTTTCAGTATTTAAAGATTTTACAATTTTTCCTAAATCATTATAAATATTGATTGTTAAATAACTCGCCTCTATTTTTTCAATTTTTAAATAAACAGTTTCTACAAATGGATTAGGATATACACTTGCTATTTTAAATTCATCTGTTTTTAATTCGTTTATGCCAATTGTAGCAGGAGCAAGTATAGGGAAAAGAGCATAGTGAGTTTTAATTGGTGTAAAATTTTGAGAATAAAAATCTTTCCATATAGGAGAACCATGACTGTGATGCCTAACTGCATTTCGTCCAAATCTAGGCAAGTCTGTATTCGGTCTAGATCCATCTTCACCGTATAACAAGCCAATAGTGTCGCCATCAAAACCACCATGTGCATAATCTGTTAAATTAAAAGACACGAAAAAAGAATCAGAAACTAAAGCTGGTGCATTAAAAATGGTAACCATAGAATTTCCTGACAAATTAATATCACCATAAATTACAGTTTTACTAACTATTAAATTTCCTGGTAATTTATTATTTCCCACAGAATAGACTTTAAATTGACTTTCGTTATTGTTATTGGCTACTACTCCGGTGTGTTCGCTTATAACACCTAAAAGTGTTCTACTGCCATTGATATAGTATTTTTCAGCAAATTCTTCAATATAATTTCCATTATGTCCAGTGTAGTAACCCCAACCTGAAGAATACTTATTGATTATTCTCGTGGCAGTTTTTGGTAAATTTGTTAATGTATCTTGAGCAAATAAAGATAATTTACTCAAAAATAATAATGCATTAATTAGAGAAAATATTGTTTTCATGTGTAAATAAAATATCCATTATCAAAGCATCACACAACTTATATTTAAAGTTGTGTGATGCTTTAAATTTTTATTTTTGATTAGTAATATTTTACTCTCCGTCAAATCCAATTATGGATGCTGTAAGTGGTTTGCCAGGAAGGGCTACTTCCTTAATAAAACTCAAATCAGATTTCTTGTATGTTAATATTTTCTGGTTAGTCGCATCTATTACATAAACAATTTTGGAAGTTGATTTCAGAATTGGCATGTAAGAATTGCCTGAAGAAGGAAAACCTACGACGGAAGAGGTCTCATTTAATATTGCTCCACTACTAGGATCTATAACTCTTAATTTACCTGTTTTATGTAAAAGAATTAAATATTTACCTTTCTCATCAAAAGTTACACCATTAAAATCTGTAGAATTATCAATTGTAGTTATCGTGTTAGAAGTGATGTCAACTTTGAATACGCCAAAACCTCTTCTAAATCCAATAAAAACTTGAGATTCTTTCCCGTAAATCAAAGAACCTAACCAAGTTGTTCCAAATGATGCTGGGTATGGGATTAATGCTTGTGTTCCATTATCTGAAACCTTTAAGATACCATTTGTTGAACCAAATATCGCGGTTGTCCCATTACAAGCTTCACCATGAATACCACCTGTTTTAATATCCTTTGCATGAACCTCTGTACCATCTATTCCAATAACCTTTACATACTCTGGTAGTACTCCGTTAACAGGAGCAATTAAATCTTTATGCGTAATAGCAATTTTTCCGTTATTAAAAATGGCTGGGGCTCCATGATGAGCAGTATTACCTGCTGTTAAGTTTATGGCTGTAGGCCTACTGTATAACTCATCTTCTTTAAACAAAGACAAGGAGCCATCACCATCATTGAATAACACGGTGTGATTATCTCTAGAATAAAAATGTACTGGACTAGGGCTAGTGGCAGTAGTTAAAGCCCATTGAGCTGTACTTTCAGATACTGAGCTACCATTATGTTGAATTCCAGAGTCGAAAAAACGTACAAAATTTCCTGATCCACTAACTACACCAGCATATCTACCACTACTAGTATTGTAAACTCTTGCACCACTATAAGGGAACGAAAGAGTTTGGACATTATGTGTTTTCCCATTAACCAAATATAGGTTGCTATTATCAGCATCGGTTAACATTATTCTTACATAGTTGTTCTCGGTAAATTGTTCTTGAGGATTTGTTGGAACGCATTGTTTAGGGTCGATCGGCTCTTTTTTACAAGCATAAAATGATGTAATTAAAAGTAAACTAAATACAATTTTCTTTTTCATGTTTTTTTAAGGTTAATTAATATTGAAGGCAAATATAATTAAATTAATTTATTGCAACGTAGTTGCAATAAATATTTATTTAAAATTCAAATTTTAACATTATCTGAATATTTCTACCTTGCTCTGGTAAATTTAAAATGCGATACCGACTCATATTATTTAAGTATTTTGAATCTGTTGCATTGCGTAATTGTATATACACTGAAAATCTGCTTTTATTTATATAAAACGTATTAGAGAGCGAAAGATGTAGTAAAAAATAGTCATTTGTTTCTGGCTCGTTTCTATCAACGCGGTACTGAGGGGCAAAATATTGACCACATATACCGAAATTGAACGTTTTAAATTGTTTTTGCTTAAATGGGCTTAAAGAAATTTCATCAAGTACCGATAAAGGAGGAGTAAAAGGCAAAGGTAACTCATTATCAAGATTTTTATTCCAAACATATTCAATAGATGCTTCATTAAGTATGAATTTATTTACTTGCCAAGCCAAACTACTTTCATAACCATAAAATAAAGCTTTGGTTTGCTTATAAACATACACCTGACCAGCATCTGGTAAAGGAGAAAATTTAGCACTTGGACTTAAGTAAATGTAGTTATTAAAATAATTAACGAAAGGTGTAAAATCAATAGTAAGATTTTTGTTTTTAAAGTATAATCCTAAATCAAACATATAACCTCTTTCGGGCAATAATGTTGAATCTCCTCTTTCATGTCTAAAAGTGCCATGATGCACGCCATTGGCTGCAAGTTCAGCAATTACAGGAACACGGTATGCTGTTCCTATATTGGCTTTTAATTTTAAATAAGGGTAAAGATTATAGGCAGTTCCTATAGAGCCAGATGTATTAAAATACGTTCGGTTTAATGCGGGTGCGGCCTGTACGTCTTTAATATATTGCAAACTGGAGTTGTATGTTGGCATCATTACTCGAATTGATTTTTGTTTTGCTCCGTCGATTCGTATACCACCAGAAATTAGAAATCGAGGATTGAGTTTATATTCAGAAAATATAAATGCTCCAATGAAAGTAGCTTCGTACTGCGGGATTAAAAATTCATGGCCTTTCTTAAAATTAGTTTGATGTTGTGCTGAAATACCATAGATATTTTTTAGTCTGCTATTTATTTGATGATTGAATTTAATGTTGCCCGAGTAGGTTTGTAAATCAAGACCCATGGCTAGATTGCCAAAAGCATTATTAGCAACACCATGAGCATGTGGATAGGAATATTCATTACGAATATTATATTGGTAACCAAAATCCAATTCAAAATATCCCTTTTTTGCTAGCAATAAAGTATTTGAAACAATTTTAAAATGATTGATGAATTGATTGGGGATCTCAATTTTACGAGGTTGTCCGTCATCAAACAATTGATAGGCTCTTGGTACACCAAATGCACCAACAAAAAATCCTGCTTGCTGACGGTAATTAGAAACATAAAGTCTTGTAAATCCCCATTTCCTTTTTATACCAGTAAGCACAGAAAAGTTTGTTTCTTTACCGGCTGTGTTTTTTAAGCGATTATTGTATATTGGTAATATAAAACCATTGTAGGTAAATTCCTTGGCAGGTACTCGGTAACTGCCATAATCTTGATAAGTAAACCTAGCTATAGTATATACATCATTTTTATTGCCTTGTAATTTTATACTTGTTCCATACAAATCATTATTTGATTTATAATTTAGTAAAACATCGCCGTTAAAGGAATTTGTTTTTGGAATATAGGAGGGGTAAATATTTATTACCCCCCCAATTCCATCCGAACCATATAAAACTGAAACCGGACCTTTAACAACTTCTACTTTATCAACATTAAATTGGTCAATTTCTAACCCATGGTCGGCTCCCCATTGCTGTCCTTCTTGTTTGATGCCGTATTCATTAACAATCACCCTATTTAAACTTAAACCACGAATAACTGGTTTTGAAATTCCAACACCTACATTTATTGAACTAATACCAGGTAGTTTTTCAAGCGTATTAATAAATGTATTGCCTTGATTTCGGGTTAAGTATTCACTGTTTATTGCTTTATAATTAAGTGTTGTTCCAAGATCGTTTTCTGATTTTGTTGGAGCAACAATTTCTATTTCCTTTAATTCAACTTCAGTACTATCCATTTTTATAATTTGCGCATAAGTGCTATTGAACATTACTATTAAAAAGCAAATACATACATTAATAGTATTCAAATTTATAATTCTGCATTTACTCATCTATTTTTTAATAGATTGTAACTTTTATTTGTTTAACGCTTACATTATTTACCTCGTCGTAAGCTTTAATATAAAATAAACTAGGCCCTTTTACTGAAAACAATGGAATTGTATAATTAAAATTTAAGTTATAGGAATTACCTTGCGTGGGCGAAAAGTAAACCTGTTCAATATCAAAACTTGTATTTGAAGAATCGATATAGGACACTTCAAATTTACCACCATTTAACGATAGATTGTCTGTAATAGTACCAGCAAAATTTAAATTCGCACCTCTTGCAATACCTATAGAATCTGTTGTTGGAACTGTTAAATTAATAGTTGGAGCAATTGGGTCGTTTGGATTTAATACAATCACATTAAAATCCAAAGGTTCTGATTCATTTCCCAATTCATCAATGAGTTTAATCATTAAATGGTAATTTCCTACAGAAGCATTGGTTGGTATAACAAGGTTTTCAGTAACCGAAACATCTTTACCAGTAATATCAACAATATTTAAAACATTCCATAGATTACTAGAAGCGGTTTTGCCATGCGAGTGGCAATCAAAATTATTATGCACATCTATTTTATACTGAGATAAGTCATTTGTGCCTTTAAATTGAAATTGGATTTGGAGCGTAGAACCTGTTGTAGTTTTTAAAACATTATTAAAACTGGCATCGCAAAGATTTTCAGTTACTGTTGGTATGTTTTTTGAAACAACAGTTATGGTTGGTTTTGAAGTATTGTTGGTATCATTCGGTTCAATCTTCTTTTTGTCTTTGCAAGCCGTAATAGCTAATAGCATAAGCACTATTGGTAGTATTTTTTTCATTTGTTAGTTTTATTAATAGTAGTTAGTACTTCTACATTCGGTTAACATACATTCATGATATTTTTAATTCAATAAAGTTGCGTATTATACTTTGCTAAAAAAATTACACAATTTGATTAAACCAACTAATTATATTTTGCAGATGTACATCGCCATATAAAGAAATAAACTTTTGTGTTTCGGGGTTTTGCGGATTTTGATAAACAGCCAAACGCTGCGCAGCAAAGTCTTTAGTAAGATTTATTTTGCAGTCGTTAATGATGCAATTTCTCCAATCGTTAAATGTTTGTGGAATCATAATATAATTTTAAAGCAACAATGTTGCAAATATATAAATAAAAATATTTATTTTAGTAAATAAATTTTTATAAAAAAATGGGGTACTTTAATATGGATGAACTTTTTATACTAGATAGTGTAAAGCCAAACACTAAGATTACAACTGTTAACTATTACAAGTGGCATAATTTAGCGGCGTCTAAAAATGGGTATGTGTTTATTGATAAAATTGAACTACAATTTAATAACATATCTTCTATTATATTTGAAATTAACGAAACAGACGATGGAATTTCTTTAAGAACAAATTATAATATCACCGAAGAGATTACCGAGGTTGAAGAAAAATTTAACACTCAAATAAAAATAACTTATTCCTCTGAAAACAAGAATGAACTTTGGAAAGACATAATTAATATACCTTTGTTAAGTATTGAAGCCGAGCAACATGAACAATTTTATTTAAACAGTGCGGTTCTTTTAAATTTTGGAGAAGAAAAAAGGATTATATTTTTTGAAGAGGAAAAAGGAATGTTAGTAGATTACTTCAAGGAGTAAAGTCTAAATAAAAATTTGTTTTACATAATACTATTATTACCTTTACATAAGTATTTGGTTCATTTATTAAATAAATGATTAAAAGGGAATGAAGTTAAAATCTTCAACTGTCCCGCAACTGTAAGTTGTAAAGTACTTTACGTAAAACCATTAAACTACCCAACAGTTTGAGAAGGTGTAAAGCATAAGCAACAAGTCAGGAGACCTGCCAAAACTAATAACACAAATGCCCTCGCGGATTGGGGTAGTGTATGATGCAGGAGAAACAGAAACAAAAATATTGTGGGCGATGCTTTGTGCTATTTACGTGCAAGGCCAGTAATATATCGACTTGTCAATGTTCTTCGGTTCAACTTTCTAAACTTGCAAAATTTTTTTTATCAGAAACTACATACGATTGCCTTTGTGCAAATTGTATAAGTGAGGTAAACACACTTGTAAACTCTAATCCGCATCGAATTTTTCCAAATCCTCCTCATTTAATTGAACAATTACACTATTACATAGAAGATGGTTATTTTGTATTTACCGAACTCTATCATTATTTAAAAGGGCAATGTTGTGGCAATAAATGTCGGCACTGTGCTTATGGACATTCGAAAAATAATAAAAATGCTTAATCTCTCTGCTGAATTTTTATCTAAACTCCCTGAGTGGTATAAACCCCAAAAAAACAATCACGCTTTATTTTGCTGGGATATTATATCTTTAAATGGAATATTTTCTATTTGGAATAATACAAATGCTTTAAAAGATTTGAATGAAATGTTAAAAATAAAAGAGCTCTATAAGTGGGACTTTTACTTTGAAAAAACATATTTTTTAACTAACAAAAAAGCTGCAGTTATTATTACAGATTTAAACAGTAAAATTATTTGGGTTAGTCAAAATTTTGAGTCGATGACTGGATACAAAAAAGTATATGCTATTAATAACTATCCATCCTTTTTACAAGGAAAAAATACAGATAAATTGCTCTCAGAAAAATTGGCTACCGATTTAAAAACTTATAAAAAAGCCACTAGTATCTTGTTAAATTATAAAAAAAATGGCGACCCATATTTATGTAAAATTGAAATAGAACCAATATTTAATAAACTGTCAAAACACACTCATTTTATTGCCTACGAAAAAGAAATCATCAATTAAAAATGATTATCTAATTATAAGAGGTAACATTTAAAAAAATTAAATTAAATGAAAAAAATAATTTATTTACTATTAATATTAAATACATTAAGATTACATGCTCAATTTCATGGTGCAGTTGGAACTATCGGAACAAGTGCCATGTATAAAGACAGTTCTGCATTTATCGGTTGGGCAAGTAATTGCATTGTATCCAGAGGTTATCAAAATATTGCGTTGCCATCGGGTGGATATGCCACTTTTGGAAACGATACTAATGGTACAAAAAAAGCGGGTATAAATCCTGTTGTTAGTCTTGGAGATGGTGGAGTAGCGATATTAACATTTACCTCACCAATCACAAATGGTTTAGGATATGATTTTGCTGTATTTGAAAATTCATTTAACGATGCGTTTTTAGAATTGGCATTTGTTGAAGTAAGTAGTGATGGTTTAAATTATTTTCGATTTCCAGCAACCAGTAATACACAAACATTAACGCAAATTGGACCTTTTGATAATACTAGTGATGCCACTAAACTTAATAACCTTGCAGGAAAATATAGAGCTAATTATGGAACTCCTTTTGATTTACAAGAACTTTCTTCGCAAATTGGATTAGATATAAATGCCATTACACATGTGAAAATTATTGATGTTGTTGGTAATATTAACGCACCTTATGCAACTTACGACAAGAATAGCAATCCTATTAATGACCCTTATCCAACCGCATTTGGAAGCGGTGGTTTTGATTTGGATGCGGTTGGCATAATAAATCAATTAGCAGTTGGATTAAAGGAGTTTGAGTTGTCATCTGCCTCTATATTTTTATATCCCAATCCAACAACAGACGTAATACATATTCTGACTGATAAAGTTCAAATTAAAGCCTTAGTTTTAACTGATATAAATGGGAAAATAATTAAAGAAACGATTGAGCATAAAATTAATGTAACAGATTTAGAAAATGGCTTTTATCTCTTAAAAATAATTAATACCGATGGCTTATTTATTACAAAAAAAATAATTAAAAACTAAAATGACTGATATAAAAACAAGTAAAATCGAACTCAAGAAAAATGTGCAAAATAAAATTGATTTCAAAACAAAGCCCATAGGTGCTTTAGGCAGATTAGAAGAATTAGTCTTGCAAATTTGTTTAATTCAAAATACAGATGTGCCACAATTAATTAGTCCGCACATTTTAGTTTTTGCTGCTGACCACGGCATTGCGAATGAGGGTGTAAGTGCCTATCCACAAGACGTAACGTGGCAAATGGTGTATAATTTTTTAAGTGGTGGTGCTGCTATAAATGTTTTTACAAAACAACATAACATTACGGTAAAAGTTATAGACGCTGGTGTAAATAAAGATTTTGACACGTTACCTAATTTAATATCGGCAAAGATAGGTTACGGCACAAAGAGTTTTTTAAACGAGCAAGCTATTACAAAAGAGCAGTTAAGAGAATGTAAAAAACAAGCGCAATTAATAGTTGCAGATGTAATAGAAAAAACAAAATGCAATATCATTGGCTTTGGTGAAATGGGTATTGGCAATACCTCTTCTGCATCTTTATTAATGCATTGTTTAACTGGAATTGATTTAAAGGACTGCATAGGAAAAGGCACGGGTTTAGATAATGAGCAATTGGTTAAAAAATATACTATTTTAAAAACAGCTTTAGAAAATAATAAACCCGAAACTAACTTAGCTTATGATGTTTTGCAAACCTTTGGTGGTTTTGAAATAGCTATGATAACAGAAGCTATACTCGAGGCATACGATAACAATTGTATTGTTTTAGTAGATGGGTTTATTGCAACTTCTGCTTTTTTAGTAGCAAGTAAAATTAATCCTGCAATTATTGATAATGCTATATTCTGTCATCAATCAGAAGAAAAAGGGCACCAACTGTTACTAAATTACTTAAACGCAAAACCTATTGTTAATTTGAATATGCGATTAGGAGAGGGAACTGGCTGTGCTGTTGCTTATCCTATTATTGAATCAGCGGTTAATTTTTTAAATCAAATGGCGAGTTTTGAAACGGCTGGCGTATCTAATAAGGACTAATGGGGGTTATAAGAAAAGAGATACAAGTATTTTTTACCGCATTAATGTTTTACACACGCATCCCTTGCCCTAAATGGGTAAATCACGATGCGGAGTATTTAAACAAGGCTACTCGCTATTTTCCATTGATAGGTTGGATAGTAGGTGGTGCTTGCGCTTTAGTTTTTTATTTCGCTTCATTTTATTTAAGTAAAGAAGTATCATTGATTCTTTCTTTTGTATCGGGGATCCTAATTACAGGCGCATTTCATGAAGATGGTTTTGCAGATGTATGCGATGGTTTTGGAGGAGGTTGGACAAAAGAAAGGATATTAGATATTATGAAAGATAGCCGTGTGGGTGCTTATGGTGTTATTGGGCTAATTTTTATTTTTTTATTTAAATTTTATTTACTACTAAGCATTGATTCTAAATTTATTCCATTTGTTATTTTTTCGGCTCATGCATACAGTCGTTTTTGTGCGGCTACTTTTATTTTAACACATAATTATGTAAGAGAAAATGAAGACAGCAAAGCAAAACCAGTTGCAAAATCATTAAGTGTATTTAATTTTATTATTGCGGGTATTTTTGGCATTTCTTCTTTATTAATTTTTAAATGTTATTACATTTTTATCATAGTGTTTCCTGTATATATAATCAAAATATATTTAGGGAAATATTTCACTAAATGGATTGGCGGGTACACTGGCGATTGCCTTGGAGCAACTCAGCAAGTTTGCGAAGTGGGTTTTTATTTATTTTATATTTTACTATGGAAATTTATCTAATCCGACATATTGAACCAACTCTCGAAAAAGGTACTTGCTATGGACAATTAGATGTTAGCATTCCTGAAGACTATAAAAATCAACACAATGAAATTATTCATAAATTACCGAAAGATTTTGACGTTGTATTTTCGAGTCCTTTAACTCGCTGTAAATTATTGGCTGAACAAATTTCAGATGCAGTAACTTACGACAATAGATTGAAAGAAGTAAGTTTTGGAGAATGGGAAGGTAAAAAGTGGGATAACATTGACCAGATTGAATTAAATAATTGGATGGAAAATTATATTGAAATTGCTCCACCAAACGGAGAAAATCTTACCCAGTTAATAGATCGTTTTTCTTCATTTATTGATGATTTAAAAAAACAAAATTTTAAAAAAGTAATTATTATTTCTCATGCTGGCATTATTCGTTCAGCTATGCACTTATTTGATAATATTGAAATTCACGAAATAATGAAGAAAAAAGTTAACTATGGTCAATTTTTTTGTTTTAACAATGAAAAATAAAAAATATTTGACTTACTTTATTTAAATTTATGCATTAATAAAATAAACCCAAACCCAAAATGACAATTTTAAAAACAATTACAGCAGTGGCCATTACAATGGTATTGGTTTCATGTGGTGGAGCTAACAAAGAATTAGAACAAAAATTTGCAACAGAACACCGTAACATGGAAGTAGAAGATTCCTTGATGGAAGTTAGCCATGCAGAATTAGAAGCAACACATAATTCAATGAAAGGGGAGCATGCTTCTATAGCAAATGGACAAAACAGCATTTGCGTTGCAATGGAAACTAACCATGATAAATTAATTGCAGAACACGATGCTATTATTGAAAAACACAAGGCTTTAGTTACAGCTCACGCTGACTTAGAGAAAAAGCATTTAGGTGGTGAAGTAGATGCTAAAACAGCTGATGCTGACCATTTAAAAATGATGGAAGAACATAATGCGATGAAAGCTGAACATGAAAAAATATTAGCTGACCATGAGTTAATGAAAAAAGATCATGAAGAAATGATGGCAAAGCATAAAGAACCTGCTACCAAATAGTCATTTTTTGTAAAAAATTAAAAGCCAGTAATAACATACTGGCTTTTTTATTGTAGTTAGTCTATTTCGCAGGTTATAGGGCCAAGAGGCCAAGCATCTTCTGTATACTTCTTCTCACGCATCCATTTAACTTCTTCGGTTGTACATAAACAAGCTTCCAAATCTTCTCTGATTTCTTTTTCATTCATGTCTTGCCCAATAATTACTAATTCATTAAGTCTGTCGCCAAACTCTTTATCCCATTTTTCTTCAATCATTTTTTGATTATCTAAAAATGAGGCTCTTTTTATACGTTCGCTAAATGGCAAACTAGCCCACCAAACCCCAGCACTATCAGCTCTTAATGAACCACCCGCCTGACTCCAACTCAATGCTTGATCCGGGCGCGATGCAATCCAGAACAATCCTTTGCTACGAACAATATTTGATGAAAATTTTTCATTTATATAGTTCCAAAAACGATCGTGATGAAAAGGTCTTTTATCTCTAAAGACAAATGATGAAATACCATATGTCTCTGTTTCGGGCGTATGTTCTCCATTTAATTCTTTAATCCATCCGGCAGAACCTTCAGCTTCTTCTAAATTAAATAAGCCAGTATTTAAAATAAGAGAAGGATCAACTTTACCAAATGTGCTTTTTATCACTTTAGCGGATGGATTTAATTTTTTAATGATTGCTTCAATAATAGCAGCTTGATCAGGAGAAACTAAATCAATTTTATTAAGGATAATGATATTAGCAAATTCTATTTGATCGGTTAAAAGATTGACAATGGTGCGGTAGTCATTTTCTATATTGGTTAACTCCCTATCCATTAATGTTTCATTAGTTCCAAAATCAGCAGGGAAATTAAACACATCAACAACCGTAACCATACAATCAATATAGCTGAATTTAGAAAGATCAATCCCTTTTTCATCATCTACAAAAGAAAACGTTTGGGCAACTGGCACTGGTTCAGAAATTCCAGTACTTTCAATAAGTAAATAATCGAATTTATTTTGTTTAGCTAGCTTTTCAACTTCTATCATCAAATCTTCTCGAAGCGTGCAACAGATACATCCGTTGCTCATTTCTACAAGCTTCTCTTCTGTGCGAGAGAGATTTCCTTCACGTTCTACAGATCTTGCATCCACATTAATTTCACTCATGTCGTTAACTATAACAGCAACTTTCAAACCTTGCTTGTTATTTAATACATGATTTAGCAGGGTTGTTTTTCCTGCACCTAAAAAACCGCTCAATACGGTAACTGGTAATTTTTTCATAATCTTATTATCGCAACTATATTGCAATAATAAAGCTAATTAATTTAATACGCAACTTTGTTGCTTTAAAATTCCTACTTATGACAGTTGTCGCAAGTGCCTTCAATATTTAAATTTAAACGAGATAGCGAAAAAGCTTTAGGCAGTTTAATATCAGGAACTTTAACTGTATCTAAACACACAACATCGCCACACTCAGTACAATTAAAATGTACGTGTTCGTCATGATGTTCGTGTTCACTACAATGTTTTTGGTTACACATGGCATATCTTGCTACGCCGTGAACATCCATTATTTTATGAATAATTCCTTTTTCTTCAAATGCCGATAAAATACGGTAAAGCGTAACTCTATCGGCTAATTTGCTGTATTTTTTTTCAAGTTCAGGTTGAGAAACTGCTTTTTCTACCTTTTGTAAATATTCTAAAACTTTTAATCGGATTTCAGTTTTACGAAATCCTAATTCATCTAATATTTGAGAAGCTTTTTTCATTAGGATAAAAGTATGTAATTAAAAAATAAATAGCAACATTGTTGCTATTATAAAAAATAATATATATTTGTTTCATGGTAAGTATATTAAATACGGGAACTGCTTTTGTTTTAGGCGCCATGCATGCTTTGGAGCCAGGACATGGAAAAACCGCTATGGCTTCGTATACGTTGGGAAATAAAAATGCTAAAAATCATTTGTTTACTCTTGTGTTTAGTATGGCTTTCTCTCACACTTTTATGCTGTTAGCTATTGGGTTTGTGGTTTCTTATTTATTTCCATTTTTTGATTCAGAAAAAGCAGAACATATTTTGGGGCTTATTTCACCATTAATTTTAATGTCAATTGGTGGATATATGCTTTATAAAATCAAAAACAATAAACATGTTTGCTCTTCAAGTTGTACTCATCATCATAAAAATGCTCCTGTAAAAAAATCTTTAAATGTAAATGGTCTAAAATTAAATACAGCATCAGTTAGTAAGCCAACTCATACTCATAAAACAACTGCTTTAATTGGGGTTTTAACAGGATTAATTCCTTGTCCATCAGCTATAGCGGCATTTTTTATGGCAGGGGAATCAGGAAGTTTTACCAATTCATTTGGTTATGTACTTGTTTATGTATTTGGTTTTGTAATTGTGATGTTTTTATTAGCAATCATTTTTTCTTTTATTGGAAAAAAGTTAACACAAAAGCAGGAAAAATTTTCAATTTTCAATAAAATGGATTTATTGAGTGCTTATTTGATTATTGGTGTAGGAATGGGATACTTTGTATATAACTTATTTTTTCATCATCATTAAAAGTGCCATGCTCTTGTAGCGTGTCTTAATTTCCTTCGCACAATCCTAGTTATAAAGTATATACACTTATGTTTTTTTAGGAACCATCTTATAATTGAAAAAATGAGTATACTAATAATGTAAGATTTTTTATTTTTGAAAAATTTGAGTATATGATACCTTAAGTAAATTAGTGGACTATTCATTTATTATGTCTAAAAATTTACCGTTCGTGAATTCGTTAAATTTGGTAATAAAAAAAGTAAAATTGAGGGAATGATAGTTTTGATGGATTTGTTTAATGACCAAAAGATCTTTTTATCAGTAGGCAGCTGGCTTTCAGAAAACTAAAAAACTATGTCTAACGTAAGTAAAATAGAATTTACACTTTTGACACTCTAGTTTTCATATCAGTCTCTAAAAAATTACAGTTCAACTAAAAAATAATATCAGTGTTTACAAGCTAAATGCGCTATTATGATTTTTGATTTTGTAGAGAGTTTGTATTAAGTACGCCTTTAGAGTGGTATTTTTCCTATGTTCCGCACTATTGCTCAAATGATATTTAAAAAATTGGAGAATTTGAATGTGAATTTTGTTTTCATAGGTTTGATTTTCAGATAATCAAATAAAATTAAACATATGACAAAAACAGTTTCATTTATTATAGCATTTTTTTTTACAATAACAGCTTTTGCCCAACTACCGGTTGGACACATGAGTATTAATTTTAAAGATGCTTCTCGTTCGGGAGGCTATGCAATTTCTGGTGGTATTACAATGCCTGGGGCAGGACGAACTATTGGAACAGAGGTTTATTATCCTGCTACTATTGCTGGTAATAATCAGCCTGTTGCTTCAGGACAATTTCCAATTGTAGTTTTTGGACATGGTTTTGCTATGACTTATGATAACTATGATAACGTATATAATCGTTTAGCTTCATTGGGTTACATTGTATTATTGCCAAGAACGGAGAGTGGAATTTTTCCCACACCAGTGCATGCTGATTTTGGATTAGATTTAAAACTATTAGCTAATCAAGGGATGGCGTTAAATACTATTAGCACTCCAACTGCATTAGCAACTTTTAACGGTAAGGTTATCCAAAAATCTGCCGTTGGTGGTCATAGTATGGGGGCTGGATGCTCAATTTTAGCAGCATCTGGTAATAATACTGTAACATGTGTGTTTAATTTTGCTGCGGCCACATCAAATAATACTCCAAATTCAATTGCATCCGCATCCTTAGTAACGGTTCCAACATTGATTGTCTCTGGCCAAAAGGATAATGTGGCTGATACAACCGTTCAAAATAGTCACTATAATGCAACGGCTTCAACAAAAAAGTTTCATGTGATTATTAAGGATGTGACACACTGTGATTTTGGAAATGGCACTAGTGGTACTTGTACTATTGGTCAAGCTGCTTGTGGAAATACAACTTGTAATATGAATTTATTTCGCAGATATATGACCTATGTTGAACCATTTTTAGATCATCAATTAAAAGGTATTTGTTTAAAAGGCAAGCAGTTTATGGATACTATTCAGACATCATCTTCGGTAAGAGTTGGTAGAAAAATAACAGGTACATTATATACCCCTTTTTCCGTGTCGATAGCTGGTAATACTGTTGTATGTTCTGGCAATACAACCACTTTAACTGCAAGCGGTGCAAGTACTTATACGTGGACAAGTGGAGTTATTAATGGTACTGCATTTACTCCATCTGTATCTCAAAATTATACGGTGTCAGCATCTGATGCATCAGGATGTGTAATCACAAATACTGCTTTTGTAACAGTTAACGCAACACCAACGGTATCTTTAAATAGCGGTTCTATTTGCGCAGGTAATTCATTTACGATTACTCCAACAGGCGCTAGCACTTACACTTTTTTAAATGGATCGTCTGTTGTTACTCCAACTACTACAACATCATATTCTGTATCAGGCACTAGCACCGCAGGTTGTGTTAGTTCGTTAGCTGTTAGTTCAGTAACTGTTAACTCAAAACCAATTGTAACGGTAAATAGTGGTTCTATTTGTGCAGGTAATTCATTTACTATTACTCCAATTGGCGCTAATACCTATACTATTTCAGGAGGAACATCGGTTGTGTCTCCAACAGCTTCATCTTCTTATTCGGTTACAGGTATAAGTACAGATGGTTGCGTAAGTTCTTTAGTGGTTAGTTCGGTTACGGTTAATGCTAAGCCCATAGTAACGGTAAATAGTGGTTCTATTTGTGCAGGGAATGCATTTACTATTTCTCCAATTGGCGCTAATACCTATACTATTTCCGGTGGATCATCGGTTGTATCTCCAACAACTACATCTTCTTATTCGGTAACTGGCGCAAGCTTGGCTGGTTGCGTAAGTTCTTTAGCGGTAAGTTCAGTAACTGTTAATGCAAAACCAATTGTAACGGTAAATAGTGGTTCTATTTGTTCAGGAAATTCATTTACGATTTCTCCGGTAGGCGCAAATACTTATACTGTTTCTGGAGGTTCATCTGTTGTTTCACCAACAGCAACAGCTTCGTATTCAGTAACAGGAACAAATACTGCTGGTTGCGTTAGTTCATTAGCAGTTAGTTCTGTTACAGTAAATGCTAAACCAATTGTATCGGTAAATAGTGGCTCTATTTGCGAAGGCAATTCATTTACCATTACTCCAACAGGAGCTAGTACTTACACTTTTTTAAATGGCTCATCGGTTGTTACTCCCACTTCTACAACTTCATATTCTGTATCAGGAACAAGTGCAGCTGGTTGTGTAAGTTCAGTTACAGCTATTAGTTCGGTAACCGTTAATGTAAATCCAATTATAACCGTTAATAGCGGTACTGTATGTGTAGGAAGTTCATTTACAATTACTCCATTGGGAGTTAATACGTTTACGGTTTCAGGAGGATCGTCGGTTGTAACTCCAACTGCTACAACTTCTTATTCTGTTTCAGGAACAAGTGCAGCTGGTTGCGTCAGTTCAGTTTCAACTAATACCGTGGTTGTAAATGAATTGCCCGTATTAGTTGCTGCTACAAATAATACCCTTTTATGTGCTGGTCAATCTAGTTCATTATCCGTTACTGGAGCTGATACTTATACCTGGAGTACAAATGAAAATTCATCAACAATATTGGTAAGTCCTACTGTAAGTACAATTTATTCAGTTCAAGGAACTGATAATAATGGTTGTTTAAATAGTACTACTATTACGCAAGATGTTTCAACATGCACGGGCATTAACAATGTTGCCTCTGAAACTATTTTTAATCTATATCCTAACCCAAGTAATGGTCAAATGTTTATTGAAGTAAGTTCTGAAATAGAAGCATCTCTTTTTGATGTATTAGGACATGAAGTATTTACTAAAAATCTAGGAGAAGGGCAGCATGAGCTAAGTATTGAAAATTTGTCGAATGGTATTTATTTTTTAAAGGTGAGTCAGTCTAACTATTCTAAAATCATTAGAGTGATTAAAAATTAATATTGAGATTTCTTAAAATCCCCAGCGCTAATAAGTGTTGGGGATTTTTTTGTTTAAATAAATAGCCACGTTTATGTGATTTCTGCGTAATGCGAACTGTATTTGAAAAACAAGCTTATTCCAAAATAAAAACTCATTCCTATTTATTAAAGCTTAGCTTTACATATGAGCGATGAAGCAAAAGGTCCCAGGCGAGTAAGGTATAATGGAACGCATCCAAAATCATTTAAAGACAAATACAAAGAATTAAATCCCGAAAATTATTTGGAGGATGTTGAAAAAATTATTCAGCAAGGTAAAACGCCTGCTGGTATGCATCGCTCTATTTGTGTTCCTGAAATTATGGATTTTTTGAAAATTCAACCTGGTCAGGTTGGTTTGGATGCCACGCTCGGTTATGGTGGACATAGTTTAGAGATCTTAAAATCTTTGTCACCTAATGGTTTATTGTATGCTATGGATGTTGATCCATTTGAGTTACCTAGAACAGAAGCCCGATTATTAGCATTAGGTTATGGAGAAAAAGAAATTGTTTTCAAAAAAATGAATTTCTCTGCGATTGATGAAGTGGCATTAGAATCTGGTCCTTTGAATTTTGTATTAGCTGATTTGGGCGTATCCTCTATGCAAATTGATAATCCCGAAAGAGGCTTCTCTTTTAAAATTGATGGTCCTTTAGATTTAAGATTAAATCCTCATAGCGGTAAATCAGCGACCGCTCTTTTAAAAATAATAGCCCCACGACAATTAGCCGAACTGTTTTTTGAAAACTCAGATGAACCGCATTACGAAGTGATTACTTTAGTCATTATGGCTAAAATTAATGGAGGCATTGCTATTACTACTACCACTCATTTACAGGAAACCATTGCTGATGCATTAGCATTTTTACCTGAGGCTACTCGCAAAGAAGATATTAAAAAATCTTGTCAACGTTGTTTTCAAGCATTGCGTATTGAAGTGAATAATGAATTTGGAGTGTTAGATTCTTTTTTAGAAAAATTACCTTACGTGCTTGCTCCAAATGCAAGGGTAGCAATTCTTTCTTTTCATTCGGGCGAAGATAGACGCGTAAAAAAATCGTTTCAATCTTTATCACGTGCTGGTATTTATTCGGAAGTGACGCCAGATATTATTCGTGCGTCGGCAGAAGAATGTTATACAAATCCTAGAGCACGGTCTGCTAAATTACGTTGGGCTATAAAAGCTTAATATCTTTTACTTACAGCCATTTTTAACTAACTCGTCAACAGCAGCTTCACTTCCTAATAATTGCGCTTGTTTCAAATCAGTACAAGAGCCTGGTAAATCATTCATGTATTTTTTTAATTTACCTCTATAATAAAAAGCTCTGTATGATTTTGGATCCATTTCAATAGCTTTATTTAAATCAGCTAATGCTAAGGCATCTTTTTCGGTTTGGTAATAAGTAATACCTCTTTCTAATATTGCTAACCTATAATCTGGCTTTAATTTTAAAGATTCGTTAAAGTCATCAATGGCTCCTAGATAGTCTTTTATTTTGTATTTACTGATGCCTCTTTGATAGAATATGTCGCTTGATTTTTTTAAAGCTAAAGCACTTGTGCAATCTTCAATGGCTCCTTTATCATCTTCTAGGTAATATTTAGTAATTGCTCTGTAATAAAATGCGTCTTCATATTTTGGGTCTTTTAAAACAGCTGTATTAAAATCAGTAATCGCTTGCGAATATTTACCTTGATAACAGTAATTCATTCCTCGTTGTGTGTAATGCTTGGCATTATCTAATTTTAAATCAATAGCCGCATTAAAATCTGGTTCAGCTTCTTTATATTTTCTTAGCTGATATTTATCTAAGGCTCTATTGTAATATGCTTCAGGTTTTGTTGGATCAAGTTCCAACGACTTGTTGTTATCCGCTAATGCCTTTTCATAATTCTGTAAATCGTAATACACAATTGCTCTATTATAATATGCTTTGGCGTATTTTGGATTATGAGCAATAACCGTATCATAATCGGTAATAGCTTCTTGATATTTTTTTAAATTCAAATAATGTAATCCTCTCCAAAAAAAAGTTTCATAATAACGTTTAATGCTTAATGCTTTATTACAGTCTGCAAGCCCTCCCTGATAATCTTTTAAATAGTATTTTGTAATGGCTCTATAAAAATAGGCGCTTTCATAATTTACGTCAGAAGCAACACCTTGATTTAATAAATCTAATGCTTCGGTGTATTTTTTTAATTCATTTAAACTAGCGCCTTTATAAGTTAAAGCTTTAGTATAATTTGTTTTTAAAGAAATAGCTGTGTCAAAATCCGCAATAGCTAATTCGTAATGATTTAAACTATAATTGCACAATCCGCGGCTATAATAACCATCTGCTTTTTTCCTTCCTAATTCAATACTCTTGCTAAAGTTGGTAATACCATCTTTATAATCTTTTAATTCGTAGGCACATAAACCACGATTATAAGTGGCATTAGCATCCTTTGGTTTTTTCATTAAGAATGTGGTGTAATCTAAATAGGCGCCAGTATAATCTTTGTTTTCATATTTAGTATAGGCGCTTTTAAACATAGGGTCGCCTTCTTCTTTATCGCGTTGAGCAAATAAAATATTTACGGTAAATGCTAAGAGGAGAATGATTAATTTTTTTGTTTTCATGTTCATTTTATATTTTAAGCTGATAAAATATCTAAAATTCGTAACATCTCAGGATTTAATTCTTCAATATGTTTTACGGCATCTTTAAAAGGAGTATAGCATACTTTTTTGTTTACAATGCCAATCATTTCATTTGTTTTCCCAGCTTGTAATGCTTTAACAGCATAGTATCCCATTAAACTCGCATTCACACGCTCCATACAAGTTGGATTGCCTCCACGTTGTATATGTCCTAAAATCGAAATACGAATATCAAACTCTGGCCATTCTAATTTTAATAAATTTCCAATACCTACAGCGCCACCATTTTCATCACCTTCGGCCACAATAATAATTCTGCTTTTTTTTGTTTGGCGCCAGGTTTTTTTTCTGTCCAATAATTTTCTTAAATCGTTTTTACGCTCTGGAATTAAAATAGCTTCGGCGCCACATGCGATGGCACTTCTTAGGGCTATTAAGCCAGCATCACGTCCCATCACTTCTACCACAAAAATCCGGTCATGACTCTCAGCTGTATCTCTAATTTTATCTACCGCTTCTACTACAGTATTTATTGCAGTGTCATATCCAATGGTAAAATCTGTACCCACTAAATCATTATCAATAGTACCTGGACAACCTACTGTTTTAATGGTTGTGTGTTTAGTAAGTTCCTCAGCGCCTCTAAAACTTCCATCTCCACCAATAATCACAAAGCCATCTAATTGATGTTTTTGTAAAGTGTTTACTGCCATTTGCATCCCCTCGGGAGTCATAAAACGTTTGCTACGAGCAGTTTTTAAAATGGTACCACCACGATGAATGATGTTGGATACTTTACTTTTGGTTAAGTGAATGTAATCATCATCAATTAATCCTTCATAACCTCTGTAAAAACCGACAACGTCTATATGCTCAGCACGAGCTGTTCTAACCACCGCTCTAATACAGGCATTCATTCCTGGCGAATCTCCACCTGATGTAATTAAACCTATTTTCTTTACCATATCTTGTTTTTTTAACAAATCATAAATATCTATTTCCTGTTTTATAGAACGCTGATACCGTTGATTATTTATGATTGCTTATGATTTTTTTATTTTTAGATAATCTATCCATTTTAGTCATATTAAATCTTGGTTATCTGCGTCATCAGTGTTCTATTCATTTTTTTCTAATGGCGTAAATTAATTCATCTAGCAATTCATTGTTTTTAAAAATTGTTTTTTCGTATTTACCTTCTAATATAAATCCGCATTTCTCTACTACTTTTTGTGAGGCTTTATTATTCCCCATAATTCTAGCAAATATCCTTACGATATCCATATTATTAAATCCATAATCAATCATTTGTGGGATAGCTTGAGTAATAATTCCTTTTCCCCAATGTTGTTCACCTAACCAATAACCAATTTCGGCATTTTTTCTTAAGATATCAGTTTGTAAATGTAAGCCAATACTGCCAACAGGTTTGCCATCAATGATAATGGCAAATATTATAGAATGAGGGTTTGAAGTAGCAAAGGCAATAAATGTTTTTCCGTTTTCGATTGTGTACGGATGAGGAAATACATCTGCCATAAACTGTGCAATGTTTTTATTGTTAGCTAAATCAACTAAATCATTCACATCATCTAGATGCCAAGGTCTTAATGTAATTTCCATAAAAAACTATTTCTTTTTCTTTCCTAAAATCCAAAATAATAAAACGGGTAATAAAAATATATCTGCAATGACAGCAACAATAATGGTAATACAAATTAAAAATCCAAAATAAAATGTACTTTGAAAATCACTTACCATTAAACTCACAAATCCTCCCATTAAAATAAAGGTGGTTAGTAAAATTGGTTTTCCTGTTTCAAAATAAGTGCGTTTAAATGCATAAATTAAAGATTTACCATAACCCAATTCAATTTTTAAACGAGAAATAAAATGAATTGTATCATCTGTAGCCACGCCAAAGGCAATGCTAAATACTAGTGAAGTAGCTGCTTTTAGTTCAATGCCTGCGAAGCCCATAATACCTGCAATGATGATTAGTGGAATGAGGTTAGGTAAAATAAATACCAATACCATACGCCAACTTTTGTGAAGGAAGTATGTTAAAATAATGATAATGATAATGGAGAAAATAAAGCCTTGTGCCATATTGCTAACCATGTATTCATTGTTTCGGTCCATTAAATGACCAGCTCCAGTTATTTTAATTTCAATATCATTAGAGTTGATGTGAGTTTTTAAAAATTCTTGAAAGAGTATATTTTGTTCATTTACAATGTAGCTTCCAATATCACTCATTTTCCCACTAACACGAGCATATTTTCCATCAACAGTAATGATGCGTTTTAAATCTTTATTTTTCTTGTTACTTATTAATTGTTTTTTTACTTCCTCATATTCTTCAGCAGTGGGGAATTTTCCTTCGCCCGACGTTTCATCATTTAATGCTTTGTTAATGTTTCTTGCAAGCATAGCTGGAGAATACATAAACCCTGCATGGTATTCTTTTTTGAGATAAATGTCAACGTCATTCAATTGTTTCATCACGTCGTAATCCCAAACTGTTTTGTTTTTGTTTTTAATTTCAATGGCTAGCTCTAAAGGACGCACACCGCTATAGTGCTTATCGAAAAATATAAAATCTTGTTTGATTTTAACTCCGTCAGATAAATCTTCAAGTAACACATTGTTTACTTTTATTTTGTAAACACCAATAGCTGAAAACACTAAAACAAGAGAAGTAATGATAATAATTGTTTTTTGATTTCTAAAAATCCAAAACAATATTTTTCGCATCACATTATAGGTTTTATTATCATGGTCGTGAACGGCTACTAATTTTTTTGGAGTAAAGAAATAAAGTAGGGCAGGCAATAAGGTATAGCTTAAGCAAAAGGCAATTATGATACCAACAGAGGTGTATAAGCCAAAATCCTTAATAGGCTTGATACTTGAAAATAATAAGGATAAGAAACCAACAACGGTAGTGATTAAAGTTAAAAAAGTAGGAAAACCAACTTCTTTTAAAATCAATGGATAGATTTTTTGTTTTTCTGTTCCTTTAGCAATCTCTTCAAAATATTTAGAGAAGAAGTGAACCACATCACTCATGCCAGCAATAAAAATCATGGTTGGCAGCATACAAGTCATAATGTCTAACGATTGATGCATCATGGCCATAATTCCTAATGTCCAAAAAATAGAAACCATAACAATTGTCATTGGCACCACAATGCCGTATAGAGATCTAAAAGACAACCAAAGAAATAGTATTACTAATACAAATGAAATAGCTAAAAAGTAAACAAACTCTCTTTCTAGGTTTTTTAAATACACATCTTGCGCTACAATTCTTCCCACAAAATGCACTTCATCAAAATTGTATTTATTAAAAGCTTTTTCGATGTTTCTTGCTAAACTATCACTCTTTACTTTACTTAATCCTTCTTCGGTTTTAATGAATATCGAAATGGATTTGGCGTCTTTTGGAAAGAAAGACCCGATGAGTTCAGGTGTATTGTAAATATTTGTACTATCATCTTTATATAATGTTTCATCATCAATGTGCAGCAATCGTTTTTGAATAGGAGCTAAACCACTTAGTGAAATGTTTTTAATATTAGTTGGAGAAATAACTCTATCGGTATGAGGAATGTCTTTTAACTCATTTGATAGAGCATTTACTTTTTCTAAAAAATCTTTCCTAAAAATTCCATTTTTGTTTTCTATACCAAGCAATACAAATTCATTATCCCATTCAAATCTATTTCGATGAGTTTCATATATACCTAATTCGTTATCTTCATTTGGGAAGAAGGCTTCAAAATCGTAATTAAATTTTAGGTCTTTAATTTTAAAGCCACAAAGTACTGTAAATGCTATGACAAAAATTATGACAAATGAATTGAGTATTTTTTGAGGAATTTTCATTACCAGCCTTTAGTATCAATTAAATATATTAAGGAACCAATAACACCTGCACTTAGTTCAAGTTCGCGCTTATTTATTTTATCAAAAGTATCATCAGCTGTATGATGATAATCAAAATATTTTTGTCCATCGGGTTCAAATCCCAATAACGGCACTCCAATTTTTTTTAAGTACTCAATGTCTGCACCATGTCCGCCTATTTTGATGTATTGTACAAAGTATGGGTCTAATAAAGATTTCCATTTTAATAGGGTTTTATAGGCACCCATCGTTGTATCAACAGCAATACCTCGTGGAGAAAAACCACCGGCATCACTTTCTAAAGCGGCTATATGTTTTAAACTATTTTTTTTAGTGTCTTCAAAATAAGCTTTTCCGCCAGCGCCACCATTCTCTTCATTCATAAAAGCTACGGCACGAATAGTATGTTTTGGTTTAATACCTTGTTTTTTATACATCGCTAAAACTTCCATTGCTTGAACAACGCCGGCTCCATCATCGTGTGCTCCTTGTCCGTTATCCCAAGCATCTAAGTGTCCGCCAGCCATAATAATTTCGTTAGGTTTTTCAGTGCCTTTAATTTCTCCAACCACATTATAGGATAATTCTTTAGGTAGCATTTTGCAACTCATTTTTAAATTCAAACTTAAAGAAGGATTCCTTTTCAATTCTTCTAATAATTCATCGGCTCCACTAAAGCTAATCGCACATGCAGGAATTTTATTTTTTGTTAGTACGGTATCATAGCCCATCACGCCAGTGTGCGGAAAATCATTATTAATAGAACTCATACTACGAACGATGGTTGCCACGGCGCCATATTTAGCGGCTTTACTGGGGCCAGAATAACGGTAAGTAACGGTTTCTCCATAACAAGTGCCAGTACTTAAATGTTTATGGTCGAAGTACACATTGTAAAATACAATTTTACCTTTAATATTTTTTTCTCCTAACGAATCTAATTGACTATAACTATTGACTATTATCACAGGTGCATTAATACCTGTTTTTGGAGTACCGATAGAATTACCTAAAGCGCAAATAGAGTAGGTGATTGTTTTTTTTGTTTTGGAATTAATAGATGAGCATATTTCTTTTTCGCCTCGAACCCAATGTGGTACCATGCAAGGCTGCAAATAAACAGTATCAGCACCAGCTTCATACATGGCTTTTTTAGCCCATTTTACTGCTTTGGCTGCACCAGGCGAACCGCTTAAACGGCTTTCGATTTTTGCACTTAAAAATTCTAAATTTTTATAACAATTACTTTGAGTTAAATAATAATCAAAATGTTTACGTAAGTCGATACTATCTTTATTTTGTGATTGAAGTGTGAAAGAATAAATGGCGACAAAAAGGAAAATGTATTTAAAATAATAACCCATGATATTTGAATAAAATAATGAGTTTAAATGTACAATTTTAAAAATTAAAATTGCCC
>JBIICN010000040.1:0-32354 GCA_044238845.1 Bacteroidia bacterium
TGCTTCTATTAATTTGATAGCTCTTTCTATCATTATATCTTCACCTTTTGGGTCGTATTCTGATTTCATGTTACTTCCAAATAAACGAGCCACACTTTGCCACATAAAAGCTTGAAAACCGCCGCGTAAATCTTTTACTAATTCGTAGCTAGTGTTTCCTGTTTCACGATCAATGAGTTTTAATAAAATTTTTCCTTGCGTCATCGATAAATCTTTTAACGGTTCTTCAAACTCAGCTTTCAATTCTTTTTCTACCGTTTTCATATATGCTTTTCTGCTAGCTTCTGTTGGCATTTTTTCTAAAATCCTGTTGTATTCTTTTAGTTTAGCTGAAGCTAGAATGGCATATGGATATACTTTTTTTACATTGTATTTGGTACGAGACCAAGCATCGTATTGTTTTTTGTTTTTGTATGTATATTCAGCATATATCCAAATATCTTGACAACGAATACTTGGTATGGTGTCACCATTTACTATTTCTGCCCATACTTTATAAAGCACTTTTGGTTTTTCGTTAGGTACAATAACATCATCGCTTGTTTGTGCAAATGAAGAAAAGGAAAGAAATAAGAAAAGAATAAGCGAGAGTTTATTTATCGATTTTAGTTGCCCTTCGACTCCGCTCAGGGTGACAAGTTTTATATATGAAATATACACCAGTCTCATTTGTTATTTATTCCTTAAACGAAAAAGGTAACCCTTCGGTTACCTCTTAAACTATACGCGATTTAATCGCCATTTAGATTTACCTCCGGAACTATTTACCTGTTCTTGGGCATTACTAGTCAAATTAGATGCCATAAACGCTCCAAAAATGGAAGCCACTTCTTCTTCGTTGGAATTAGATTTATTTAACATTTCTGGTTTAAAGTATTTAGGAATAAACCCAGTATCAAATTTACCACTCACAAAGGCTTCATGTTTTAAAACAAATGAACAGAATGGCAATGTTGTTTCTACGCCAGTAATTTGGTAATCCTGAATAGCACGTAACATTTTATCAATAGCATCTGTTCTGTCCTTACCATGTACAATTAATTTTGCAATCATAGGATCATAATAAATAGGAATATCCATACCTTCTTCAAAAGAATCATCTACACGCACACCTGGCCCTGATGGGATACGATAAGTTTTTAAATTACCAATATCTGGTAAAAAGTTATTGGTTGGATCTTCGGCACACACACGCACTTCAATAGAGTGTCCGTTAATTTTTAAGTCATCTTGAGTAAATGATAATTTTTCGCCACGAGCAACTTTAATTTGTTCTTTAACTAAGTCTAATCCAGTAATCATTTCTGATACAGGATGCTCAACTTGCAAACGCGTATTCATTTCTAAGAAATAGAAATTTAATTTGTCATCGACTAAAAATTCAACCGTTCCAGCGCCACTATAATTACAAGCTTTTGCAACATTAACGGCACATTCGCCCATTTGTTTTCTTAACTCTGGTGTTAATACACTAGACGGAGCTTCTTCAATTACTTTTTGATGACGACGTTGAATACTACATTCACGTTCAAATAAATACACACAATTACCGTGATTATCAGCTAATAATTGAATTTCGATATGACGAGGACCAGTAGCATATTTTTCAATAAACACCGCTCCATTTCCAAATGCAGAAATAGCTTCGCTAATGGCTAATTTCATTTGTTCTTCTACTTCACTTTCTTTCTCTACTAAACGCATTCCTTTTCCACCACCACCCGCAGAGGCTTTAATTAATAAAGGAAATCCAATTTCTTTGGCAAGTTTCGTCGCTTCAGCTAAATCACTGATAGCACCATCAGAACCGGGAATCATTGGAACTTTGTATTTTTTAGCGGTAGCCTTGGCACTTAATTTATCTCCCATTAAATCCATGGCTTCAGCACTTGGCCCAATAAATGTGACGCCTGCTTTTTGAACTTTGCGAACAAAATCAGCATTTTCTGATAAAAATCCGTAGCCAGGATGAATACCATCTACACCTAATTCCTTGCAGATTTCAATGATTTTATCTCCTTGTAAATAAGATTGAGCACTTGGAGGTGGACCAACGCAAACAGCTTCATCAGCATAACGCACAAAAGGAGCATTTCTATCAGCTTCACTATAAATGGCAACAGTTTGAATTCCCATTTCTTTGGCACTTCGCATCACACGCAAAGCAATTTCACCTCGGTTGGCAATTAATATTTTCTTCATATGATAGTTCAATAATTATGAGTTACGAATATAATCATTGAGATGTTTAATTTGGTAGAATTTCTAAAGAAAAATGTATTTGTTAATAGTTTGTGAATACTCTTCGCTGTACTTGTAAATGCTTTTTTTAATATTTGTTAAAACACTAAACACCCCACTATGCAAAAACTGTTATTATCCGTTGCCTTTTTGTTTATCGTCGCTCTGACTCAAGCTCAAGATAATTTTAATATTGATGAATTACCAAATATTTTAGTTCGTGAATTAAATAAATTTAGATTAAAAAATGGATTAGATACTTTTGAAGTAAACCAAGTTTTAATAGATGCAGCTGCTATTGACGCTAAGTCGTTTATTAAATCGGGGCAAGCAAAAGTTGACCCCTTAAAAGTTCAAAAAAACTTAGTGAAAGCTGGCGGAACCAAAAAAGGCGAAGAGGTAGCAATGTTAGCACCTGTTAGTAAAGGTCGCGATAATTATAAAACTGCAGAAGTTGCTAAAGTGATTTGGACACGCTGGGAAAATAATAAAAAAGATAAAGAGGTTTTATTGAAAGCACAATATATGCTAATTGGTATTAAGTGTGAATTACAAAAAGACGGAAAAAAAGTATTAGCAACAGCAGTATTTGGTGGCTATGATAGTTTTAATACAGGTGCTAAAATGAAAAAAGAATTGGCAGTACCTTTTAATACAAAATCTAAAAAATTATTAAGTCCAGATGTAAAGTCATGTAAAAGTTGTGAAAAATGGAAAAATTACGATATTCTTCAAAAAGGTTTAAAAGTTGAAAACGGAAAAATTTATTTAGAATATGCAAATCTAAAAGATTTAAAACGTTTATTAAAGAAAACAAAAGATGGATTGGCTGTAGATGTAGTGCAACGTGCCCAGTACGAAAAAGAAAATTATAACATTGTGGATAATAATTTTCAAAATAAAGGTATAATGGGTAAAGTCATCACTAAAGATCAAGTGTTTGCTAAAAATTTGGTAAAGCCTGATCCTAAAGCAAAAAAGAAAGTAAAGATTAATAAGTTGAAAATTGAAATGGGCAAGTTTAACCCAAAAATTACTGGCCCTTATGAACTAAATTTAATTGTAGTTCAGGATGGACATGTTTGTAAAACAGTTACACGTAGTTATTTAGAAAAAGGTGATCAAGAGAGTAGCACACCTGTTGGTATTATTCCCGCAGACTCTACCGTTGGTTTAAAACCAGCATTTGAGCCAAAATCAGAAAGTTCTATTTTAAACTTCACAATTCCTTTTGAGAAAAATAAATCTGAATTTAAACCTGAAGATGTGGCTCCTTTTATTAAAGCCTTAAACGAACCTGATTTCCTTATTGATGGTTTATATATTTATGCATATTCTTCTATTGAGGGTGATGCTAATGCAAATGCTAAATTGCAACGAAAACGTGCCGAGAGTGTAACTAAGGTGTTACAAAGTATGCAGCAAAATAAAATCACACCTAATATTGAAACGAGAGATTCGTGGAATTTATTTGAATTGGAAATGGAAGATGGTAAATATTCTGATTTAGTAAAAATGGGAAAAGAAAAAGCCATCAAAAAAATTAATAGCGATAGAGCCTTAGTGGAAGAGTTAGAGCCTATTTTAGCTAAGCAACGTTTTGCCCAAATGGTAATGGATGTTACTTATGATATTTCAGGTGATAAAGAACAGAAATTCACGACGGTATCATTTAATAGAGCCATTAAAGCTAATAAAATGAGTCAAGCATATAAAATCATGGAATATGCTTCAACTCAAAAAATTGCTAAAAAATATAGTGAAGATGTTTTGGATAGTTTTAAAATTCCTGAAAATCCTCAGTTTATTAATTTACTCAATAATAGAGCGTATTATAATTACATAGCAAATAGCAGCATTGTAGATGAAGATGATTATGCAGAATTTAAGCGTTTAGAAAAGATTGATGCAGCAAACGATGTTGTTAGATTTAATCGTATTTTTTGTTCGATAAAACTAGATTCTACTATTGGAACAAAAGAGCAACAAGGTAAAATGCAACAAGAAATTGATGCGCTTTATAAAACAAAAATTAAGAAAAAATTAGTTGACGGTATAAATATTGAATGGCAATTTAAAATAATTGAATCTCTTGATACTACAGATGGAGCCGAAGTGCAAATTGAAGCTTGTATCGCTAAAATCAAAGGGTTTTATGATTTTAAAGAAGCTAGTTGGCAAAATGCTCTAAAATTAGCTTATGTATTTACTAGAGGAAAAGATTATAAATTCTCTTCAACGGTATTAGAACCGTTTTTGAAAGTAGAGAATGTTAGCGAAGATTTATTATTTAGTTATATATCTATAGCCTCTCATTTACCTGAGAAATTTTATAGCAGAACATTTAGCGATGCTCTGCACAAGGCTAAGGAAAGAAATCCAGAGCGCTACTGTAAATTATTTGGCGATCCATATATGTCGTTTCAAGTCCTTGATAATCCTAATGCCAAAAAGGATTACCGAGAAGCTGGATGTAAATAATAAAAGAAATACAAAAAAGAAGCCGCCAAAAAATTTGGCGGCTTCTTTTTTACATAATTATTTTCAATAAGAAGAAAAATTTGTTTAATGAAAATAACATTATCACATTGTTTTTGTGAGTCGATTAGTTTTATAAATGTATTTATATATATTCTTTATTTAGCCCTAGAGTCTTTTTTGTAATCACAATTTTCAGGTATTATTAACTGTTGAGTAGTTATTTTATTTTAAAATACCTTCATTTAAGAGCTCAGTGAAATAATATTTTTGACCTTTATAAATAGCAATAATAAAGGCATCCTTAATTCCATTTTTTTTTGCTTTTTGAAGTAGCTGGTTTGTTTCATTTAATGTATTGCAACTTCCTATAGTAAAACGTGTAATATTATCCCCATATGTCTTTCGCTGTGCTTTAGGAAGACCAATTAATTTAGAATAATTAAAATTTTCTAAAATTCGATATGCTCCAATTTGCACAGTATAGTTTAAGCTGTCTACTATTTTATCCCCATATTTTTCTAAAAGCATATTGTAAGTAAGCCCAATAGCGTTTAAATTATCTGCTTTATATGCAGTAGAATCAATTTTACTCATATTTAATTTTAAATACTCAGGTGAAAATAACTCAGCATTAATTTCAATTTTAGCAAATGAATCAATAGTTGCAGTAGAAATGTCTTTTGTAATAGTGGTATTTAAATATTTGTATACAATTTCATATTCGTTACCTGAAGGAAGATTAACAAGATATCCTCCATTAACAGAGTTTGAATTAAATATTCCTGAAAAATCTTTTCGATTGATTTTAGATCTTACAAAAATATCGGCTTTTACGGGAGCATTATCATACGTGACATTCCCATTTACTAATACAAGAGCAGTAGGTTTACCAAATAATCCTGGCTCAACCATGTAAATGTCTTGTAATCCTTTCCCATCTTTTTTTTCTGAAGAATAGTAACCTCTTTCTCCATCTGAGGAAACAACATAAAATTTATCGTCTTGAGAGGTATTAACTGGTTTTCCTACATTATAAGGTGTAGTCCAAGTTCCGTGTTTAAATTCGCTTCTAAAGATGTCATATCCGCCAATTGTATTGTGTCCAGTAGAGGCAAAGAATAATGTTTTTCCATCTGAATGAACAAATGGAGCGTCTTCATCAAATTTAGTATTGATTTGAGGCCCCATATTTTTAACGTTCCCCCAAGAACCGTCAGGCATTAATTGTGCGTAATATATATCTCTTCCTCCTAAACCACCTTGCCTATCACTCGAAAAATATATTGTTTTTTCATCGGGTGATAAACAGACACTACCTTCCCAAAAATTTGAATTGATACCTTTTATTTTTTCAGGCACTCCCCAATTTGCTCCGTCCAATTTACTCATATAAATATCTCCGCTCCCAATACCTACATTTCTATAGATAAATAACTTTTGTCCATCATGAGAAATATGAACAGTAGCATCATGTCCATTAGTATTAATACTATTAATTGGAATTGGTTCCGACCATTGATTATCCTTATTTTTGTATGACATCATCACATCTTCAAAGTAAATTCCATTTTTTTCGTCAGCCTTATTTGGTAATATTTGTTTCCCTCCCATTGATCTTTCACCTCTGTATGTAAATACCATGAAATTTTCGTTTGAAGTAAAAACAGGAGTGTATTCTGAACCTGCGGTATTTATAGGTCCGCCTATATTTGTTATTTTAGCTACTGCTGATTTGTTTTCTAAAGAAATAGCACTATTACATATTAATAGTTGATGGTCTACTTGAGCTTTGGTTTCCTTATCTAAGTTATTTAATTTATATTTCTCGAATTGATTAATGGCATCAACATATTTGTCATTAACCAAATAAGCTTTTCCTAAAAAATAATCATAATCAGGAAGTTTTGTTTTGATAGCATCAGCAGCCTTAATTAATGACTCTGCATTCGTTTGAAAACGGGGATCATACACACTACATGAACCTAACAAATAGCCTATATAAACATTTGATTTATGTTTTTTGTATAAACTATCATAAATTGGTCGGGCAAATAGATATTCTTGATTATTAAAGTATTTATTAGCATAGTTTAATTTTTGCCTTTCTTTTAAGGCCCAATTTGATGTTTGTTCGTCTTGAATTTCGAGATTAATTTGGCAGAATGCGAAGTTATACGTAAAAAATAAGAGAAAAATTAAGGTTGGTTTCATTTACATTGAATTTTTGCAAGTATTTGAAGATACAAAAAAAAATAATATTAAAAAGTACCTATACTGTTTTTTTTACAACAATAACTAATGGTTATTGTTTTCAAATAATAGCTTAATAAACGTTAGCGATTCTAACTATTCTCAAAAATCGTTTTTCGTAATATGGTGATTCTTTGTAAGTAGATAATTTAATTCCTGAATGTTTTTTATTAGAAGAACTGTGAATAAATTGTAATTCTTTATCCGAATCAGATGTAATAATGCCAACATGTCCTGGCGTTCTGTTTTTGGCGTTAGTTCCAGTAAATATAATCACATCACCTATTCTAAATGAATCAGGATGAATAGTCTTTCCAATAGCTAAATAATCAATGGATGAACGAGGCGCTTTAATATTGAAATGGTTAAAAACATAATATACAAAGCCTGAACAGTCAAAACCATTTGTAGGATTAATACTACCATATTTGTAATGAGTGCCTATATGTTTTTTGCAAAAGTGCAATAAACTATCCGCATCTAAACTGTCCTTTGGCACCCGAACAAAATGATTAGATTTTGAAGTATAGAAAAATAGGCTAAGTATAAAAACGGCGATTAATTTCATTTCCTTAAAGATATGTAAATAAGCTAAGAGTGGATAGCTGATTTTATTAAAAATGTTTAAAATGAGCTATATTTGACTTTTAAATTTACTATTTCATGAAAAAATATATTGTTATCGTTATTGGAGTTTTGTTTTTTTCTTGTAAAAAATCGAGTAAAATTAATAGAGCGCAATTGGAAAATGATGTCATTAAAAAATATATCGAGCAAAACCATTTAAATGCTACTGAGACAGGAACTGGATTGTTTTATGTGATCGATAAGGTGGGAACGGGTGCTAATCCTAGTTCTTCATCTACTGTTACAGTTATATACAAAGGATATTTATTAAAAGGAACTGTTTTTGATCAAAGCGTTGCAACTGGCGTAAGTCTTAATCTTGCCAATGTTATTGAAGGATGGAAAGAAGGAATCCCTTATTTTAAATTAGGTGGCGGAAAAGGAAAACTAATTATTCCCTCTGCTTTAGGTTATGGAGACCAAGAAAAATCATCTATTCCAGCAAACTCGGTTCTTGTTTTTGATATAGAATTACCTTAATCGAGATTCTAATTTAAAAAAGTCATAAAAAAGCTTAATCTTTTCACTAATTAATTTCTAATCAAAACAATTCGAAGTTTTATGTGTTAAATTCGTATAACTAAAAACTTAGAATAATGAATTCAATTGAAAAATTTCGTAGTCCACGCTTAATGCTTGCGATTTTTATGATTTTTATTGGATGTTATAGTACTCAATGTCAAAATACAAGTCATTCATCAGAGCTTACTAAAAGTTCAACTATTAAAAAAGATACACCAATGAAATATAATCCATTAACAAAAGAAGAGCAGTACGTTATTATTAATAAAGGAACAGAAAGACCTTTTACTGGTGAGTATACTGATCATTTTAAAAAAGGCACCTATTTATGTAAGCAATGTAACGCTCCATTATATAAATCAGATTCTAAATTCCACTCTGGTTGTGGATGGCCAAGTTTTGATGATGAAATAAACGGAGCCGTAAAAAAAACATTAGATGCTGATGGTAGCAGAACAGAAATTACCTGTGCTACTTGTGGCGGACATTTAGGCCATGTGTTTTATGGCGAAGGTTTAACTGATAAAGATACTCGTCATTGCGTGAATTCTATATCCATGCTATTTGTTGAAGATGGAACCAAAACAACTATAGCGAAAGCTATTTTTGCAGGTGGTTGTTTTTGGGGAGTAGAATATTATTTTCAAAATGCTAAAGGAGTTATTAGTACTAGTGTTGGCTATACTGGTGGATTTAAAGAGAATCCAACGTATAAGGAAGTGTGTAGTCATTCAACAGGTCATATTGAAGCGTTGGAAGTAACCTACGACCCTTCTCAAACAAGTTACGAGGAATTGGCGAAATTGTTTTTTGAAATTCATGACCCCACTCAAGCAAATGGACAAGGAAATGATGTAGGACCACAATATTTATCAGTAGTGTTTTATTTGGATGATGCACAAAAAGCAACGACAGAAAAATTAATTGGTCAGTTACAGTTAAAAGGGTACAAGGTTGCTACACAATTAAAAAAAGCAGCTAAATTTTGGCCAGCGGAAGAGTATCATCAACAGTATTATGAAAAAGAAGGAGGAACTCCTTATTGTCACCGCAGAGTATCAAGATTTTAAAAACAGAAAAGCCTTTCAATTTGAAAGGCTTTTCTGTTTATTTTATTTGATAAGATGATTTAGAAGTATTTTTTGATGTAAGCTTCAAATTTTTTTGTATCAACAATTGAAATGTTACTCCCTTTAATTTCCACCAAGCCTTCTTGTTTAAAATCACTTAAGGTTCTAATTAACGATTCTGTAGCAGTTCCAACAATGTTTGCTAAATCTTCACGAGAAATAGAAATACTGAAAGTATCCTTCGCGTTTTGCTGATAATTTTTTTGAAGTTTTAATAGAGCTTCAGCGACACGTTTTTTTACGCTACTGTATGCCATTTTTAATAATTGTTCTTCTTTCTCTTGAATTTCGTTGGATAATAATCTCACAAAACGTTTCATTACACCATGATTATTATTTAGTAAAGCGTAAAAATCTTCTTTAGGAATTAGAACGATACTAGAATCTTCTAAAGCTTCGGCACTTTCATTGTAAGCGGTTTCATCCAATAAAGCAGTGTAACCAAAAAAGTCACCTTCTTTATGTAAAGAAATAATTAATTCTTTTCCGTATTCATGAGCTCTAAAGGATTTCACTTTGCCTTTTTGTAAAAGGTATAAGTAATTAGGATTATTTCCTTCAGTATAAATTAATTCTTTCTTTTTATAATTTTTTACTTTAGCAGAATCACTTAAATGTTTTAATTCTTCTAATGATTTAGCTTCATCTAAAAAAGTATTTATCCCTGCTTCATCTCTTGAATAATCTGATTTTAATAAATCTGATTTTTTTAATCTACTTTCAACAGCTTTTAATAATTCAATATCATCAAATGGCTTAGTGATATAATCATCAGCCCCCATTTCCATTCCTTTTCTAAAATCTCCTCTTTCAGATTTTGCGGTTAAAAATATAAATGGAATAGCGGCGGTTTTGGGGTTTTTACTTAATAAATGAATGACACCATATCCGTCTAATACGGGCATCATGATATCACAAATAATTAAATCGATTTCATTTTCATTGGCAATTTCAACACCAACTTTGCCATTTTCGGCTTGCAAAACTCTGTAGGTTGCAAGTTCTAAAATTTCGGCAGTATTTTCTCTTACCTCTGTATTATCTTCAATTAAAAGAATTGTTTTCATCTTGTAATGGTAATTTTATGTGAAATGTAGTTCCTATATTTAATTCGCTTTCAAATTTGATAGATCCGTTTAATACTTCAACGTATTTTGCAACAATACTTAATCCTAAACCAGTTCCTTGAACATTTAAAGCATTTTTTGCTCTGAAAAATCTTTCAAATAAATTCTTTTGTTCATCCGCTGGAATTCCCATTCCACTATCTTTTACAATTAACTGAAGTTCATTATTTGAATTGATCGTATTTATTTCTATGGTTTTATGTTCATTTGAAAATTTACTAGCATTGGATACTAAATTGATAATCATGTTTTTTAAGAATTGTTTATCGCAAACAAAATCCTGCTCACCTTGATGACTATAATTGACTACTTGTCCAGGTTTTAAAAAGTTACTTAACTCATTTAAACTTTCGTTTATATAAGAAGGAATATCGATTGAAACAAGATTCACGCTAATCTTTCCTTCTTCTAATTTGCCAGCTGATAAAAAATCATTTAAGATTAATGTCATATTCGTAACAGCAGATTTAATTCGATCGACATGTTTATGTCGTTTTTCTTCTTCCTCTGTGTTTTTATATTTTCCAATTAATGATGCTGATGAAAGAATAGTACTTAAAGGGGTTCTAAATTCATGAGAAGCCATCGTTACAAATCGAGACTTCATATCATTTAGTTCTTTTTCTTTTTCAAGAGCCGCGCTTAGTTCATCTTTGGACGCTTCTAATTCATGAAGCGTTTCTTTTAATATTTTTGTTCGCTCTTCAACTTTTAATTCAAGTTCAGCATTTACTCGTTTTATTTTCTCTTCAGCTTCTTTTCTTTCAGTTCTATCAATAACAAAGGCTATCACAAACATTTCATCATTAGTTTTATAGTGACTTAAACTAATTTCAACAGGAAATTCTTTACCATCTTTCTTTTTACCATATAAATCCAAACCTTTTCCCATCGAACGAGGATGAGGGTTTTTAGTATAATTTTCACGATGTTTTTCATGCGAATGTGAAAATTTGTTTGGCACTAAAATGTCAATTTTTTGATTGATTAGTTCTCCAGTTTCATAGCCAAATAATTTTTCAGAACTTGGATTTGCTCGAATTATTGTACCTGATTGATTAGCAATGATAATACCTTCGGTAGTATATTCAAATAAAGCGTTTAAGCTTTCCATTATAAGTGAATTTGTTTTTCCCAAGGTATCGATTTTTATAAAAACAACTACCAAAGGTATAGGAGAGTTCTTAACAAAAACTGACATTTATCAGTTTTTTAAATGACAAATGTCAGTTTTTGTTAAAACCTGTAAAAGTTAAGTGTTTGATTTTTAGTAATTTGAATTTTTTGACTAATCTAAATTGAAAATTTCTGTTTTGTTTGGGATAATGACCTCTTTATATCCTTCATTCATTAATTTTTCTTTAAAAGATACTTTTGCCTCTAAATCGCCATGCACTAAGAAGATCTTTTTAATTTTTGATTTATCTTGACAAGATAAAAATTTAATCAGTTCTGAATAATCGGCATGCGCACTATAAGAGTCAATCACTTCCACTTCAGCATTAACGTCATGAAATTTTCCGAAAATTTTCACTTCTTTTTCGCCTGATTTAATTTTACCACCTAATGAGTTTGGGGTGCAGTAGCCAACAACTAGAATTGTATTTTTTGGATCCGAAATATTATTTGCTAAGTGATGTTTGATGCGTCCTGCGTCCATCATGCCTGATGATGATATGATGATACAAGGTTCTTCGCTCGTGTTAAGAGCCATTGATTCTTCCTTTTCTCGAATGTATTTTAAATTACTAAAACCGAAAGGGTCAGCATCTGTTTTTATATATTCTTGAAGTCTTTGATTAAAACAATCAACATTTTCTCTCATGATATCAGTAATGTTTGTTGATAAAGGACTATCTACATATACTTTGATATTTGGTAAAAGTTTTTTGTTTTTTAATTTATCTAATATGTAAACTATTTCTTGTGTTCGCCCTAAACTAAAGGCAGGTATGATTAATTTCCCTTTTTTCTCCACACAAGTTTTTTTAACCACATTTAATAAATGTAATTCAGCATCAATATCTAATTCGTGCAATCTATCGCCATAAGTAGACTCACAAATAATATAATCAGCTTGAGGGAACCATTCAGGGTCTTTTAAAAGCATGTCGTTATACTTTCCAACATCGCCAGTAAAAGTTAAATGTGTTGTTTTATGATCTTTGCTTTTTAAAGTTAAATTTACACAAGCACTTCCTAATATATGTCCTGCATCGGTAAAATTAAAAGAAACCTCTTCGTTTAAATGAAACTCTGCGTGATAGGGCACTGTCTTAAAATGCTTTAAACATCTATCTACATCTTTTGAAGTATATAAAGGTTCCAGCGGATCTTCTCCTCTTTGTTCCCTTTTTTTGTTAACATACTCTATATCATATTCATGAATTTTAGCACTGTCTTTTAGTAAAACTTCTACCACTTCTAATGTTTGTGGCGTGCAATAAATGGAGCCTAAAAATCCTTGACTCACTAAATAGGGTATGTTTCCTGAATGGTCAATATGAGCGTGAGATAAAATTAGAACATCTATTTCGGAGGGATTGATTCCTAGATGTCGATTTAAAAAATCAGTTTCTTTTCCCATCCCTTGATATAAACCACAGTCTAATAAAACATTAACTCCTTTGTCAGTTGTAACTAGATGTTTACTACCTGTTACAGTTTCAGTTGCCCCTATAAATTTTACTTGCATAAAAACAAATGTAATCAATACAGCCCTTTTTTATGTGATAATTCTCATGTTATTAACTGATAATGATTAATAGAGCTCTATCTTTAAATTAGTTAGGTTTGTATAAAATTATATATCATGAATACTATTTTAGTGCCTGTCGATTTTTCTGAAACATCTGATAATGCGTTGCTTTATGCTGTGAATTTAGCTAATAGCCTATCATCTAATATTATGTTACTTCATGTAAGTGCTATACCTGTTTATAATAATGAATATAATGTAGTTGCCTATACAGTTAATGATGCTTTAGCAGAGAATAAAATAATATTAGAAGAAAAAGCTTTACTGTTAAAAAAAGAAAATGCTCTCATAGGCGAAGTACAGTGTTTCTCGGAACTTGGAGATTTTAAAGCAGTAATGCTAAATTATATTACCAACAAAAACATTGATTTAGTAGTGATGGGAATTACAGGACATAGCACTACATTTGGTAAAGTATTGTTTGGAAGTAATGCAGTTTCAATATCTAGAGAAAGTAATATTCCAGTATTCATAATTCCTAATGACTATGAATATAAAAATATAAAAAATATAGCTTACGCAAGTGAGTACGATGCTCATATTGCAGAACAAACAGGATTGATACAAATAAAAAATATCGCATCTATGTTTGGCGCTAGTTTAAGTGTTTTACATGTTATACCAAATAATCATTTAATTAATGAAATGGAATCTGAAACAGATTTGTATGTTGAACAAAAATTAGAACAAACAAGCCATAAGACTTTTATTTTATCTGAGGATAAACCTAGTGTTGCCTTATTAGATTTTATCAAAACGCATAACGTTGATGTTATTGTTTTAGAACAAAAGAAACATTCATTTTTACATAATTTAATTTATCCAAGTACAACCAAAGAAGTTGCATTTAATAGTCCTATTCCTGTTTTAACTATTCATAGTTAGAAATAGATTTTAAAGTATAAAAAAAGTCCCCGCCAGTATAGTTGGTGGGGACTTTTTTTATGCTAAATAGTAGGCAGGGTCGCCATTTATATTTTCTATGTCTTTTTTAAATCTATTAATAATATCGGATTCTTCATTTGTGATAGGAGGAAAAGCTCCTGCAATTTTTTTCATTACTGTTATAAATTTTTCTTTTAATTCTGGACTCAAATAATGACTATTTGTTTTTATTTCCTTTATAGCCCATTCATATACTGTTTTCGAATCCATTTTATCTTTTTCCATGACTTGAAAAATAATATCAGAAACATCAAAATCGTAAGATTTATTACTTAGTTCTTCCGCAACAATTTTATGAAATATTTCACTTTCTTGTTTTTGTATTTTGCCATCTGTAAAAGCAACTGCAAATGCTAGTTGACCAATGGCATAATGTAAATTTTCTATTGGATTCATGTAAATCATAATTTAAAATCTTTATTAAAGTTCAATCATTTAGTTTCTTTTCAATTTGACCTTTATCAATTTAATAACTGATAATTATCAGTTTTATTAAAAACATCTGGTTTTAAGTTTGTACCGTGAAAGTTATAGAAAAATCTGAAACCAAAACAACTTGTTATCACTGCGGTGAAGACGTTATTGAGCATCATTATCACATTGAAGATAAAGAATTTTGTTGTAGAGGTTGCCAAACAGTTTACGAAATTATTAATAAAAGTGATTTATGTTCTTATTACGATTTAGAGCATAGTCCCGGGATTAATCAAAAACAAGAAGTTAGAAAAGGAAAGTTTGATTTTTTAGATGATGCGCAAATCACTAAAAAATTAACCCATTTTCAAGACGATACTCATCAACATGTGATTTTTTATTTGCCTCAAATGCATTGTGCTTCTTGTATATGGATTTTAGAGCATTTAGATAAAATAGATTCTGGGATTATTAAATCTCAAGTAAACTTTGTGAAAAAAGAAGTGACAGTTATTTATAATTATCACGAAACTTCTTTAAAGAAAGTTGCCGAAGATCTCACTATAATTGGTTATGAGCCACACATTAGTTTAAATGATGTAAGCTCTAGTAAAATAAAAAAATACGATACAACTACTATAGTTAAAATAGGAATTGCTGGCTTTTGCTTTGGTAATATTATGATGCTAAGTTTTCCTGAATATTTTTCGTTAGGAAAATCAGATGATATTGGTTTAGAAACATGGTTTAGTTATTTGAATTTAGCGTTATCTCTGCCTGTATTTTTTTATTCAGCCTCAGAGTTTTTTATTTCAGGATATAAAGGTTTACGTCAACAATTTTTAAATATTGATGCCCCAATTGCTTTAGCAGTTCTTATCACATTTGGAAGAAGTGTTTTTGAAATTTTATCTGGAACAGGCGCAGGTTATTTAGATTCGATGAGTGGCATTGTGTTTTTTATGCTCATTGGCCGTTATTTTCAAAATAAAACCTATCAAACTATTTCATTTGACAGAGATTTTAAATCCTATTTTCCATTAGGTGTTAGTGTCATTAATACGGATGGAATAGAAAAACAAATCTCTGTTTCCGATTTAAAGGTTGGAGATAGAATTAAAATACACAATGATGAAATTGTTCCAGCAGACGCTATTTTGTTTTTAGGAAAAGCAACCATTGACTATAGTTTCGTAACTGGCGAATCATTACCTGTTGAAAAATCAATTGGAGAAATTGTTTATGCGGGTGGCAAACAAACATCAGGTGCCATTGAATTAGAAGTCGTAAAAGAAGTTTCTCAAAGTTACTTAACTCAATTATGGAATAACGAGGCCTTTAAAGAAAATAAAGAAGAAGTTAAAGTGTCTTTTATTCACCGCATCAGTCGTTATTTTACTTATGCATTATTTTCAGTGGCTATTACAGCGGCTATTTATTGGTCAATAAACGATTCGTCTAAAATTTGGGGTGCAGTTACAGCGGTATTGATAGTTGCTTGTCCATGTGCGTTATTACTGAGTGCAACGTTTACAAATGGCAACATGATTCGTATTTTAAATAAATACAAATTATATGTAAAAAATGCTTCGGTGATTGAGCAAATGTCGGAGATTGATACTATCGTTTTTGATAAAACTGGTACAATTACAGAACAAGGAAAATCAGAAATTTCTTTTCAAGGAGCTGAGTTATCTTCTAATCAATCTCAGTTAATCCGCACGTTAGCAAATCAGTCAAATCATCCGTTAAGTAAGAGTGTTGTTTCTTTTCTTCCATTTACTAAAATGTTGAATGTAAAGAATTATAAAGAGTTTAAAGGATTTGGTACTTCAGCAAATATCAATGAACATTTTATAAAAATGGGGTCTTCGGAATTTGTATTAGGAAAAGACGCTCATCAATTAGTTTCTGGAAGTAGAGTGTATGTAAGTATTGATGAAGAATTTGTAGGCTATTTTATTGTAAAAAATGCTTACAGAGAGGGATTAGAAAAAATAGTGTCATCATTGGGCTCTCAATTTGATTTAAAAATTTTATCTGGAGACAATGCTTCAGAGGAAGGTTTCTTGAAAAATATTTTTGGTAACAAATCAGAAATGTTATTTGAGCAAAAACCTGAAGATAAATTAAATTTCATTAAGAGTCTTCAAAATAAAAATAAAAAAGTGTTAATGATTGGTGATGGATTAAATGATGCAGGCGCTTTAAAACAAAGTAATGTTGGAATTGCGATTAGCGATGATACTAATAATTTTTCTCCTGCCTGTGATGCTGTTTTATCTGGTAAAAACTTTACTCTTTTAAAAGAATTGGTAAATTACTGTAGACGACAAAAAACTATCATTTTTGCAAGTTTTGTACTGTCTATCCTTTATAATTTTGTTGGGTTATTTTTTGCTGTACAAGGAGATTTAGAGCCTGTTATTGCAGCTATCTTAATGCCAATCAGTTCGATAAGTATTGTATTACTAACTACTGGATTAAGCTCATTTTACGAGATAAAACTAAAAAGATTAATACCTGATAAAAGTCATTATTAGTAATGATAATAGTCAGGTACAAAAAATGTTAAGAAACTTAATTTTACCCCCGATATGAGCGCAATTTTCATCATGATAGGAGCAAGTTTACTACTGGCAATAGGGTTTTTGATAGCCTTTATTTGGTCGGTAAGAAGTAATCAGTACGAAGATGATTACACTCCCTCGGTAAGAATGTTGTTCGACAATACTACAATTCAAGAAACTAAACAAGAATCAAACAATAAAACCAAAAAAACAAAATAATATGGAACTTCAAAAATTTCAGTACGACAACAAAACAGTAAAGATGTTTGCCTATGCAACCATACTTTGGGGTTTAGTAGGAATGTTAGTGGGTTTAATAGCCGCTATTCAATTGTATTTACCCGCAGCGAATTTAAATTTACCTTATACCACGTTTGGTCGTTTACGTCCGTTACACACTAACGCCGTAATTTTTGCTTTTGTAGGTAATGGTATTTTCATGGGAGTTTATTATTCGTTACAACGTTTATTAAAGGCTCGTATGTTTAGTGATTTATTAAGCAAAATCCACTTCTGGGGTTGGCAATTAATTATTGTGTTGGCTGCCTTAACATTAGTGTTAGGTAAAACAACAGGTAAAGAATATGCTGAATTAGAGTGGCCAATTGATATTTTAATCACATTAGTGTGGGTTGTATTTGGCTGGAATATGTTCGGTACAATTATTCGTCGTCGTGAGCGCCATTTATACGTAGCTATTTGGTTTTACATAGCAACGTTTGTAACGGTTGCCATGTTGCACATTGTTAACTCTATTGAAATTCCAGTTTCTATTTGGAAATCATACTCTTGGTATGCTGGTGTTCAAGATGCATTAGTACAATGGTGGTACGGACATAATGCAGTAGCATTTTTCTTAACGACTCCTTATTTAGGTTTAATGTATTACTTCTTACCTAAAATTGCTCAACGTCCAGTTTATTCATACCGTTTATCTATTATTCACTTTTGGGCATTAATTTTCTTATACATCTGGGCTGGTCCTCACCATTTATTATATACTTCTGTTCCAGATTGGGCACAATCTTTAGGTGTTGTTTTCTCTGTGATGTTAATTGCTCCATCTTGGGGTGGGATGATCAATGGTTTATTAACACTTCGTGGCGCTTGGGATCGAGTACGTGATAATGTAGGTTTAAAATTCTTAGTAGTTGCTGTAACAGCTTACGGTATGGCTACTTTCGAAGGTCCAATGTTATCTTTAAAAAATGTAAATGCGATTGCGCATTATACTGATTGGATTGTTGCTCACGTTCACGTAGGTGCATTAGGATGGAATGGTTTTATGACATTTGGTATCTTATATTGGTTAATACCAAGATTATTCCAAACAAAATTATACTCTGAGAAATTAGCAAACATGCATTTCTGGATTGGAACTTTAGGTATTGTATTATATGCAGTTCCAATGTACTGGGCAGGTTTCATGCAATCATCTATGTGGAAAGATTTCACTCCAGAAGGTCAATTAAAATGGCAATTTATGGATACAGTTACTAAAATGATCCCTTTCTATATTGCTCGTTCTGTTGGTGGTGCATTATTCTTAGTAGGTGCTATCTTAATGACATACAATTTAATTAAAACAATTAAAGTAGGTACGTTCTTAGAAATTGAAGAAGATCAAGCTCCTGCATTAGTTGGAGAATATCAATCTCACTCTAAAGATCACTGGCACCGTTGGATTGAGCGTAAACCAATTCAATTAATGATAGTAAGTTTAGTGGTAGTTGCTATTGGAGGATTAATAGAGTTTGTTCCAGTGTTCTTGGTGAAATCAAATATTCCTACTATTGCAAGTGTTAAACCATATACACCATTAGAATTACAAGGTAGAGATATTTATATTCGTGAAGGTTGTTATACTTGTCACTCGCAAATGGTTCGTCCTTTTAGAAGTGAGACCGCTCGTTATGGTGAATATTCAAAAGCAGGAGAGTTTGTATACGATCATCCATTCCAATGGGGTTCTAAACGTACTGGTCCAGATTTAGCTCGTTTAGGTGGTAAATATCCTGATAGCTGGCACTATAATCACATGATGGATCCAACATCAATGTCACCAGGTTCTGTTATGCCTCAGTATCCTTGGTTGTTAGAAGATCAATTAGATGCAAATTCAACGATATCTAAGATAAAAGCAATGCAACGTTTAGGTGTTCCTTATCCTGAAGGTTATGATAAAATTGCTATCAAAGATATGGAAGCTCAAGCAAAAGAAATTACGGCTAATCTTAAAAAAGATGGTATTGAAACTTTGCCAGATAGAGAAATTGTTGCTTTAATTTCTTACTTACAACGTTTAGGAAAAGATATTAAATCTGAAGGTTTAAAAGCACAAAAATAATTTATAAATATTTAAACGTATTAAAATGAAATTTAAAAACTATTTGGAAAGTATCACCGGAATCGGGATTTATCCTCTCATCTCATTAATAATATTTGTTGTGTTTTTTGGCTTAGTTACTTTTTATGTAATCAAAGGAAATAAAAAACATTTCGAGAAATTAAGCAACCTTCCAATCAACGATAACGAAACTAATTAATCTATGCTTATGAATAATTTTAATAAATTGAAATCACTTGCCGTTGCAATGTTAATTCCGGCAGTGGGTTTTTGTCAGGAACAAACAACCAAAGAAAGTACATCTTATTTTACAAATGTGTTATTCTTAACACTGTTAGTTACCATTATTGTTTTAGCTATTGTAATTGTAGCGTTTAGTAGTGTATTCAAAAATATTGCTGATAGCGATTATTTAACCACTAAATACTCTAATCAAAAAGATGATAATTCTTCTGCTATGAGAAACGTTACAACGGTGCTTTTAATGTTATCGTCATTTGCAATGATGTCTCAAGAAAAAGTAGTAGCTATTGCCAAAGTTGATGATGGTAGAATTGGTGGGTTAGACCAATTTACTTTTTACTTCATGGTAGCAATTGTTGTTATAGAATTATTAGTGTTAGGTTTAATTATTTATCAATTTAATTTTTTAGTTAAAACTCAAACTATTGTTGAAACTGCTACTAAAGCTAAGAAAGTAGAGTCTAAAATTATAATGAGTTTAACAGATGCTGTTGCTATTGAAGAAGAAGATAGTATTATGTTAGATCATGATTATGATGGCATTAAAGAGTTAGATAATAATTTACCACCTTGGTGGAAATACGGTTTCTATTTAACGATAGTAGTAGGTGTTATTTACTTATTTAATTTCCATGTATTAGGAACTGGTGATTTACAAACAAAAGAATACGAAAAAGAAATAGCACAAGCCAAGTTAGAGGTTGAAGAATTTATGAAGACTTCTGCTAATAATGTGGATGAAAGTACAGTTAAATTGTTAACAGACGCTTCTGATATTGAAGCAGGTAAAACTGTATTTATTGCAAATTGCGCTGCTTGTCACGGGCAGTTAGGTGAAGGGACTGTTGGACCTAACTTTGCTGATGATTACTGGATTCATGGTGGAAGCATTCAGGATATTTTTAAATCTATTAAATATGGTTGGGTTGAAAAAGGAATGAAATCTTGGAAAGAAGATTTATCTCCAATGCAAATAGCTCAGGTTACATCTTTCATTAAATCATTAAGAGGAACAAATCCTCCAAACGGAAAAGCTGCTCAAGGTGATTTATATGTGGAAGGAGGAGCTGCCTCAATTAGTGATTCAACTGCTGTAGTTGGAGATAGTTTAAATATTCAAATTAAAGCTGATAGTTTAAAAGCGGCTGTTACAGCAACCGTTGCTACTGCTAAGAAATAGAAAATTATCTTTTAAAGATAAGTCTGCAAATTATCATGTTTAAATACTTTAATTAATAATGGATACTCAAGGAAATAAACAAAACGATAAATACGACGAATCTTTTAGGGATCATATTACTACAATTAATGAGGATGGAAAGAGAGCTTATGTTTACCCAACAAAGCCCTTTGGAAAATACTATGATTTAAGAACTTATTTTACTTGGTTTTATTTAATAGTATTTTTCTCCGTTCCTTTTATTAAATATAACGGAGAGCCGTTATTCTTATTTAATGTTCCTGAGAAAAAATTTATTTTATTTGGCTCTATTTTTTGGGCTCAAGATTTTTTCATCTTCGGATTAGGAATGCTCATCTTTATTGTTTTTATTGCTTTATTTACTGTAGTTTTCGGACGATTATTTTGTGGATGGGCTTGTCCACAAACCATTTTTATGGAAATGATATTCCGTAAAATTGAGTATTGGATTGAAGGTGATGCAAATTATCAAAAAGCCTTAAAAAAAGCGCCTTGGAATGCCGATAAAATCAAAAAGCGTGTATTAAAATTCTTAGCGTTTTATAGCATTTCTTTTGTTATTTGTATTACCTTATTGAGTTACGTTATAAGTGTAGATAATGTTTATTCTATTCTTAAAAACATCAACGAAAACATAGGGTCGTTCATTGGAATTTTTTTATTTACTACAGTTTTTTTCTTTATATACTGGTGGTTTAGAGAGCAAGTTTGCTTAATTGTTTGCCCATACGGAAGAATGCAAGGTGTTTTATTAGATAAAAACTCAGTGGTTGTTGCTTATGATTACGTGAGAGGTGAAAATAGACATCATTTTAAAAAGAATGAAGTAAGAACGGGAGGCGATTGTATTGATTGTAATTTATGTGTAAAAGTTTGCCCTACAGGAATTGATATTAGAAATGGAACCCAATTAGAATGCATTAGTTGTACGGCTTGTATTGATGCGTGCGACCACATGATGGAAAATGTTGGGTTAGAGAAAGGCTTAATTCGTTATGATTCTGAAAACGGCATTAAAGATAAAGTGAAGTTAGCTTTTACAACTAGAATGAAAGCTTACTCAGCTGTATTGTTAGTGTTAATTGGTGTTGAGACAGTTTTATTAACTACTCGCTCTGATTATGATGCTACTATTTTAAGAGCTAAGGGAATGTTATATCAAGAACAGCCTAACGATCAATTAAGTAATTTATTTACAATTAAATTGGTAAACAAAACCCGTGAAGCATTGCCAGTTGAATTGAAAGTAGAAAACTTTAAAGACTATAAAATTCAATTGATTGGTAAAGATATTCAAGTGAAGCCTGAAGCCGTTACTATGGGAGAGTTTTTTGTGTATTTGAATAAAAAAGATCTTCTTGAGCGAAAAGTGAAATTAGAAATCGGCGTTTATTCTCACGGAAAGAAAATTAAAACTGTTAAAACAATTTTTTTAGGACCTATTAAATTTAATAATCATTAAAATTAAATATCATGAATTTTGGAGGTAAAATAGTAGTCTTGTATTTAAGTTTCGTTGGCTTAATATTAACATTAGTGTTTATGAGCTACGGACAAAAAGTAGAGTTAGTGAGTACTGATTATTATGCTCAGGAAATTAATTTCCAGCAAAAAATTAATGCAACTAATAACGAAAAATCTTTATCAGGAGCTAGTATTTCACATGTTATCAATGGAAATTCTGTTATCTTGAAAATTGATTCGACTTTGTTAAGTGCTGATTTTAAGGGAACTGTAACATTTTTTCGTCCCTCAGATTCTAGCAAAGATATTCAACTAAAAATGAATTTTGTAAATAATGAGCAAATTATCGAGGCTAAGGAATTAATTCATGGTGCTTATAAATTGCAATTATCTTGGACAAGTAATCAAAAAAACTATTTTAAAGAAGAAGTGATTTTTATAAATTAAAAATGGAACTCATTATCGCCGCCATATCATTAGGTCTCTTAGGTAGTTTCCATTGTATTGGTATGTGTGGCCCTATTGCATTAGCGCTTCCTGTTCATCAATATTCTCCTTTAAAAAAATACCTGGGAATCTTTTTATATAATTTAGGTAGAGTTGTTACGTATACTTTTTTAGGCGTTGTATTTGGTTTATTAGGGCAGTCTTTTTTCTTAGGTGGATTTCAACAAATACTTTCAATAGCTATTGGTGTTCTTCTTTTATTATCTGTTATTTTAACTAATGTAAAATCATTAAATACTGCCAAAGGATTAGGTTTTATTTATTCTTTTATTAATTCTGTCAAATTGCAATTAGGTAATTTATTTAATAAAAAAGGATTACACTTTTTATTCTTTATTGGTTTATTAAATGGCTTATTGCCTTGCGGACTAGTTTATTTAGGAATTGCAGGAGCGATTGCAACTGGACATTATATAAAAGGCGCAGAGTTCATGTTTTATTTTGGTATCGGTACAGTTCCAGTAATGTATGCAGTGGCTTTTTTAGGACAATTTATAACAGTAAAATATCGCAATCATATTCGTCAGGCAATGCCTTATGTAGTGTCAATGATGGCCGTTTTGTTAATTATAAGAGGCATGAATTTAGGAATTCCTTATCTAAGTCCTCAATTTGAAAAAGAAACACATAAAGTGTCATGTTGTGAGAAACCAGGAACAGGAAGATCAATCATCAAATGTTCCCCAAAAAAATGTCATTAGAAAATTAATTATGTTCTGGGAAAAATATTCATATTCATTAATAAAACGTAAAGTATTTGATGCTTTAAGCAAAAATACAAACTACCGTACCGAAAATATTTTAGGAATCCCCGGTACTTTTTTAGATACCGATATTTTTTATGATGATGCACCATTTTTAAAAGACGCACCATTTTTATCAACCCTAATAGCTAATCCTAATCATATTGGTGTGCATACTTTAGGAGATGAACATGAAGATTTTTTCGCTGGAACACATGAGATTGAAAAAGATTTAATTAAAATTTGCGCTGAAGAGATTTTTGGAGCTGAACCATATTCTTATGATGGTTATGTTGCAAGCGGAGGAACAGAAGCAAACATTGAAGCGATTTGGATTTACAGGAATTTTTATTTGCAAGAATACAAAGCTAAGATGAAAGATATAGCCGTAGTTTATTCTGCCGATACTCATTACTCAATTCCTAAAGCGTTAGATTTATTACATTTAAAAGGGATTGAAATTGATGTTCATCCAACAACGCGCGAAATTTTAATAAAGGATTTAGAACAAAAAATAGAATCAGCTTTAGCAAGTGGCGTCAAATATTTTATTATAAATGTAAATATGTCAACAACCATGTTTGGTTCAGTAGACGATATTGATAAGATTACTGATTTTTTAAATTTATTACATGTCAATTATAAGTTGCATGTTGATGGAGCTTATGGAGGATTTATTTTACCGTTTACTAGTTCTAAAACATCTTTTTCTTTTACAAATAAAAACATAACGTCTTTTTCTATTGATGGACATAAAATGTTACAAGCGCCTTATGGTACTGGCATCTTTTTAATTCGAAAAGAATACATGCAATATGTTTGTACAAATGAAGCTGGTTATGTAAAGGGAAAAGACTATACTTTATGTGGGAGTCGTTCGGGAGCTAATGCCGTTTGTGTTTGGATGATTTTACGAATTCATGGCTCAGTTGGCTGGACAGTGAAGATGAAACAATTAGTAGACAAAGCCGCTTCTATTTCAGAAACATTAACTGAGTGGGGCATTAAACATTATCGTCATCCTGATTTAAATATTGTAACAATTGCCGCCAATTTCATAAGTCCAGAGCTAGCACATAAATATCATTTGGTTCCCGATAGTCACGAAGAATTGCCGAAATGGTATAAAATTGTAGTGATGCCACATGTGAAACCTGGAATCATTGATAATTTTTTATCTGAATTAAAAAATGAACAAATATAAATAGGTAATTGATCTATTTTCACTAATCTCTTTAAATCTAAAACTCAAACAATGGCTATTTTAATTTTCTTTCTTTTGCATTGGTACCTTTCTCTTTTTGCTCAAACTTTCTTTTTGCATCGTTATGCAGCCCATCAAATGTTTACCATGAATAAATTTTGGGAAAAAGTTTTTTATGTATTAACATGGATTTTTCAAGGGTCTTCTTTTTTAAGTCCTAAAGCTTATGGTATTATGCATCGATTGCATCATGCTTACGCCGATACCGAGAAAGACCCTCATTCACCTAAGTATTCAAAGAATCTATTTGATATGATGAAAAAAACATTAGTTGTTTATAATGGTATTTTACACGATAAAATTGAAATTGAAGAAAAATTTAAAAATGGAGTTCCTTATTGGAAATCATTTGAATCGTTTGCTGATAATTGGATTGTGAGGATTTCTTGGGGTGTGTTTTATTTTTTATTTTATGTTCAATACGCTACCTATTGGTGGGAATTCTTGTTATTACCAATTCATTTTTTAATGGGTCCAGTGCATGGCGCAATTATTAATTGGTTTGCTCACAAGTACGGTTATGTGAGTTTTAAAGTTGGCGATACCGCCAAAAACTTAATTCCAGTGGATTTTTTAATGATGGGAGAAAGCTATCACAATAATCATCATAAATTTGGTGGTAGAGCTAATTTTGGAAAAAAATGGTTTGAATTAGATCCTACATATCCTTTTATTTTATTATTTAATTTATTAGGAGTAATACACCTCAAAAAGAATAATGATCTAAATTATATGTAGTTATTTAATAGATAAGTACATTTACAATTAATTATTTTATTTTTTACTCAAGATGGATTTAGTTTCAAAATATAATATTCAAGCGCCTCGTTACACAAGTTATCCAACAGTTCCATATTGGGATAATAATGTGAATGAAGAAAAGTGGATTGAGCATGTAAAAAATGCTTTTATTAAATATAACACAGATGGCATCAGTTTATATATTCACTTGCCTTATTGCGAAAGTCTATGTACTTACTGTGCTTGTAATACTCGTATAACAGTAAATCATAAGGTTGAGATGCCATACATTGAAACTCTTCTAAAAGAGTGGCAATTATATTTAAATCAGTTTCAAGGAAAACCTTTAATTAAAGAAATACATTTAGGTGGTGGTACCCCAACTTTTTTTGCTCCCGAAAATTTATCTTTTTTATTAAAATCTATTTTAGATACTGTTGATATTTCTAAAGACCACGATTTTAGTTTTGAAGGTCATCCTAGTAATACTACTAAAGAACATTTGCAAGCACTTTATCATTTAGGATTTAAACGGGTAAGTTTTGGTATTCAAGATTTTGATGAAAAAGTACAAGACACGATTAATCGTTACCAAACTTTTGATGAAGTAAATCAAGTGGTTAAAGACGCGAGAGAAATAGGTTATACTTCTATTAACTTTGATTTAGTGTATGGCTTGCCATATCAAACTATTGAATCTATTAATGATACTATCACAAAAATTATTTCTTTAAAGCCTGAACGTATTGCTTTTTATAGTTATGCTCATGTGCCTTGGTTAAAACCGGGGCAAAGAAAATATTCAGAAAAAGATTTGCCAGCAGATTCGTATAAGCGAAGTTTATATGAAGCCGGTAAAGACTTATTTATTGCAGCTAATTATTCGGATATCGGTATGGATCATTTTGCATTACCAAACGACACCTTATTTGACGCATTTGAAAAAGGCGAATTACATCGTAATTTTATGGGTTACACAACTAATACAACTAAATTATTAATTGGCTTAGGCTGTTCTTCTATCAGCGACACTTGGGATGGTTTTGCACAAAATATTAAAACCGTAGAAGAGTATCAAAAAGTAGTAAACGAAGGTCATTTTCCGCTTTTTAAAGGGCATTCATTAACTGAAGAGGATTTAATTATTCGTCAACATATTTTAGATTTAATGTGTAAGCATGAAACAAGTTTGGATGACCATTACTTTGACTCAAAGAATAAATTTGAAGAGTTTATTAAAGATGGTTTGATTGAAGTCACTTCTAAAAAAATGCTGATTAGAGACGATGGGAAATTGTTTTTACGAAATGTATGTTTGTCGTTTGATAAACGTTACTGGAAGAAAGTTCCCGAAGGAAACGTGTTTAGTACTACTGCATAATAGTTGAGCGATGAAAAAAGATATTGAAAATTTGGATGATATAAAATTAATAGTAAATACTTTTTACGGACGTATCCAAAAAAATTTGGTTTTAGGGCCAATCTTTGAAGAAAAGGTTGGAGGTAGATGGGATCAACACTTAGAAAAAATGTATCGTTTTTGGCAAACTATTTTATTTAATGAACATACATATAGTGGAGCTCCATTTCCGCCACATGCTCGAATGCCAATAGACGAAAGCCATTTTATTATTTGGGTTCAAAACTGGACAGGTACGGTGGATGAATTTTTTGCTGGCCCAATTGCTGATGAAGCAAAGAAACGCGGTACATTAATGGCGGCTATCTTTAATTCCAAATTAGAATTTTTCAAACAAAACGGTTTGTAATATCTATTCGTAAAATCATACTGACAAAATCATTTTTTTGATTATAATTTTTTTGTAAATTAGTGTAAATTGATTATCAAAGAAAACTATGATTTTAAAAGATGACCACTGGGAAGAGATGTATATGTTTGCTAAAGATTTAGCAGATCATAAAAATAGCTTTGAAGAAATTGAAAAACAATTATCTAAAAAAACTGATGACCCTCTTTTAAGAGCAGAAATTATTAAGCAAATTAGAAAAGTGCAATATGCTGTTCATCGTAAAAATGGCTTAACTAAAATTGGGTTTGGTGCAATTTTTTTAGTTGTTGGCTTTTTAATTACTTGTGTCAATTTTCATTCAAACCAATCTTTCACTATCGTGATGTATAGCACCAGCACCATTGGTTTATTACTTATCTTTTGGGGCTTGTACGAAATTATAGGATAGTTTTCTTCTGATAATAATCATCTATTAACATTGACCTAAGTCATGTGAGTTGGTTTTTAGTTAAAATATATTTACACTAAAAATCTAACTATGCATAACGAACATTCTGATACACATTTTCAATCTAGGATTGATAATGGAGAGCACATCGAGGCTAAAGATTATATGCCTGAAGGCTACCGAAAACATTTAATTCGTCAAATGTCTCAACACGCGCATTCCGAGGTGATTGGTATGCAACCTGAGGGAAATTGGATTACACGCGCTCCAAGCTTAAGAGCTAAACAAATTTTGTTAGCAAAAATTCAAGATGAAGGCGGTCACGGTTTGTATTTATACAGTGCTGTAGAAACTTTAGGAGTTTCACGAGCTGAATTGATAGAGCAACTACAAACGGGTAAAGCTAAGTATTCAAGTATATTTAATTATCCTGCTTTAAATTGGGCAGATATTGGAGCTATTGGATGGTTAGTAGACGGAGCAGCTATCGTTAATCAAGTGTCTTTACAACGTACATCTTATGGCCCATACAGTAGAGCTATGGTTCGTATTTGTAAAGAAGAAAGTTTTCATCAACGTCAAGGTTACGAGATCATGACAACCATGATGCGTGGTACTAAAGATCAACAAGCGATGGCGCAAGACGCTATGAATCGCTGGTGGTGGCCATCATTGATGATGTTTGGTCCTCATGATTCTGATTCTCCAAGAAGCGGTGATGCTGTTAAGTGGAAAATTAAACGCGAAACGAATGATGAGTTACGTCAAAAGTTTATTGATAAAACAATTCCTCAAGCAGAGTTAATTGGTTTAACTATTCCTGATAAGAATTTTAAATTGGACGAAAAAACTGGACATTACACTTTAAGTCCAATTAATTGGGAAGAGTTTCATAGAGTTGTTGCAGGTCACGGACCATGTAATAAGCAACGCTTGGATCATCATATCAAGTATCATCAAGAAGGTGCTTGGGTGAGAGAAGCTGCAGAAGCATATAAATTGAAAACAGCAAAAAAAGAATTAGTAATCGCTTAAATAATATTATCATGGCAACAGATACACAATTAGATTTATGGGAAGTGTTTATTCAAAGTAAATCAGGTCTTCCTTATATTCATTCAGGTAGCGTTCATGCATCTGATGTTAAAATGGCAATGCAAAATGCAAGAGATATTTATACTCGCAGAGGAGAAGGAACAAGTATTTGGATAGTTTCTGCAAAACATATTTCAGCATCTAATCCAGATGATAACGATATGTTATTTGATCCATCAAACGATAAAATCTATCGTCATCCAACTTTTTACGTAATGCCTGAAGGCGCTAAAAACATTTAATCCGAAAGACTATGACAACAAAAGATGCAACACATAATTATGCGATTCGCTTAGGTGATAACGCATTAATCCTTGGTCATCGTTTATCGGAATTATGCAGCAGAGGCCCAATATTAGAAGAAGATTTAGCTTTAACTAATGTGGCTTTAGATATGATTGGTAGAGCTCAAGCTTTATTAAAATATGCGGCTGAATTAGAAGGTAAAGGACATACAGAAGATGATATCGCTTATCGTCGTGCCGAGATTAATTATCACAATCATTTATTAATTGAACAACCTAACGGTGATTTTGCTCACACAATAGCGCGTCAATTATATTTGTCAGTTTTCGAATATTTATTTTACTCTGAATTAGAAAAAAGTCAGGATGGAACATTAGCTGCTATTGCTTCTAAAACAATTAAAGAAGTAAAATATCATATGCAACATGCTATTGACTGGACTTTACGTTTAGGAGACGGAACGGCTGAAAGCCACAAGCGTATGCAACAGGGCTTAAATGATTTGTGGATGTATACAGGTGAATTATTTGAAATGGATGTGCTTGATACATACTTGTTACACCAACATATTGCAGTAGATGCCATTGCTCTTAAAGCTAAATGGCAAAGCGAAATTGAAAAAGTTTTAACGGAAGCTACTTTAACTTTACCTGAAGATACTTATATGCAAACAGGAAGTAAGAAAGGTATTCATACCGAAAACTTAGGACATATTTTATCTGAAATGCAATATTTACAAAGAGCTTATCCAGATGCAAAATGGTAACCGTTGATTTAAATACTCAAGATGTTTTTAATCTAATTGCAGAAATCCCTGATCCAGAGATTCCTGTGATTACGATTAAAGATTTAGGGATATTAAGAGATGTGAAATTAGTGGATGATACTTACATTGTAACCATCACACCAACATATACAGCCTGTCCAGCTATGGGAATGATAGAAGATCAAATTAAAGAAATTTTATCTACTCATGGTATTGATAAAGTAAAAGTAGAGTTGACTTATACTCCTGCTTGGACGACTGATTGGTTAAGTCAGGAAGCAAAAGCTAAATTGAAAAATTATGGTATTGCTCCTCCAAATCATTCTTCTTGCACCAAATTATTTAGTACTACCGAAGTAGTTATTTGCCCTCAATGTAATTCAAGGCACACATCTTTAATAAGTCGTTTTGGTTCTACAGCCTGCAAAGCATTATATAAATGTGAAGATTGTAAAGAAACATTTGATTTATTTAAGTGTCACTAGTTTTTATTTATTAATTGAAAAGCCAGTATTAAATACTGGCTTTTTTTATTTACAAATACTGTTAAAAGTCAATGTTCAATGTAACAAAAGTCACCAACTTTCATCTATTTCTATTGTACCTTTATAATACGAAATTTCAAAAAGAAATAAATCAAAATATATCATTATGTTAATTTTCAATATCCTTTATTCGATGCTCTTCAACAAGTGTTCTAGATGTCATCAAGGCGATGTGTTTGAATCTAAGAATCCTTACAATTTAAGTAAGATGTTTAAAATGCATAAAACATGCAGTCATTGTGAGTTAGAGTATGAAGATGAACCGAGCTTTTTTTATGGAGCAATGTACGTATCATATGCAATCTCTTCAGGGTGGTTTATGATTTGGTATGCCATTCAAAGTTATTTTTTAAATTGGGAATTATTGCCCTTCGCTATTTTTATTACGCTTTTTATTATAGCAGTGGCACCTTTAACCTTAAGATGGTCTCGATTAATTTGGTTAAATTTCTTTTATAAATTTAAAAAGGAATATAAAAATAAAAAACACCAACATATTACTATAAATCATAATCATTAAAAAATAAAACTATGTTAGATGCAATAAAAGGAGCCTTAGGATTAGGCCCCAAAGTAGATTATAAAGAGTTAGTTAAAAATGGAGCTCAAATTATTGATGTGAGAACTCGTGGAGAATATGCTTCGGGTCACGTAAAAGGAAGTGTGAATATTCCTTTAAATGAGCTATCTTCTAGTGTAGCAAAAATTAAGAAAAACGTTCCCGTTATTACTTGTTGCGCAAGTGGTATGCGAAGCGCTTCTGCTAAATCAACATTGAGTTCTTTAGGTTTTAAAGAAGTATATAATGGTGGAGGCTGGATGAGTTTAAATGGTAAAGTATAATGATAAATAGTTTAAAAGCACGCCTGCTCTCTAACTGGAATTTGTGGAGAATAACACGATTAGTTTTATCTATAGTGTTTATCGTAAGTGGAATTATTAACTTAGATTATATATTAATATTAGCTGGTGTATTTTTATTAGGACAAGCTATTATTAATACTTGTGTCACTTGTGTGAGTGGAAATTGTGAAATACCTCAAAAATCAAAATAATGAACAACTTCAATAATATTATCAATTCCGAAAAGCCTGTATTAGTTGACTTCTTCGCAGAATGGTGCGGGCCTTGTAAAACAATGGCTCCCATTTTAAAAGACGTAAAAACGCAACTACAGGATAATGCCACTATTATTAAAATAGATGTGGATAAAAATCCAGAAGTAGCTTCTATTTATCAAATCAGAAGTGTGCCAACTTTAATTATGTTTAAAAAAGGACAACCAGTTTGGAAACAATCTGGCGTTGTGCCGACTCAAGAATTAATCAAGTTATTTAATCAATTTCAATAATTATGTCACATCAATATAATGTAAATCTTAAGTGGAATTCTGATAGAATAGGAGAGGTGTCTTCTCCTGAATTAAATTCTAAAATAGAAGTAGCAACACCACCTCAATTTCCTAAGGGGGTAGAAGGTATTTGGTCGCCAGAGCATTTTTTTACAGCAGCAGTTAATTCTTGTTTTATGACAACATTTTTAGCGATCGCAGAAAATTTTAGATTAGAATTTAAAGAATTTAATTGTAATGCGGTTGGTGTTTTAGAACAGGTGGAAGGAAAATATTTAATGACCGAAGTGATATTGAACCCAACTTTAGTGATTACAAAAGAAGAAGATAAAGAAAAAGCTCTTCGTGTTTTAGATAAATCGGAAAAAGCGTGTTTAATTTCTAATTCTATAAACTCCAAGGTCAGTTTAAATCCCATAGTTACACTATAAAAAAAAGAGGCTTGATAAATAGACTGAACCCAAAAGTTTAGACAAATTTATAAATTAGTTTGGATAATAATGAGCTCGATATTGTATCGGGCTCATTCCTTTTAGATTAAGTTTTATTCTGTCATAGTTATAATAATTTATGTATT
>JBIICN010000097.1:0-6257 GCA_044238845.1 Bacteroidia bacterium
GGGAAAAGTACCGAATCAGTCAATAAGTCTACAGCTTAGAGCGGACGATGGTTCACTTTTCCTTTCTCTCAATCAAAATTATTTAACTACTAATAAAGTTAAATAATTATTTTACAAGTCTAAAGGAACGGACGTGAGATGCGCAAAAGGTGCTGAAAGCACACCTATTTGTAAAGGGTAGGAATTTAGCTTATTTGGTTTTTTGCCTGCCTTTTGCAAAAAACAAATGTGCTAAATTAGGGATAGCCAAAACGGGTTTTTCAAACCCGCAAAAAGGGGAGGAAAATAAAAAACTAAAAACCGTTTCTATTTCCCTAAACTGTCACTATGAAACCCTGTTCTAAAATGTCCTAAATTGTTCTGAAAAAAGCATTGTTGTCAACCGAATAATTTTCTACGGAGATTTCTGGGGGCATTACTGGTAACGGATGGCAGCTAGAACTTGTGCGGCTCAGTGCATTGTCAACCGAATATTAATAACAAAGATAAAATGTTTCTACGCATTTGCAATGCAAAATGAATGTCTTTCGCGGAGCGACCTTGTTTGCAAATGCTTGTGCTTCTGCCCGCATAAGATTTAGCTGCGGTTATGCACAGTAGTTTATTTTGTCGACTTATACATTTCCATAATTGTCGGCAGGTCTTTTTTATATTGCTCAACGTCCCATTTTAAATGCCAAGTTTCAAAATAACTTTCTAGGACTTTTGATAATGGTTCTAATTCAACTTGTGCTCTACGTTTGTCAACATTGTCGGGGTCTTCCAATGGCGATACATAGTATTTAAGAGATTTTTTATCTTGTCCAATTTGTGTACCGTAAATTTGTTTTTTACCTTGTCTTAATGCGACTCTATCTTCAAGTGTCGCTAAATCTCTAGGTTTTGCTTCTTTGTTTTTAACTGCTTCACGAATTAGTGGCAAATATTTTTCTTGCGTATTTAGGTCAGAATGTTGGATTACTCTATAAAGAGTTGAACTGCATTGATTACCTATTTTACTTATCCCCAACCATCCATATTTGTCAAGTATAGTTTTAACTTTCACTTGATTAATAGAGTCTGTTTTATTCATTAATAACCAGACAGCATCCACTTCTTTAGAAAATAGTCCATATTTTTCTCCAAGTTCTTGCACTTGTATTCTATATTTCAGGTCGTCGTTGTCTATGATAACTAACTGGTCAATTACGTCTTTGTATTTATTGTCTTGCCCATAGGTCGACAAGAATAGAAGAAAACCTAAAACTAAAAGAATGTTTTTCATAGACTAATTTGTCTGATTGTTGGTTGTCATACTATTGTGCATAACGGTTTGCAGCTTTGCCTTGTGCGAATTTTGAAACACTCTCTTGTTTAAACGCCGAAATGTTTGTTTGTTGCACAAATGCTGCCTCTTTTTTTGCTTACTTAAAAATACAACTTTCTGCGTAGCAGGCAAAATGTAAGCAAAAAACTTATACTTCCGCTCGCATAAGGCAAAGGTGCTGTTATGTTTAAGTGCGCCCTACTTAGTTTACACACAGGTACGTGTCCGCATATTTTTTATGAGGTTAGTTGGTCAGTCTGCCGAATGTTTATTTTGGAACACAGTTTTTAGTTTTTACTGTGCGCTAGGGAGGCAATTTGGAAAATTGCTTGTTCTAATAGCACCCACAGGCGGGGAGGGAATTTTGCAAGCTTATTTGGCGCAAACTAAAATAATTGCCTTTGAAAATAAGCGACCAAATGTGGTTGCAAAATGTGCGGTGGCTTGTACACAGGTCAGCACACTTAGGTCTATAAACACAGGTCGACAAATTGTGGCGACTAAGTGGTCTATGCGGTTTGGTCGACATACATTTAGTTGTAAAGCGGTGAGTTATGAAATGTAAGCGGCTTGTTTTATTTTCTAAGCGGTTAGTTCTATTGTTACACTTAAGTCATTTGTCTTGAAAGCGGCAAGAACTATTTTGAAAGCGGAGAGTTCTATTGTTTAAGCGGCTCCATTTACTTTTACTGCGGTGAGTTTTGAAATGTAAGCAGCTTCAATTATTTTGTCAGCGGTAAGAACTACTTTTAGGGAAACGAGTTTTGTTTTGTTAAAACAAAAAAGCCACTTTGTGAGTGGCTTGATTTTGAGAATAAGTCGTTTAAATAGTTACAATAACGAAAAGTTATTGAGAAAATTAAAATGGTAAATAATCCAAATCTAATTGTTTAACAAATGAAGCTTCATTTTTTTGAATTTCTAAACTTCTTTGCATTAAAAACTGGTCAATATTTCCATTATTTAGAAATTCCCGTTTCATTTCTCTTGTTATATAGAAAGGTTCTAAATCGAAATCAGTTTGTAATAAGTAACCTAGAGATTTTGTAGATGGTAAAATATTCAAATGCTGTTTTAATTCTTCACAATCAACAATTAGTATTGTATTCTCAACCGAATTAAATTTTCTAATATCATCTATTTCCTCAAATAAATTATATGAAATAAATCCTTTTATCGTTGATAAATTTAAGCTAAATGAGTTTATGCTCCTACTTAACATCAATATTGCAGTTGATTTTGCACGAACACTTTTCATACTTATTTTAGGCAATAATTTTGAAACACTCCAGTTTTGATTATTCATATCCAAATAAATTGGATTTGTATTGTAATCATGTATGAAATTTTGAAATTTTGAATATGCCAGTCTTTGCAGGCTAAGATTAGAGGTGAAAAAATTTGTAAAAGAAGTAACCCAGAACCATTCTTTAAGTTGGGTAAGTTGTATTTGATTAGGACGATCGATTTTACTGAAAAAATCAGTAATAAAAATTAACTGAATACTATACGGTAATAATTTGCCATCAATTACTGAACAATCTTCAAATAGAAACTTAATAGATTTTTTTATACTTGAAAGTGTGTTTCTTGTAATATCTACAAATTCAGGACGAGCAGCTAACTCTTCCAAATCTGAACTTTTTTTTCCTTGGTCAAAAAAAGGTTTCCCAAATGAGTTTTTAATACAAGCGAAAATTAATTCTCGACTTATTTTATTAAAATTATATATTTTTATTTCTTTTAGAAGAACATCAATTTCAGAACCAAGTCTGAAATCTCTTTCTTTATCAAATGATAGTGCCGAGACTTTCCAGTCATCTGTAATTTGAGCACCTTTAGAGTTTACTCTAGAAAAAATATCAACAGCTTCTTTAATACTACCACCTATCATATCAATTGATGGAATATTATAGTCAATGATTTTTGAGCTTAAATTTTCATATTTTTTAATATAGTCATCAATTGTTTCTTGGTTTAAACCAAGACTTAAAAGTTGTTTTTGAAATTCAAAAAATTCTTTACCATCGACAAATTTATACAATGGCACTTTAAAAATTTCTAATCTATTAGACTTTCTATTAGGTTCAAATTTATCCGTCTCTAAATTATAAATTAAATTAAATTCTTTATGCCATTCTAAATCGTCTCTTTTTAAATTTGTTTTTTCTGGATTTACAAGGCAACCTAATAATGTAGACAGGCGTTGATATCCGTCTAATATATAAAAAAAATCTTGAGATCTTTCAGGTAAGTAATAAGATCCAATTTTATCTGCTTCAAATTTTAAAAAATCTTTATTAGATTTAAAGTCTGGTCTCCAAAACAAAATTGAACCTATTGGATAACCTAACTTTATACTCTCAAATAATTCAACTTTATCTTTAGTATTCCAAATATGATCTCTTTGAAATGCAGGAACCTGAATATTTCCCCTCTCAAAATCATCTATGTAGTGGAATAGTCTTCTTACTCTAGTATTTATTTTAAGATTCTCACTCATAATAATTGATTTATTTTAGCTAATATATCTTCTAATTCATTAGGATTAGATTGGTGCTGAATTTGTTCATTTAAAGTTTTTTTATAAACATTATGGCTGTCTTTGAATTTCAGAGGGAAAACTGACTTGAAGTCACTTAACTGAAATCCTTTATTTAAAATATTATAATTAGCATCAGAGACATTCTCATATAATTTTTTCACCTCATTAGGTAAATCTTCCCTAGCTATTTTTGGTGTTCCATTGTTTTCTTTTTTTGAAAACCCTTTAGAAATATTAAAAAAATCCTTTTGTTTTTCGTTTAAACTTAAATAAGCGTTAATCCAATCATTTAACTCAGCATTCCTAAATTCATTATATACTTCATTTGGCATATAATTTTCCATAGATCTCTTTTCTAAAATATGGTAAACAACAAAGTTGTTTTTTAGAAAAGTCTCAAGGTTTTTGTGTTTTTGATTTAATGGTAAATCAGGGTGTTCTCTATCACCGTCTAAAATAACAAGGCATCTTAAATAGTTATTATTGTTTTTAGGCAATAGATTGAATGATTCAAGTTTCCCATTTATGAAATTCTCTACATTTGTACAACCACCAGCATTTTCAAATTGAAGCCAGTCATTAGATAGATGCCTTTTTATTTCACCTTTGTTATCGAAAGAATTTATAATAGCAACAGTAAAATGTTGATCGTTTAAACTGTTTTCTAAAATAATTGAAATTGGTTGTACAAAAAATCTAATAGCTTCATCAATCGAAAATTCCTTTAAATTAGTCGAATTATAAGTTATAAAATAATTGGCGGTTTGTATTGCCTTACTTTTACCTAACTTATTACTTTGTTGTAAAATTTGACTATTGAAATTTGATACTAATATTTCTTGATCCTCAAAATCAAGTCTTTTATACAAAGTTGAATTTGTTACCTTAGATAAATCTGCAAATATTGTATATCTATTTTTGTGAGTTGCAAGTTGAATAAAATAATTCAACCCTTTAAAATCATTTCCACTAAAAATATCTTGTTTTATCTCAATTACCATACTTTGGATTATCAAGTTGCGCAGTTCTTATTCCAATGGTCTCATCTAGTGTTTCGTTAAACACACCTTCTGGCCATTTATCTACTCTTCCAAATTCATCTACATCTATTTTCTCTAGTGTACTTAAACTTTTATTTTGATCGAAGTCTACATAATAAATTGCCAAATCTTCAACTTTCAAGATGCCTTGAGCTACAAGCTTCCTAATCCTCAATACAAAATTTTGGGAATGTGTTTCTATTAAATAATGTTTTTTATTATCTTGTAAGTATGATTGTATAAATCGTTCTGCTAAATTGCCATGTGCGGCTGGATGAAGATGTGTTTCTGGCTCTTCTATTATTATTAAAACATCTTCCTCTGCTTTCATATAAGACCTTACAATTAGAGGTAACGCTTGATTCATACCTTGACCTACGTTTTGTAGATTTATTTTCGTAATTCCGTCATTTGACAAAACAATTTGAAACGCAGGAGGAGAAGACACAATAGGAAGAACTTCTAATTTCCATCCTTCAAAATTAACTTGATACCAATCTCTCACACTAGCAAGGATACTTCCCTTACTCTCGTAGTCTTGTATTAAAATTGGATAAGCATTGCCACCATCTATCCCTATTTTGTCATATTCATTAAAATTATTTGGATAGCTAATTTCTGGCAATTTTCTAAAAGAACCAATATAATCATAATTGATTTTTAAATTCTTAAATTCAACTTCTGATGAAATAAACCCTTTGAATTTAGATTTTTTTAAATCAATGGGCATATGATTGAAGGAATACTCTATAAATTCTGTTTTACCTTTCTCATCGCCTTTTATGGTAACGGATAATTTCTCATTTCCCTCTTCATCTTCTATTTTTAATCCTAAATTACTAGTAACGAAGTTTTTATTATAAATTAAGTCTCCATAAGATTCACCTAATTTAACACCATCATCATTCTTCCATTTTATAGGTTGATTAAAATCGCCACTTAAGCTCCAAGAAACTAATGCTGGAAGTTTAGCAATAGCGCTTTTCCCAGAATTATTTTTACCAATTAAAATAGTAATCGGCTTTAATTCAAGTTCTTGTGATTCCTTGAAGGATTTATAATTTGTAAAATATATCTTTCTTATCATTTACGCTTGTTAATTTTGTATGTAGCATCCTTTTTATTAAAATTCGATTTCCTTAATGTCAATGTAATAACAAAATACTGTAAATATAAATAAAATATGCCTGTAGAAATGCTATTTTGATCATTTTAATCGTTGATTTTTGATTAATATACTACCTAACGCCTGTGGCTAAGGTGTGCCGTGAATCATTATCAGTTGTAGGATAATGAATGTTGAATAAAAGATGATAGTAGGTCTATCACAATCGCCGAACATACGGAGGTTGTAAACCGCCTCTCG
>JBIICN010000055.1:0-20774 GCA_044238845.1 Bacteroidia bacterium
CCAACTATGTTTTATCAATGGACGATTTATAGTTTTATAGGCTTGTATGACAAGAGCCGTATGAAGTGAGAGCTTCACGTACGGTTCCGTGAGAGGCTTAGGGTGAAACTCCCTTTGCCTACTTGACTATTGGTGGCATCGCCAATAGCCTTACCCGCAGTAGTTGTTACGGTAGGAGGTTATTTAATTGTAGCCGGAAGTGTAGCAACTGCTGTTAGCCAAGTAGCGGTTAAAGATGAAGAAGGTGGCACCAAAAAAAAAGAGTATTAATTGTAAAAATCATTATTAAAATGCAAGACGAAAGAAAAGCAATTAAAGAACCTCAGACGAGAGTTGAGTTGCAGGTTTTACCTTGTGCAAGCAAAGCTGCACAAGAGTTTAAAAACTGTGCAGAAAAGAATCAGGAAACGCAAGACGACACTTGCGGAGGTAAGATTATTTTATCTGTAACCTGCGAAGGTTCAAAGTTAACGAAAGCAGATGCTGGACTTATTGAAGAATATCAGCAGGAAATTTGGGCAAGTGTTAAATTAACGAAAGCTGATGCAGGTAGAATACCTGATGTAGTTGTTGATATTCACGAAAAATGTGGAGCGAAGTTAACCAAAGCAGATGCCGGTATAGCTTAATTAAAAACAATTTAAAAATTAATAAAAGAAAATGAAAAACTCAGAAAACAAAGGAGCTTCCACTTTAGAAGTTGAAGTAAGAATTCAAACTCGTGATAAGGCAAAAGCAGAATTACGTGAGGTATTTGTAGCGAATGCAAAAGTTACAAAGGCGGAAAATGTAGAAAGTCGCGAATTGGCTAAAGACCGTTTAGAATTAAAAATTGACGGCTTTAGAACTGATGAAGGCTTTACATATCCAAATGTACAAGCAGTTGCCGGTTCAAAATTAACCAAAGCAGATTCAGGTTTAATCTAGTTTTTATTGCTTCGTCACCATGTCAACACAACATCATATAGAAAGCGGAACTATCTTGGGAACTGTTTGCGGAACAGCCTTAACTGTATTAGTGAACATAGGTTCATCGGATATTATCAAAACAGTTTTCCTTGCTGCGCTGGGCGCAGTGGTTAGTTTTAGTGTATCCTTGTTGTTGAAATGGTTGGTGAAGAAGTTTAAGAAATAATCTGCTTTGAAATCTATGTAAATGGTCGCCCTATATAGAGCGACCATTTTTATTATTTTTATATTTACATATTATAATAAACATATTAAATTAATTTCATAAGGCTGATTTATGATATATAATTTTTTACAACACATAAAATTATGCATGAAATACTTATTAATGTAATTGGAACAATAATAGGCGGTTTGATTCTAACATTAATCCTTTTTATATTAAATGAATACGCTTTCCCTAAAATGAACATAACTGGAGAGTGGAAAACAATTACAATAATTGAAAAAACTTCATACAATCCATTTAAAAATTTAACAGTTGAATATAAAATTCATTTAATACAAAAAGGTTACGAATTATCTGGTTCAGGAGAAAAGATAAAAGATATAAAACCTGATGGAACACAAACTGTTTTTATACGAGAAAAAAGAGTCCTAATTGACATAGATGGGTATTTTGAAAGACAATTTTTCGGAAGATCTAAAATATATTTAAATATTAATGAAGAAGGGCGAAAGCGTGAAACTAGGGCCACTTATATTTTAACTGTTTATAGCAATAAAATACTTGAAGGTACTTTTATTTCAACTGCCGGTGATGCTCAAGGAAAAGTCAAAATATCTAAAGAGTGATAAATGTAACTAACTATATAGCTGGATTTTTTATAAGAATAATAGCTTTAATGATTTTATTTTTCAAAAAATCATTCAGAACTAAGTTCAAAGCACTTAAAGAAAAAATAGCATCTGTAAACAAGGAACAAATTCAATTACCCCAACATTTATACGTTTCAATAATTGAAATTGAAGACAGAAGGTATTTTTATCACATGGGAGTTGATATGTATTCTATACTAAGAGCAATATTTAAAAATCTTACAACAATAAGACTCGAAGGAGCGAGTACAATAGTTCAACAGCTTGTGAGGAATATTACAAACGAAAGAGAAATTCGAATTAAAAGGAAGATTAAAGAAGTACTTTTAGCTTCATTAATTAATGGTGCATTTTCCAAAAATGAAATTTTATACGCATATATTACAACATATAGATTTAATAATTGTACAGGTATTTTGACTTTTTGTCAAATAGAAAAATATAATATCGAAGAGTTAACTATAAATGAATCTGCTCAAATTGCGGCTAGATTTAAGTTTCCTACAATAAATAAATCAAATTATGTAAAGTATCTTAAAAGAGTAAGAACTATTGAAATAAAAACAATTACCAACTAGGCTTTTATTATATTAATATACATTGCAGTATTTAATATCAATATAGAGATTTTTTTATTTATACTTTAAATATTTATGAAACAAAGCTTTGCGCAATTGCATTAAATTTGAAAGTTGTTGTTGCAGATTATTTTGATGTAATTCAATTTGTGCTAAGGCTTTTTGAACATCATAAAATGAACGATTGCCAGAATTTACCGAATTTAAAACCTCCTCTAAAACATCTATTACATCACCTAAGCGCACAAACTCAATTACGGAGCCTTTGAGATATGGACGCAACAAACGGAGCTCCCAAATGCCTTGAAGCATGAAGTAATAATAATCCCTTTCATTTTTATCATCTGCCAGAAACACAAAAGAATTACAGATATAATGCCTAGATGGCTTGCCTGAGTTGAGCCCTTTATTGAAAATAAAGAAGTGTGGTTGATTGTAGATTTTACCTGATTTGTGGGTTTTGATTTTTGATTTAAGCATAACAAGTTTTTTAAAAGGTTTGTTCTCTTTTTCATCTTATTGTGTTGTGAACCATTTGATAACCCTTATTTGAACACAAAGAAAAAACACAAAAAAGCCCAGCAAAGCCAGACTGAAAAAATGAAAAAAGAAAGCAGTTTTGAAAGGCTTGAACTGGAGGCTGTCAAGGTTTTTGGCAAAAAAAATACTACCCGAATGGGTGGAGATTATTTTTGCAAAACCCGAAGGGCTTGACCTTGAAAGCTGAACAGGGCAACGCCTTAACTTGCTTTTCTTTTTTTATTTGCGATAGCAGAATAGTTACATTAGAAAACTTACCCTGATCGAAACCAGAGTAAGTTTTAGTTTTGTACCTATTTTTTAAAAAATAGGTAGAGAAAAAACAAAATGATTTTTACTAATCTTAATGAATTTTCTGTGATTTTTTCGATTTGAAATTCAAATCCAAAGAAGCTGATTTTTAGTTTTTCCTTTTTCATGTTTAAATTGTATTTATGCCAAAGGGTCTGAGGCGACCAAAGCGGCTAAACCTAAAATCAGAGAGAGCTAATCGAAAGGACACAGCAATTTGATGCTGTTAGAAAGTGAGTGAAAACAATGCTTTCAGAGCTTTTCAAGGTTGTTTTATGATATTGGGATACATGGTAAAAGCGCCTGCGGCGTGCGGTGGGATGAGGTTGCAAATAATGACCCTTCGACAAGCTCAGGGGTCGGTAAAGGGGAATGGTTTGCAATCCGATGTGCGGCGAGCCACCTGCGAGTGGAGCGAGGGTGGGCAGCCCGGGAGCATGAGGAGGGGACGACGAATGCGGGGGCAACCCCTGTAGCGTGTGGCAAATGCTCCCCCCTTCATTACCCCCTTTAAGGGGGAATGGCAATAATGTATGCCACACTCCCACTACACGAGTGCATTTTTGTTGCCTTAATTCATTACAATTAAAAAACAAAAATGCACGAAGCCCGAGCGACCCAGCAGGCGAGCTGAAAAGTTGGTAGCCGGTGGACTGAAAGCTGCAGAAATGAATGGAGTGAAATTACACCCAGTGGAAGTAGTGAAACGGATGTAACGGGTGAAAAATGGAACGAAATGAATGAAGCTGCTTGAAGGACAGAATAGGCTACCGTGACGAGGCACGTGAAACGAGCAAAAAATGTGACAAACCCACAGCCCTAAAGGGCAAAATAGCTTTTGGTTAAAGCCTTGAAAAGACTAGCTAAAGCAAAGGCTATTTTGGTTTGGCGCAATTTGTTGCTTGAACCTGCCGAGGAACACCACTTTACCTTACATTTTGAAACGAACAAAGACTAGGCGAACGTTTAATTTAATATTTGAATGACATTTTTTAATGTACGTTCATTTTTTTTCTCATTGTTCCACTTTGACCTGGTAATTATTTTTTGATTAAATAAATTTGGGCTAATTTTTTTTATTTGTTCCAAGGCTTTATTTGAAGCAACAACAATCCAACCTCCTCCCGATTCGCTATGAAGTTTTGGAGGCATCATGTCAGTGTTGCCATTTGCCCAATAAATCGATTCTACCATTAAATTATTTTCTTTATCAACCCAACCAAAAAGTTTATCTGGATTAGGTGACCAATCAAGACTCCGTGCTAGTGTAGGGTTTATTGCTATCCAATTTGAATTAATACTAAATTGGTCAAATCTATGGGTTCTAATTATGATAATGCAAGGCTCATAGATATTTAATTCGTGATAATCAGCATTTAATACTTGAAAGGCTTCGGTAAATATGAAATGGTCTTCGTTTATTTTTTCTGTTATCGCAATTTGAGACATATATGTTTCACAAGCAGTTCCCCAATTTAGATTTTTAACCATAGAATATTCTGCAATAACAGAACTCTGATCAAAAGAATTTAATGTAATATCATTAAATCTTGGGCATTCATCAATTTTATTGATCCAGCTATCTTCCACTGTGCCAAATTCACTTCTACTTATAGTTTGAATATATTTTGGCTTCTTGATTACAGGGTAATATGGAACCGCATAGTCATGCGAAATTAGAAAATAAAACACTTCTTCCTCATTTATGGTATTGGAATCAATAAGCTCTGCAACTAATCGCATAACTGCTCGTTTGGAGTCAATTACTCTCGGACGTGCAAAAGCATATTTTAATCTTATTTCCTCTAAATGTTTTCGAAATTCTTGTTCATATTGAGCCGACCAATTAGCAGACGTTCCAGTTTCCTTCATTATAGAATTGTGTCGATAGATTAGGTTTACTCTATTAATACCAGATTTTCTAGAAAGAAAATCGATTAGATAGGTAAAGGGGCGCAATAAATCCTCTGGGTCGTTTAAGTCAACTTCAGGAAAGTATGGATCAACATCATTCTTTAACTTTACTGTTTTTAATTCGCCCAAATGGAGACTGTATATTTCTGGTAATTTTATTTTTTCAGGACTTGGAATCTCTTCGTATAACATTAAAAGTACCGAACACGCATTGTATCTTATTAAATAGTCTTTAGAAATTGCTAATTGACTTGCGATACCTTTGAACCTGATTAGCTGTTCAGAGTTTACTTCAATTAGAAACATCATTATATCATTTAAAATTTCTAGATTTTTGTAGATAGTTATGTCAATATTTGTAAAGTAAGAAATTGCATAGGCATTTCCATTATTGATATGCTCGGATAACAACTTTATAGCACTTTCCCTAATAACAAATATTGGATTATTTGATAAATAGATTAAATAATCGATTAATATTTCTGTAATGTTTTTGTCTAAATTGATAAATTCAGGGAGTATATCATCTAAATGACTATTTGCCATTAGTCTTTTCAAATATCTAAATATTTCATGCCATATTAATTTTTCATCAAAATTCGGTTCCAATATTGGTATTATGTTTTCTAAATTCTGGGAATAGTTACTAGCGTAATTTCCATTCAGTAAATCATGGGAAAAGACTTCAAATGCTTTATCAGAAGATATCTTGGGATTTGCTGCATTCATTGATTTAAAGGCTTTGATTCTAGTACCTCCATCATACATTTGAACCCAACCAGATTCGCTTGATAATTCTAAGCTCCTATTTGAGAACTTTAATGCTAAAGCATTATCTCCTAAATTTAAGGCAAGCTCGCTAAGCCTGACATAATAATCTGAACCTCTTCTTCCATTTTTATCCTGGATAAATAAGTCTTTAAGTTCAGCTAATGAAATAGTGTGGGATATTTTATCAATCACTTTATCCCAGTTAAAATTTGAATGGGCGTTATCTTCTTGTTCGAGTATATTTTTAAACGATTGAAAGCTATCTACTTTATGCAAAACATCTTCTTCCGGTAAGTTTCCTTCTCCATTTTTTAATCGTAATATATTGGAAGAAGTTGTGTGATTATCTCTGTCGTTATTTACCGGTAATTCAAATTCGGGATAGATATCAACGATTGATTTATTTAAAGATTCTACAAAGGCTTTTATTGCGGATAATAATCCAAATCTATTTTCTTCCAAAGATTTGATTTCAATATCTCTAATTAAATTGGGAATCCAAGATTGTACAAAAGTATTTCCAACGATCGAAAAACCCTTTTTGAGAATGGAATTTAGTATATAAACAGTTGAACCTTCAATATTAAATAGCACTATTTCCGTATAAAGTTGTACAATAGATTTTAATTGTGTTTCATCTGTGGCTCTTTGTATATAATTAAAAACGAACACACATATTGAATCTTCAAAATCGATTAACCCATTTTCTAGTTGCCATTTAAGTTGAATGAAGCCTGCATTTAAGTTCCAATCACAAGTGCTTTCAAGCAATTCCTTAGATGCATTCCAATAAGCACGACCCTCGGTGCTATTTTTTATATGCCTGAGATGTGATAGAAACCATAAAATTTTCTCGGCTCCATTTTCTGAATCTTTTTTATTTATAATAGTTAACCATTCAATCCAAGTGCTAAATTGATAATCTTTTCTATATCCAACTCCGATAGATTCTTGAATTGCCTGTTTCAGCCATTTTTCAGCGATGTCATTTTCTCCTATATGTAGCCATAACCTTGCATGTGATGTACACTGTTCAATACGTCCATCAATATCCTTGTCATTTAACATGAACGAGTCAAGTCGTTCAAGACTTTTTTTTAAGTCTTCTTTTTCTATGCCATTTAATAAGAATGATTTGATAATTTCTCTTTGAAGTGTTGCAGGCCAAAATTTTGGATTTTCTGAAATTTCTTTAAATAAAAAACTTGATAGTACTTTTAAATTCTCATTACCTGTTCTCGAGGTAGCACTTATTAAAAAATCAAAGTATTTTCCTTGCATTTGTTGCAAACTGTACCAATATTTATTTCTAAAAGAGATGTTCTTATAATAATATCGAACTATAGGAGTAGTTCTTGTGATAATATCGGTAAAAATTTGACCATTAATACCATCGCACAAAATCTGAGTAGATAAGCAGAGCATCCTTTCAAATTCAACTAACACCGCTCCTTCTGTGCCAGAACTTACAGAAGGTATAGCAGTTGTAATAGCAACGCCTTTTCCGCTAAGATTAAGAATTTTATTTAATTTAATCAAGGGCAAGAAATGATTGAAAGATTCCTCATAGCCTAAAGAATCTTTTCCAATATTAGAAGGTTGATTTACGTCCTTAATCCAGTCATAGGCTGAATTTATATTTTTAGTTGTTTTATAAATTAAATCGGCAACGTGTATTTTGGCAATTGATCCTGAACTGTCTTTTTTATAATGTTCTAGCAATAATTGCAGAAATAGTTTTGAATCATCATTATTGCCAATTTCTAGACACTCTTCGATAGCGAATTCACAATGAATAAAAAAAGAGTGTCTTTCAGTTTTTTCGTTTAAATTATATTCTTTAAGAATTGTTTTTACATCAGTCCATTTGTAATTGTTGATAAGACTACTAGTAAGACTATTTAACATTGTTAGCCTTATGTCATTTTCGTTTTCATTTGGTAACCTATGATTTGGTTTAATTGAAATTTTGACGTTATTTAATTTTGGAATTATTTTTTCCAATTCTAAGAAATGGTGAGCAACATATGCCCATGCTTCTAGTAAATTTTTTATTTCATCAAAACGACGTGAATCATTTATCTCTATCTCTGAATCTAATATTGCATCGGGATATGCCATATTAAATAAAAGAGACGCTTCAGCTTTATCATTGTATTCAATAAAAATAGCAGAAGCTTTTAATGCGTATGTGTCGCTGCAATTTAGACTATTTTCTGTTCTCAAATAGTTTTTTGCTATTGTTGATTTATCTAAAGCGATTAACTCTTTTGTAAAAGCAGCTGGATCTATATTATACAATCTTCGTTCAATTTCAGCTAACACAAATAAATATCTTGTAAGTATATAAATATCTTTACTTTTTTTAGAAATCTCTATACCTAGTTTTGCATCTTGAATTATCTCTTCTGTAGGGCGAAAGTCTAGAAGATTACTAGAAAGGTATTCAGGAGTCACTTCTTCAATAAACTTATCGAATTGTTTTGATTTAAAAAGATGATAGTGACGTTTCCATAGAAATTCAATTTTTGTTTTTTCATAGAAATCAGAAAGCATTCTATGGTAGTTAATATCTATGTTGGAATCATACTCATCTGTCAAAGGGTTAAGAGATGTGTTAAGAAGTAAAAATTGCTTAAATGAGTTATGAAAGAATGTCCAACCAGTTTGAGTATCATTGAATAGAAGTCTAGCCTTTTCTCTGAATTCTGTCAATACCGCATTATCATAGTTCCATTCATAAACAAAAAATGGATTTACTGAGCCATTAATTCTTGAAAAAAGTCCCAGTAATTCTTTTAGTTTTTGGCTTTTATAAATAGGTTCCCATATTTTATTGTAGTAGTTGTCAATTGAGCCATCTATGCTTATCAAGTCGTTTATCATGTTATCCAGATCATCAGAAGATTGAAGTCTTTCAATTATGTAAGATAAATATAAAGGATGTCCCTGACTTTTATCTACTATGCGCTGTTGTTGTTGAGATGTAAGGCGTCTAGTAATTTTTGTAGATGCTAAGTAAGCTAAAATTGCCTTTTTATTTAAAGCATCGATTTTAATTGTCCTTTCACCTTTTTTATATTCTGCCTTAATTTCAACACTTATGTCATCAAGTTCATAAGTTTGACTTCCCAAAATAATAAATACTCCTTCTGGCAATGAAATTGGAAGCGGCAAGTCTTTTAGAAAACTTTTTGCAATAGATTTATATTCTCTAGGTACATGATCTAAACCGTCAATTATTAAGATAGTTTTTCGACCATTGTTTTTAAAATCATTTCCGAGAGCCTCAATTTGCTTGTAGAATTTCTCTCTCAAATAAATGATGTCTTTATATGGCAAAATTGACTCCTTTAATAAATTATGTTTTTTAATTTGGAATACCAAATCGAATAGCATATACGTAGAATCCCCTCTTTCTTCTTCCTTTATGCTCGCATTTGTAAAGTTGAATGCGTAGTATTTTATAATCCTATCTTTTTTTTGTTTAGACCACTGAGTTAGCAAAGTTGATTTTCCAGTTCCTGGACCTCCTAGTAAAAAAACATAACCATTATTATGTTCCTTCAGCTTTGAATCCAATAAATTTATTGTTGACTCGATGGGTTGGTATTTATTATTGTCAACATAAAACTCATGGATAAATGTTGTTTTAACTCTATTTTCCCAACCTAGTTCTCGTATTATTTCAATACTTGTGAATGTGACTGGTCTTTTTTTGTCTGCTACTTTTTCAATAATGAATCTACTAAATTTTGTTAGGTCATCGTTTTGTTGTGAGTATGGTGATTTGCTTACACTGATATCTTTTGAGACATATCCTGGCTGAAAAACAAGTAAGCTAATGAATTCATTAAATTCTGAGTCATTAAGACTTGTGCAATTTTTTAAATCCTGGAAAATTGCTTCCCACTTTTGGTTTGGTTGGTTATTTTTGAAGTTTTGAAATGCTTCGTGATAGAAATCATAGAAAGAACCAACTCTAATATCTTTAATCTTAATGCTGTCATCACTAGATAAAAACTTATTTGTTAAAAGGTGAGGTATGACTATTTTGTTAGATGACGTTGCTAAATTCTTAATATTTTTCCAACTTATTGATATCAATGGAAAGAGTTCTTTAAAATTTAGGTATGAAATTTTAGTATCGGCTATTGTCCATTTTACTTGGTATGCGTGAATTTCAGTATATGTTGAATATTGTATGTCGTCCAGTTTCTCCGCCTCGGGATCTGCTACTTTAATCCATTCAAGATTATCATTTATTAGTTCAGAATAAGCAAATGACGCAAAAGCGTCAAATTGTGGCAAATATCCTGATATTGCTGCCCTTTCTCCTCTTGCTGATACAGATTCTATGTCCATTTACTTTAGTATTTTTCTATATTGTAATAGAATAAATGAATTTACCATATTTTACGTATTCATACAAGGCTATTTCCTTTTGTCTTTGACGGACTTATCAAAAGAAATGAGATGAAACATTTCGCGCATACGAGAGCGTACTCTGTTTCCATAAATAGATTCAATTTCTGAGGCTGAGAGATTGGTTGTTATGTGAGTTAGGAGTTTGCGACTGATGAATAGGTCGTAGCGAGAGAGGAGGATTTCTGCCATTATATTGCACTCGTTGCCGTAATGTTTGAGATTGTTTTCTGTTCCAAGATCATCAAAGCAATACGTTAATGGTTGACTGTTACGGAAACTTTGATGGCTGTATTTGGAAATAATAGGGTAGCCATCTTTGATGAATTCAAAGCTGATGTCGCGGCAGGATTTGACAATATAGCGGTTTTCAAATGGCAAAAAGAAACGCATTAAAAACATAAGTGATGTTTTGCCACAGCCTACCGGACCAGAGAGTAAAATGCCTTTGTTGAGGTTTATATCAAGTTGTGAAGCAGTAGCTTCGTCTTTTAGGAAATAACAAAGCAACTTGCGAAGCAAGGGTTTGTCTTCTTCGTGGATTTTGAAGTGAGAACCAAAATGTTTTATGCCTTGGGATTGGAGGTAAGAGAGGGCATGTTCGTAATCAAACATCCCCCGGTCTTCGACCACCCCCTTCAAAGGGGGAAATCCCACACTCGAACTACTAGAGGGGTTCTGAGTAGTTTTTGTCGGTTGAGGTGTGGAGTTTTCCTGCAAGAGGTCGCTTCTCGACTCCGCTCGAAGTGACAGAATTTGATTTATTTGTTTTGCCATTGCTGAATTTTTCTGAGTTTAACATCCAATTGGAAGCGCAAGCTTTCCAATTTTTCATAGGAGTTTTACCGCCTACCAACCAACCGTTACTCGAATAGTAATTGAAGAACTTTTGAGCTTCAGTTGCTGACCATTGGTTTTCGGTAAAATAAGTTTCAACTTGGAGGAAGGTGGGGCTTTCTTTTTTTGCGCAACTTTTTTCTTTGTTTTTTGACTGTGATTCTGAAGAAGTAACAGAAGATTTTGAATCAACTTTTTTTCGTATGGATGCATTTGCCTTTATGCTGTTTAGTTTGTTTGTACTGTTTGAATTGTTTATAGAAGGTCTCAGGACTTTTTTAAGAGTTGTTTGAGTAGTTTTATCAGAAGTATTATGATTGCCATTATCAGAGGTTGTATGTATAGTTGTATTAATAGTTGTATCGAATTTGAACATGTAAACTAAACTGCCTTTCATTGGATTATGAGATGGGACATATTTAATGTAGCCCCAGGTATCCAATTCTTTTAAGCAACGCAGATAGGTATTTACTGACCCAATTTTAGAAGCCTGCATTTGATCGTCTCTACTTATTGATATTGGATTTCTGAATTTTGAAATGTTCCAATATTGAAATAAGGAGTAGTATAGGCTTACATGAAAAGGAGAAAGTCTGATATCAGAGTTGATTAGTTGAAAGGCTTTGTTTAAGTGAAGAATGTAATTTGTTTTTTCCATTATGGGAAAGAAAAACGGTTATGACCTTTTACATTTCTTAATGGAGGATTTTGAGTTTTATTTTTCTCCATCAATTCTCTTATATCACTGTATTTATAATATACGCAGTGTCCTATACGAGTGTAGGCTAGTGTGCCATTAATGCGTAATTGATGAAGGGTACTTTTGGAAATGTCGAGTAAGGCCATGACCTCATAGGTCTTTAGCCACTCGCGTTGTTCTTTTGGTTTACGAGTGCCAAAAAGTTCGGATAGTTCTTTAATAAGCGAGTTTCTGAACTCAGCTAGGTCGTCTTTTGTTACAATTTCTACTGCCATAATAATTTTAAATTGTTATGGTGCAAAAATGTATGGATAAAACTAGTTTAGTTCACAGGGTGATACCAAACTGGGGAAATTATTTTAATCTATTTCGTTTCCGGAAATTGCCAGAAGCGTCCTCTATTTTTAATTATAACCGGTTTCAAGTTTCTTTCAGGCGGCGTAAATGAATGTTTGAGGATATGAAAAATGTCATTTATAAGTTCTTGAGTTTCGGCAAAATAACCATGGCCTACAAGATTACAATCAACTTTAGATGCATCAACAGTTTCAATTCCTTCTACAATAACAATATCATTGCCCGATTGCCCGGCTCGTTTATCTTCCGATCTGTATCTTGTTGACCAATAAAGCGCTACATCTTTAGATGAAGCATATAGAGTGATTTGTTGAGCAGACTTATAAATTGCTGGCGCAATTGTATCGGTAAATACTGTTGCATTAATATCAGGTGCTGCTAGAATAATTTGATTTATTCTATCAGTGAGTTCAGGGTTCGTTTCTTTTAGAGAAATTACTGCTTTAGTTAATACTCTGGTGCCCATGCTGTGAGCCAATAAATGCAGTTTTTCTATTTTTGAATCAGATAGTACGTTAATTAAAAAATCCTTTAAGTGAGGTACTGTCCAATCAACATTTTGTTCATCTGTCATATATGCGGTTTTCGAACGTACACCTCTTGAAGGCCAGCTATAAGTTATTGGAGCCCCTTTATAGGTTAAATCATAAGCAATTTGTGCGGTTCGCCAAATAGATTCCTCAAAACTTACATTAAAGCCATGAATAAAAATTAAAGCGTCTTTATCTGTAGAACTACCAATTTTATTCATTAAATCGGAAATGAAATCTTCCTTTGTTTGGATTTTAAGATCTATAATTGAAATATGTTTTTGCGGATTTTCAGGAAAAACATAGAAGGTTCTTTCGACCCAATTAGGGCGGTCTATTGTTCCTAATCTATGAGAATGTGGTACACTTACATTACAGAAACCATATTCAAGATTATTCGTGTCATTACGCTTACCTGAGTAATAGGGATCGCTTGAGAGGGGAGATGTTTTTTTTCTATCAGTTGCATAAAAAACTTTAATAGTATTATAGTCTGATTTTTCAATAACTTCCCCCTTTTTTGCTTTTTTTGTTGAAGCTGCTTTATTTGTCACTGTTTTTTTTACTGCTACTTTTTTCGTCTTCTTAGCAATAGCTTTCTTTAAAACTGTATCTCCTACAACTTTTTTCTTTGCTAGCGCTTTTTTTGCAACGGTTTTTTTCGGCGCTACTTTTTCAAATATTACACCCCCCTCTGCTTTTTTCATTGCCATTTTTTTGGCAGTCGGTTTTTTAGGTTCAGCTTTAGCTCGAAATCTTGGTCGTTGAGTTTTATGAGATTGTTCTCCTATAAAATTTGACCATTCCTCATCTATTACAGTTTTAGCTTTCTTTGAATTTGATCCGACAGCTTTAGCTTTTTTTGCTGATTTACTTAATGGTCTTGGTTCAGTAAAGTTGGGTCTAAATCCTGTTTGTCGGGAAACTAAAGGGGCATATTCATGTTCTACTTTAAATCTATTACCAAACTCATCTTCTAGAAATTGCTGTATTTTTTTAGCAAAATTATTGTGACCGCTTATATAGGAATTGCCAGTTCCTGTAATCGCTAATTTTTTAATGAAGATAGAAGTAGTTCTTAAAGCAAATTGTCGCAATGAGTTTTTGTGAGCATAATAAGTGACTTTTTTATTTAAGCCAGAAGTTAAATCAATTTTACATCTAACTATTGCTATTGACCTTGAAGTTTTGTGAGTTATTTTAAATTGTAGAAGTTGTTTCATAGTTTTATTTTTTGACAGAAGTATTTGTGTTATATATATTAAATGATTATTGCCATTCTTTAGTTTTTACTGTTTCATTTAATAAAACTAATGACGGCTCTTTAGGTCTATAAATAGTATATTCTTTGCTGTCTTCTCTTTCTGTTTTGGGAACATTTGAATCAACAATATCTTCTTGTTCAAAAAAAAGAACAAAGCAAGATGTTCCTTTATTTTTAACACTTGGATATTGAATTCCATCGATTTGGATTTCATATTTCTTAGAAAACACATCACGAAAATATTCTGTTACAACCTGTGTAGGCACATACTCATAATGTTCAGCTCCATCTCTTGAAATTGGTTGTGAAATTTCTTTTCTGAATCTCCACAAAAATTGCATTGCATGGTAATATTCATTTTTATCTAATTCAAAAATACTTACTCTATTTAAGTGATTAAGGTTTATAATATTTAAAGGACGTGTGTTTTGAAAGCAGCCGCTTGTTATATACTTTTTATCTACATCTGTTTTATCTAACACTTCAGCAATTGCAGTTTCTTCAACATCAGAACAATAAAACATGGGAATACCAGCAGGACTCATACGGTTTACCATTGCATAGTTTCGAGGAGGAGAGCCAAGTGTTGAAGCTGTGTTAGCCTCATTTTCATTTTTATGCTGTCGGGCTCGATAAAAATCTTTTGTTGGAAATAGTGGGGAATAGTCGTAAGTGTTATATAAATTCTTCAAACCATTGACAACTTCACCGATTTTATCAAGGATCTCATAAGGTTCCATCATATCTTCGGGACGTTTGAATGATTTTTTGAAAAACACAAATCGAGACCGATGTTTTAAAATTTCAGAAAAATGACTCCAAGTAAAAAATAGTTCATCACTTACACTGTCTCCATAGGGGTCTTTCTCACACCATTGATCTCCAATTATAGAATCAGTAATATGCTTAAGTAAATCATCATTATCGACATCAAGACCAATTTCGAAAAATAATTCACTTGTGTTGTACACTTCTCCTTGATAACCACCTTCGGAGGAATCATAACCTAACCAATTAGCTGGGTCGTCATATTCCATTTTAATACAGGCGACAATGTATTCTGCTAGTTCCACTAGAGAAACAACCTCACTGACATCTTCTTCTTCAAAAAGATCTTCTTCGCAGTAACTACATTTCCCTTCAAAAGAATTTTGGTTAATAAATTTGAGAATGCCTTTATCCTTGATATGTTTATTGCAAACAAACGCTTTGAACTTTTCATAAGCACCTCTGGTCTCTCTATCCAACATATATGATTTAGCTTGTCCCATATAAATTACTTTTCATCTGCCTGATCCATTCTTTTAGTCAAGGTTTCTTGTAATAAAGATAAGAATTTTGTGCGACCTGTTTTACGAATTCTTATTTCTAAATATGTACGGTAATAGTCGCCTAAGTCGATGTTAAAAGCATACTCGAAGTAAGCTGCTATTTCTTTAATGTCGGCTTGATTACCAAACGCACCATGGGATTGTAATGCGTAAATTAGCTCTATTAATGAAGTTTTGCTTTCTTGCCATGTTAATCTTGACTTGGGAGCATCTTGGGGATTTTGATTAGTCTCTTTCCTTTCCAAATACACTAATTCATTCTCTAAATACACTTGTAATAAGTCATGCGCTAAAATTTTAGAAACCTTAAAGTCATGGGTTGTACTGAAACGTGTGTCGTTTTCAAAAATGTATCCATCTAACGTTAATTTAATATCATACTTATCTCTTACAAAATAAGTATGGTCAAGATAAGTAGCTCCTGCACGATAATATTTGTAGAAATCAAGATTATAGTCGAAATAACTTTTTAATTTATCCAATTCTTTTATTAGATACTTCTTTAGTATTTTACTCCCCCCATTTGGTTTTTTTGTTTCAATATTGTAGAGAGTGAGGTGGTATATTAGCTTAGATGTAAATTGTGGTTTTATTTCTTTGAAAAACTTAATTTCTTCGGATGTTGTTTTGAACTTGTACTTTAGTATGAATGATTTTAATTGTTCAATTGCTTTCTTACAAACTATGAAACTAAGTTCTGAACGTTTTAAGATAACATCGTTTTCTTGCTCGATGAATTGTAATTGATTTTCGAGTTCGTAAAGTAATTTGTTAGCGAATGGCAACATGCTTATTCTTTAAAGAAGTTTACGGGATTAATGTTCATACAGTTAATAAGTTTATCAAGGTAATCAATGGTGAAATTGACTTTACCATTTTCGATGTTCCAAATATATTGCCTATCAGTGCCCATTTTTTCTGCTAACTCATTTAAGGTAAGACCAGATTTTAATCGTTGCTGTTTTAGCATGGTTCCAAGGATTTGTTTTGAATTTTGCAAGTTGAGGACAAAGACAAGTTAGTACTAAGTGATTTTATTTGTAGTGTTATTATCACTACAAATAAAAAGCCCCCGAATATTCGGGGGCTTTTGTCAATTATATTTTATGAGTATTCTCATATTTATTTAAACCAAAGATTAATCTTTTTTAATTACCTTTTTAGTTGTGGTGCCATTTTCTGAATTCAATTGAATCATATATACTCCATTAGGTAAATTAGATATATCAATGGTTTCTTTTGATTCAGTTGTAGTTGACGTGTATACTATTTGTCCTATAGCATCATAAACAGTGATTTTTGAATTTATTATTAATCCAGTCATGTTATAGATCCCATTAGAAGGATTAGGATAAATGTTTACTGTATTTGATTTTGACGCATCTTTAATACCAACTGTAGAAATATTTACACAAGCACTTGTATCAGAACAATTGTTTTGCGTTACAATCACCGCATAATTTCCATTTGAAGAAGCAGTGAACGATTGGTTTGTTTCTCCAACAATAGGTTGATTAGAGTTGTCGCAATCAATCCATTGGTAGGATGCAGATGATTCGTTAGCAGAGATTGTTAAACCTGATAATGAAGTATTAACATCAATAGCAGGATTAATTACTAAAACTGTTGTTAATGTGCTATCGCAACCATTTGAAGCAGTTAATACGTCAGTGTATGTTCCACTTGCATTATAGATATTAGAGCCAACAGAAAGTACCTCTCCAAAACATAAGGCTACATTCTGCGTATGAGTAATTGCAGGTAATATTGTTAACTCAGTAGTTAATGTGCTGTCACATCCATTTACTTGTGCTTGTAATACATCAACATAAGTACCTGAACTTGTGTATGTATTTGAACCAATAGATAATGATTGTCCGTTGCACAAAGTAATTGTTTGAGAAGCAACAATTGCTGCTGGTTGATTTACGGTTATGGTTTCAGAAACAGTACAGTTATTTGCATCGGTTACTATATATGTATATGAACCAGCTGAAACCGTAACAGGAGAATTGCCGCTATATGGAGCAGTACCACCAGTCATATTGAAAGTTACCTGCGTGGTAGAACCATTACATGCAATAGGAGCAGCCGATAGACTTATATTTAAAGCTGTCGGTTCTGTGATTGTAATCACTGTATTAGTAGAACAAGCATTTGCATCAGTAACGGTGTAAGTGTAAGTTCCTGCTGTTTGAGTAAATGAACCAGTACCTGTGTATGCTCCAGTTCCACCATTGGCAGTAACTGTTACAGAGGTAGAGCCACCATTACATAAAATGTTACCAGAAACAGCAGAAATGGTTACGGCCGTAGGTTCTGTTATAGTAATTGTTTTAGTTAATGAACAACCATTAGCATCTGTAACTAAAACAGTATATGAACCAGCGCATAATGAATTTATAGATGAACTAGTTAATCCAACAGGAGACCAAACAAATGTATATGGTGCAGTTCCACCATTAGGAGTAACAATAGCAGAACCATCACAAACACCATTACAAGTTGTATTAGTTTGAGAAGTTGTAGCAGTTAAAACTGTAGGTTCTAAAATGCTTACTGAGTTTACAGAAGTACAACCGTTAGCATCTGTAACTGTTGCTGTTTTAACACCAGCTGTTTGAGATGTGATAACAGAAGTAGTTGCTCCTGTGCTCCATAAATAAGAATAAGCAGAAGTGCCACCAGTTGCAGTAATAGTGGCTGAACCAGTTGAGCCACTATTACATAAAACATTAGATACTGCAGTAGAAGTTGCTAATGCACTTGAAGGTTGAGAGATAATTGCATTACCTGAAGAAGTACATCCGTTAGCATCTGTAACTGTATAAGTTTTTGTGCCTGCAGATTGAAAAGTAATAACAGAAGTTGTTGCACCAGTACTCCATAAATAAGAATAAGAAGTTGTACCACCTGTTGCAGTGATTGTAGCAGACCCGGTTGAATTACCGAAACAAGCTACATTGGTTACTGCTGTTGAAGTTGCTAAAGCGCTTGCAGGTTGTGAAATAGAAACTGATTTAATGCTTGTACAACCATTAGCATCTGTAACTGTTGCAGTTTTTACACCAGCAGTTTGCGATGTAATAACAGAAGTAGTAGAACCTGTACTCCATAAGTATGAATAAGCAGCTGTACCACCACTTGCTGTAATTGTTGCTGAACCAGTTGCATTGCCATTACATAATATGTTAGTTACTGCCGTCGCAGTAACTAACGCAGATGTCGGTTGAGAGATAATCACATTTCCAGTTGCATTGCAACCATTAGCATCTGTAATTGTATATGATTTTGTGCCTGACGCTTGAGAGATAATAACAGAAGTTGTTGCCCCTGTGCTCCACAAATATGAATAAGAAGCAGTACCACCAGTTACTGTAATTGTTGCTGCACCTGTTGTGTTACCATTACACAATACATTAGTTACTGCTGTTGAAGTAGCTAATGCAGAAGCAGGTTGAGAAATGTTTACTGATTTTACACTTGTACAACCATTCGCATCTGTAACAGTTACAGTTCTAACGCCAGATGTTTGTCCTGTTATCACAGAAGTAGTTTGTGCGCCACTCCATAAATATGTATAAGGAGATGTTCCACCGCTTGTGGTTACTGTTCCCGCACCTGTCGGATTCCCAAAACACAACACATTAGTTACTGCTGTTGAAGTAGCTAAAGCAGATGCAGGCTGAGTAATATTAAATGTTTGAAATGCAGAACACCCATTAGCATCTGTTACAGTACAAGTATAAACTTGCGCTGTCAATCCAGTTACAGAAGTTGTCCCGTCTCCTGTTGGATTGCCAGGTGTCCAGTTGTAAGTGTATGGCGCACTGCCACCAGTTGCAGCATTAACACTCGCTGCACCATTAGAACCACCAAAGCAAGAAATGTTTGTTTGAGCTAAAAAAGTTAAAGATGGACCAGAAGCTGTATTAACAGAAACTGTTTTTGTAATAGAACAAGAATTAGCATCTGTAATAACACATGAATAAGTACCAGCACCTAACCCAGTTGCAATAGAAGCTGTTCCTCCAGATGGAGACCAAGTGTATGAATAACTCGGAGTGCCACCACTAGTAATAACAGAAGCTATACCTGTATTAGATAAACAAGCAGTATTTGTAGAAGATATAGTAGCTGCGATTGCAGAAGCAGGTTGAGTAACTGTTGCATTTGATGTTGTTGTACAACCATTATTATCTGTAACTGTACAATTATATGTTCCTGCTAATAATCCTGTTCTATCATCAGTTGTTATGCCACCGCCCCAGTTAAATGTATAAGGAGTAGTACCACCAGCAGGTGTTAAATTAATAGCGCCTGTTGAAGCACCAAAACATAAAATATTAGTTACAACATTGGATGCAGAAACTGCTGTTGCAGGTTGAGTTATTGTTGCATTTGAAGTTGTTGTACAACCATTCGCATCTGTAATAGTGCAAGTGTAAGCACCTGCTAATAATCCTGTTCTATCATCAGTTGTTATGCCACCGCCCCAGTTAAATGTATAAGGAGTAGTACCACCAGCAGGTGTTAAATTAATAGCGCCTGTTGAAGCACCAAAACATAAAACGTTAGTTACAACATTAGATGCCGATACAGCAGTTGCCGGTTGAGTAATAGTTGCATTTGATGTTGTTGTGCAACCGTTATTATCTGTAACAGTACAGTTATATGTTCCAGCTAATAATCCTGTTCTGTCTTCGGTTGTAATACCACCGCCCCAGATAAATGAATAAGGAGTAGTACCACCAGCCGGTGTTAAATTAATAGCACCAGTTGCTCCACCAAAACATAAAACATTTGTTACAACATTAGATGCTGATACAGGAGTTGCAGGTTGAGTGATATTGAAAGTTTGAGTTCTGGTGCATGAATTTACGTCCGTTACTGTACATGACCATGTACCAGCAGTTAAACCAGTAACTGAAGTTGTTCCGTCACCTGTTGGGTTGCCCGGTGTCCAGTTATAAGTAAAACCACCTGCGCCGCCAGAAGCTGCATTAACAGAAGCAGCACCATTTGAACCACCATTACAAGAAATATTTGTTTGAGACAATGAAGTTAATGAGATTACTGTTGGTTGTGTGATGTTGAATGTTTGAGAAGCTGTACAAGAATTTAAATCTGTAACCGTACATGTCCAAGTACCAGCAGTTAAACCTGTTACTGAAGTTGTACCATCGCCAGTTGGATTGCCAGGTGTCCAGTTATAAGTAAAACCACCTTCGCCACCAGAAGCTGCATTAACAGAAGCAGCGCCGTTTGGGGCGCCGTTACAAGAAATATTTATTTGAGATAATGCTGTAACTGAAATTGCTGTTGGTTGTGTAACATTGAAAGTTTGTGTTCTTGTACATGAATTTGCATCTGTAACTGTACATGACCAAGTACCTGCGGCTAAACCAGTAACAGAAGTAGTGCCATCACCAGTTGGATTGCCAGGTG
>JBIICN010000016.1:0-71315 GCA_044238845.1 Bacteroidia bacterium
AAGTAATCGAATGATTACCCTTTAAAACTGCTTCTACGCAGTTAAATCTATACTTGTAATTGTACTTGTTTCTTTTAAACATAAAAAAGCCCCCATTAAGTGTCTAACTTTTTGGGGGCAGTCTAAAAATCAAGCCTCTTTTTTTTATAGTGTATAATTTGATTACATCCACTTAGCAGCAAATGTTTTAAACTCAGCTCTTAATTCATTAAAGTTTTTTTCAAAAGAATCAATAGCTTCTTTTTCACCTGCATGAGATGGCATTTCTCTATGATCTACAGCAACAGGATTCTTATTTACTTCTTTCTCTAAAGAACTCTCGTCAACTTTAATAGTGTGTGCTAATTCATCAATATTGTTTTTTTGAACTATCAATTGATTTTGAAAATGTTCTACCTGAGCTAAAACATCCGATTGGTTGTTTTTTGAAGCTAGTTCTCCTAAACGTCCTTTCATTAAAGTAATTTCATCCGCATAAAATTTTAATTTACTCATCCATTCTGTGTGATCAGCGTGTTGAGTGTAAAGTTTTTCTCCTGTTTTCATGATTTTTTATATTTAGTTTATGATTTATTTCTATCCTAAAGGTAAGTCTATCATATACTGGTAAACTTGATATTAATCATATTTTAAAACTGAGTTATATCATTCCTTTTTTCTAACATTTTTTCATCCTTTGTTATAACTAAAACGTCATTATTATGTCTATATATCAAAAACAAGGGCAAATCCCACATAAACGCCACATTGTGTTTCGCAAACCCAATGGTGAATTATATCACGAAGAATTATTTGGTACGGAAGGTTTTTCTAGTACATCTTCATTAGTATATCATTTAAATCCTCCAACCATGATTAAGGAAATCGGTAAAGCACATTATGCTAGACCTGAAGTAGGAATTGATGAAAACTTAAAAGCTTTAAGTTTTATGGGGTACGATGTTGAACCAGAAGATGATTATTTAGAAAGCCGTAAAGTTTTTTTCTTTAACAATGATATGCAAATTGGAATGGCATGCCCCTCAAAGAATATGGAAGATTATTTCTTCAAGAATGCAGATTCTGATGAAATGCTATTTATTCATAAAGGCAGCGGACGTTGCAAAACGATGTACGGGACTGTTGATTTCGAATATGGCGATTACGTTATTATTCCAAGAGGCGTCGTTTATAAATTAGAATTTGATACTAAAGAAAATAAAATTTTATTTGTTGAATCTCATAGTCCTATTCGTACACCAAAGCGTTACCGCAATGAGTTCGGGCAATTGTTAGAGCACTCTCCTTTTTGCGAGCGCGATTTTAAATTACCGTATAATTTCGAAACACATGATGAAAAAGGTGATTTCAAAATTATGATTAAAAAAAGAGGGATGATTTATCCTTATACATACGAAACTCATCCTTTTGATTTAGTAGGTTGGGATGGCTATATGTATCCTTATGCATTCTCCATTTTTAATTTCGAGCCAATTACAGGACGTATTCACATGCCACCTCCAATTCACCAACAATTTGAAGGACGTAATTTTGTGATTTGTTCGTTTGTACCTCGTTTATACGATTATCATCCAGATGCAATTCCTGCTCCTTATCATCACAGTAATATTGATGCAGAAGAGATTTTATATTATGTAGATGGCGATTTCATGAGCCGTAATAATATCAAAGCAGGTCAATTTACATTACATCCAGCTGGTGTTCCTCATGGGCCACATCCAGGTGCAATTGAGCGCAGTATCGGTAAAAAAGAAACAAAGGAATTAGCAGTAATGATTGATCCTTTTAATCCTTTAAAGATTACAACTGAAGCCTTGAAATATGAAGTAAAAGATTATTACAAATCATGGATGAGTAAACCTCAATTAGCTTAAAAATTAAATAATTTATAAAAAACTAAAAATTAAATATCATGTCAGTAGCAGATTTAACTAAAGTAAAAAACTACGATTATAGTGGAGAAAAAGTATTTGAAAAAGCTCAAGACTTTTTACCAATTAACGGAACCGATTATGTTGAATTGTATGTTGGTAATGCAAAGCAAGCGGCGCATTACTATAAAACAGCATTTGGTTTTCAAGAACTAGCTTATGCTGGATTAGAGACTGGTTCTCGCGATAGAGTATCTTATGTATTAGTTCAAGATAAAATTCGTTTGGTATTAACTTCGCCATTCGACCCTAATAGCGAAATTTCTCACCATATCCGTAATCACGGTGATGGAGTAAAAGTAATAGCCTTATGGGTAGATGATGCTCGTAAAGCATATGAAGAAACAACTAAGCGTGGTGCTAAAACTTATTTAGAGCCAATGGTTATCAAAGATGAAAATGGAGAAATAGTAAAAGCTGGTATTCATACTTATGGAGAAACTATTCACATGTTTGTGGAGCGTAAAAATTACAATGGTGTTTTTATGCCAGGTTATACAAAATTAGACACTGAATACAAACCAACTCCAACAGGATTAAAATATATTGATCACATGGTTGGTAATGTAGAGTTAGGTGCTATGAACAAATGGGCTAGCTTTTATGCAGATGTGATGGGTTTTGCAAATTTAGTAACCTTTGATGATAAAGATATTTCTACGGAATACACAGCATTAATGAGTAAGGTTATGACTAATGGAAATGGTCGTATTAAATTCCCAATTAATGAACCAGCTCACGGTAAAAAGAAATCTCAAGTAGAAGAGTATTTGGATTTCTACTATGGTCCAGGTTGTCAGCATATTGCTGTTGCAACAGACGATATTGTATTCACCATTTCTGAAATGCGTAAACGTGGTGTTGAATTTTTGTATGTACCAGGAACGTATTATGATACTGTAAAAGATAGAGTAGGGATTATTGAAGAAGATATGGAAGTTTTAAAGAAATGGGGTATCATGGTAGATAGAGATGAAGATGGATACTTATTACAAATCTTTACAAAACCAGTAGAAGATAGACCAACTTTATTTTTTGAAATTATTCAACGTAAAGGAGCGAAATCTTTTGGAAAAGGAAATTTCCAAGCTTTATTTGAATCCATTGAAGCAGAGCAAGCAAGAAGAGGAACCCTTTAATTATATCTAAAAACACCTGTCAGGTTTATAAAACCTGACAGGTGTTTTGTTTTAACTAAATAACATTTTAAGTATGAGCATCATTCCACCTTTTAATTTTAAAAAATGGATTGACGAAAATCGTCATTTATTAAAGCCGCCAGTTGGAAACCAAGTGGTTTATAAGGATACTGAATTTATAGTGATGGTTGTTGGTGGACCAAATGCCCGCAAGGAATTTCACTATAACGAAGGCGAAGAATTTTTCTATCAAATTGAAGGTGATATGCAATTACCTATCAGAGAAAATGGAAAAACAAGAGTCATTGATATTAAAGAAGGCGACATATTTTTATTGCCACCAAGAGTAGAGCATTCTCCTCAACGTTTTCCAAACACGGTTGGATTAGTAATTGAGCGTCAAAGAACGCCTCAAGAATTGGATGCTTGTACTTGGTATTGTGAAAACTGCGATACTGAGTTGTACCGTGCAAAATTTCATTTAGGCGATATCGTTGAGCAATTACCAAAGTTAATGCAATCGTATTACGATAGTTTGGACTCACGCACTTGCAAAAAATGTGGCCATGTGATGGAGCCGCCAAAATTAAAAGAAGCATTAGTTAAATAACATTATAAGAAAATTAAGATGAAACAAGCAACAATAGTAGGTGCAGGATTAGTAGGTTCTTTATGGGCGGTTTATTTAGCTAAAGAAGGCTACAAAGTAAATGTATATGAGCGTCGTCCAGATATGCGTAAAGCAAATATGTCGGCAGGGAAGTCAATTAATTTAGCAACGTCTTACCGTGGCTGGAAAGCTTTAGACGCAGTAGGTATTGGTGATGAAATTAGAAAAATTGCGATACCTATGTATGGTCGTACGATGCATCCATTAAAAGGTGATACTAACTATCAACCTTATGGTATTAATGATCAAGCTATCTATTCTGTTTCTCGTGGAGAAATTAATGCGAAGTTGATGGATTTATCAGAACAAAATCCTAATGTCAAAATTTTCTTTAACGAAGAGTGTGTAAATGTTGATTTAGAAAAAGGTACAAGTTATTTTAAAAATACTCAAACAGGAGCTTTGTCTGAAGTAACGGCTGATGTGGTTTTTGCGACGGATGGTGCATTTTCCGCTGCACGTTACAATGCGATGCAAAAGTTAGATCGCTTTAGCTATAGCCAAAATTATATTGAAGATGGATATCGCGAAATTTTATTACCAGCTAATGCTGATGGTAGTTATAAATTAGAAAAAAATACATTACATATCTGGCCTCGTGGTCGCTTTATGTTAATTGCGCTTCCTAATTTTGATGGTTCATTTACATGTACCTTGTTTATGCCATTTGATGGGCACGAGCATTGCTTTAATAAATTAACATCTAAAGATAAAGTGGAAAATTTCTTTAAAGAAGTATTTCCTGATTTCTTTAACATGATGCCAAATGTGGCAGATGCTTGGGGAAATCATCCATTATCATCGTTAGCTATTATTCGTTGTTATCCATGGTATCATGGTAAAGTGATGCTAATGGGAGATGCAGCACATGCGACCGTTCCTTTCTTTGGACAAGGTATGAATTGTGGTTTTGAAGATTGCACAGTCATGTGGGAATTAATGAAAAAGCATAATGAAGACCCGATAGCTATCGGGTGGAAAAAAATCGGAGAAGAATATCAAGTATTACGTAAACCAAACGGAGATGCTGTTCAGGATTTGTCAGTGAATAATTATTTAGTGATGAGAAATAAAGTAGCGGATCCTGATTTCTTATTGTTGCAAAAAATAGAAAGAAGATTTAGCGCATTGTATCCTGATAAATATTTTCCATTATATACGATGGTATCTTTTACTGATATAGAATATAGAACGGCCTTGGAAAAAGGAAATGCTCAGGAAAGTATTATAAAAGATTTAATTAAAAAACATGATATTAATCATGATACTTCATTAGTTGCCATTGATGAGATTATCCATCAACATATGATTAAAAATGTATTAATTTAGCAAAAATTTAAAAAAATCATGACTGACGCGCAAAAAGAAATTGTTTCTCGTATTGAAGATAAATATAAAGCGATTGATCAAAACCCTGATGTTCATTTAGAAGGATTGGTTTGGGCTAATCCAATTACGTATTGGGATTATATTTTACCTGATGCTTTATTAGGCCTTCAAATTCAACGCACAACACAACCTGATGAGATGGTATTTATTATGTATCATCAAATTAATGAGTTGTTGTTTAAAATGATTTTATGGGAAATTAATCAAGTGAGTACTAGTGCTGAGGTATCTGCACCATTTTTTACCGAAAAATTAAGACGTATCAGTCGTTATTTTGATATGTTATCTTCTTCATTTGATATTATGGGAGATGGTATGGAGAAAGAGCAATACATGAAGTTTAGAAATACCTTAACGCCTGCAAGCGGCTTTCAAAGCGCGCAATACCGTTTAATTGAATTTGCTTCAACTGAGTTAATTAATTTAATTGACTACCGTTTCAGAGCAACGATTGATAGAAATACACCATACGAGCATGCTTATGAACATTTGTATTGGCAAGCTGCTGGTAAAGATCACGCTACAGGGAAGAAGAATACTTTAATTAGAAATTTTGAAAAGCGCTATAAAGCAGAATTTTTAATTCAAATGGAAGGCTATAATACAACCAACTTATGGACAAAATTCAAGCAATTACCTGAGTCTGTTAAAAATGATGCAGACTTAATTAAAGCGATGCGTCATTATGATTATACGGTAAATGTGTCTTGGGTTATGGCTCACTATAACGCCGCTGGTAAATATTTAGGAAATGCTGAAGCAACAGGAGGAAGTGATTGGAGAAAATATATGCATCCAAAATACCAACGCCGTATTTTCTTCCCTGAATTATGGAGTAAAGAAGAGTTAGAGAATTGGGGAAATAACGTGTAGTATCGAATTTAATGAAACGTTCTATTGAATTAATGTCGCCTGCAGGCTCTTACGAGGCTTTAATGGCGGCAATAAAAGCAGGTTGTAATTCGGTTTATTTTGGAGTAGAGCAACTAAATATGCGCGCTCGCTCCAGTAATAATTTTACGCTAGAAGATTTAAAACGTATTGCTGAAATCGGTAAAGAAAACAATGTTAAAACCTATTTAACACTTAATACCATTTTGTACGATCACGATATTACTTTGATGAAAAGTATTGTGAGTGCTGCTAAAGAAAATGGAGTAACAGCAATTATTGCAGCCGACCATGCGGTGATGAATTATGCCAAAAAAATTGGCATGGAAATTCATATCTCTACACAAGCTAATGTTTCTAATATTGATACCGTTGAATTTTACGCCAATTTTGCGGATGTTGTTGTATTAGCACGCGAATTAAGTTTAATGCAAGTGGCTGATATTAGTAGAGAAATTAAACGAAGAAATATTACGGGACCTTCTGGTAAATTAGTTGAACTTGAAATTTTTGCCCACGGTGCTTTATGCATGGCGGTTTCTGGTAAATGTTATTTGAGTTTGCATTCACATTTTGCTTCTGCTAATAGAGGAGCTTGTATTCAAAATTGTCGCAGAAGTTATTTAGTAACAGACAAAGAAGATGGAATGGAATTTGAAATCGATAATGAATTTATCATGTCGGCTAAAGATTTGTGTACCATTGATTTTTTAGATAAAATATTAGACGCCGGTGTAAGCGTTTTAAAATTAGAAGGTCGTGGACGGTCTGTTGATTATGTGCACACCGTGACTAAATGTTACAATGAAGCCATTGATGCGTATTTAGAAGGAACTTATACCAAAGACAAAATTGAAAATTGGAAAACTCAATTAGCTACTGTTTTTAATCGTGGTTTTTGGGATGGTTATTATTTAGGGCGCAAAATGGGTGAGTGGTGTGATGAGAATGGCTCTAAATCTTCAAAGAAAAAAATATACTTAGCTAAGGGTTTAAAATATTTTGAACAAGCCAAAGTTGGTGAGTTTCAATGCGAATCTCATAGTTTATCGGTTGGTGATGAAATCATGATTACTGGTCCAACCACTGGTTACATTGAAATGAAAATAGAAGAATTAAGAGTCGATGGAAAACCTACTGATAAAGTGGTGAAGGGAAATATCTTTACTATTATGAGCGATGAAAAAATTCGTCCTTCTGATAAATTATATAAATTAGTTCCAGAAGCTTAATGATTCGCATTATTCAACAACGTATTAAATGTATTGGTTGCAACGCTTGTGTAGAGGCAGCTGATTACCGATGGCGTATTTCTACTAAAGATGGAAAATGTACTTTAGTAGGCGGTGTTGAAAAACGAGGCTTTTATTCGGTAGTGGTGAATGACCATGAACTAGAAGATAATTTAAAAGCGGCTAAAAACTGTCCAGTTAATATTATTAAGATTCATGAAATTTGATTTTTTTTAGTTTCATGCCTGACAAATATCATGTTTAGTTTAGCCTATCTTTAGTTCCTTTGCAGCGGATTTATATGATGAATATTTAAATCTTAAAGCAATGAAACCAGAATTAAAAGATAAAATAAAAACAATCCGACACGATTACACCAAACATCAATTGTTGGAAGAAAACATCACTTCAGATCCTTTTATTCAATTTGGTATTTGGTTACATGAAGCCTTTGAAAATGGAGATGAAGCAGCCAATGCTTTTACGCTTTCTACTGTTAATAAATTTAACGAACCTTCTTCAAGAATTGTATTGTTAAGAGATGTAAGCCATGGGGGTTTTACCTTTTTTACAAATTACGCTAGTCATAAAGGAAGAGATATAGAGAAAAATAAACATGTATCTCTTTTGTTTTTCTGGAAAGAATTACAGCGACAAGTAAGAATAGATGGAACAGTTGAATTTTTATCTGAAGAAGAATCTATTTCGTATTTTTCTTCAAGACCACGCGAATCTCAATTGGCAGCTTTAGCATCTCAACAAAGTGAGGTGATTTCTAGCAGAGGTGAGCTGGAAGATTACTTTTTAAATGTCACTAAATTATATACGAATAAAGAAGTCCCTAAACCAAATCATTGGGGGAGGATATGTTGTTATTCCAACTAAGATGGAGTTTTGGCAAGGTAGAGCCAATCGATTACATGATCGCATCCAATTTACTTTAATTAATAATTCATGGAAGATAGAACGTCTGTCTCCATAAAAATAAATTTTGTACTATATGAATACAGTAAGATTTACTAGCGCTAACAAAGATGAAAAACAATTTGTGGCAACTCTTAGAAAGAACGTCAACGATTATTTTAAAGAAAATAATATTTCTCCCAAAGCAAACACAAAAATGGTTGTTAAAACAATCACATTAATTAGTTTATATATCGTTCCTTATGTTTTAATATTAATAATACCAATGTCTTCCTGGATAGCATTAGGTTTATCTGTTTTAATAGGTATTGGTATTGCAGGTGTTGGAATGGGAGTAATGCATGATGCCTGTCATGGCGCTTATTCTAAAAAGCATTGGGTAAATAATTTATTGTCTGGCACATTGTATCTTTTAGGAAGTAATGTTTTGAATTGGAAAATTCAGCATAATGTATTACATCATACTTACACAAATATTTCAGGCTTAGATGAAGATATAAATACAAAAGGACCTATTCGTTTAGCAGAACAAGCACCTTTAAAATGGTATCATCGTTATCAGTTTTTGTATGCTTTTGTGTTTTACGGATTAATGACTATTACCATGTTAACGAACGATTTTACGCGTTTATTTCAATATGAGAAAGCAGGCTTAGTAAAGAGTCAAAATAAAAACGTGAGAAGTGAATATTTTAAAATGTTGTTTCGTAAGGTAGTTTATTTATCATTAGTGTTAGGTTTACCAATGTGGTTAACCAATTTTACTTGGTATCAGATCTTAATTGGATTTTTCGTGATGCATTGGGTAGCTAGTATTATTTTAAGTTTTGTATTTCAAATGGCTCATGTAGTTGAAGGTGCAGAGCAACCTGTGGTAGAAAATGAATTACATACTGATTGGCATGTGCATCAATTAAAAACAACTTCTGATTTCGCACGAAACAGTAAATTGCTAAGTTGGTATGTGGGAGGTTTAAATTTTCAAATTGAACATCATTTATTTCCAAATATTTGCCATATTCATTATCCTAAATTAGCTCCTATTGTTGAGAGAACGGCACATGAATTTGGTATTCCGTATAATTTAAAATCTAGTTTTGGAAGCGCTTTAATGTCGCATGTAGAACGTTTAAAAGAACTTGGTAGAGCGTAATGCCTGTGCTTAATAATCAATATATCAGAGTAACTAAGAAGTTTACGTTTGATATGGCTCATGCCCTTTATGGTTATGATGGTCCTTGTAAAAATATACATGGACATACCTATGTGCTATATGTTACTTTAAAAGGAAAGGCATTGGAAGACGAAAGTCATCCTAAAAATGGAATGGTGATTGATTTTACTGATTTTAAAAGGATAGTGAACGAACAAGTTATTTCGATTTTTGATCATTCTTTAGTATTGAATTTAAATTCACCTCATTCGCAGTTAAAAGAATTGAATGAAAATTTTGAAAAAATTAATTATGTTCCCTATCAACCAAGTTGCGAAAATTTAATCATTGATTTTTTAAATCGCATTAATTTAAAACTACCTAGTAATGTTGTTGTTAATAGCTTAAAGCTTGAAGAAACTCCAACATCATTTGCAGAATGGTTTTTAGATGATAATTAGTTTTATTTGCAATTAAATATCATTTTGTGATTAAAATCAGTTTTGAAAATGACCCTTGTCAGATAAAAATAATTAATTTGTAATGATCTTTGTGGTAATATAAAAAAGAAGTATAGTTATGACAACAATTAAAATAGATAAACCTGTGAAGGTTTCTGAAATAAAAAAGGTATTTAATGCCGAGTTTCCGTATTTGAAAATTGAGTTTTTTAAAAAAAAACATAAAGAGTTACAAGGTTCTTTGAAGAAGGATGTGATTACAGATGATTTTTCAGTGACTGCGCCTAATGGAGCAAATGATATTGTTATTAGTGAAGATATGTTAGTTTCAGAATTCGAAAATCAATTTGCTGAGAAATTAAAGTTATCGGCTCAGGTTTTTAGAAAATCTGGTGGGTCTTGGTTGGAAACAACTTTTACAGATAGCTGGACTTTAAAAAAACAAAATGATGAAGGCTTAGAATTAAGTAACATTTAATTTTTGAAGTTTAGTAAATAAAAAAAGGATTCGTGAAAAACGAATCCTTTTTTGTTTGATATAGAAATGTATTAGAAAGGAACTCCTGCTGTTCCGCTAGCTGACATTTCACTGATTTCAGGTTTAATGCACAATACCGGTGTTTTGGAGTTGTTAATTAATTGATGAATATAGTTACTTAATAAAGCTGATTTAAACTCAGTATCTTGATCAGTCATCGAAATAATAATATCTGCATTTACTTTTTTAGAGAATTGAAGTGTTCTTTTTACCTTATTTGAAGTTTTTGCTGCAAATGAAGTATGTGACACTTTGTTTTTTAAGCATTCTTTCTCTATTTGATTTAAATACACATCTAATTTATATTTTTCCGCTTTTTCGTCATCATTATATAATCCAATAACATAAATATGACTAGTGAATAGTTTTGCTAGTTGTATCGCCATATTTACTTTTTGCCTTGTATGAGCCGATAAATCTATAGGTAAAACTATATTTGAGAATCCTTTTTTTGAGGGAGCAGTTCTTACCGTCAGGATTGGTAATTCGCTTTTTGTTAATGTTCTGTAAGTATTGCTTCCCATAAATAAATCATTGTTCGAATCGCCTCCTTGCGTTCCCATCACAATGAGATTAGCATCTATTTCTTCACAAATATTTATTAGTTCAGTAGTGATGTTTCCTGTTGAAAATATAGGAGTCACCTTTACTCCATATTTTTTAGAAATTTTAGTTGCTTCAGTACTTAATCTTTCAGATAATAAGTCGGAAATAGTACTTGGTTTTTTTACACTTAGAGAAGGAAGTAACATACTTAAGATATCGTTTTTCTTTTGAACGAATACTAAAAATAATTCTCCTTTTGTGTAGGCTGCAACAAATGCCGCATGTTCGATGGCATTTTCAGCGGTTTTTGAAAAGTCGTATGGTACAACAATTTTTTTTGTTTTTAAATTAATCATATGTTATTTATTTATGAATTGATATTACTGGAATATTAGAGGATAAGATTATTTTTTTAGAATTACTATCGATAAATAAGTTGTGAAAAGCGCTGTAATTATGGCTAATCAACATAATAGCATCTGCTTTTATTTTTTTAGCATAATTACTGATGCCTGTTTGAAAATCTGATGATTTAATATTTGTTACAGGAAAAGGATGTCTGTTTTTCTCTCCTAATTCTAATTCATCTTCCGTTTTTATATGAACGTATTCTGCTACAGCGCCCATAAAATCAATGGTTGAATGAATGCGTTTTGATAAACCAGAGCTAATACTTTCTTTATTATCAATGGCGATGATTATTTTTTTAATATCATTGTGTTTGTGTTTTTCAGGAACAGTAATAATTGGACAGTCTATTTTTCCTACCAAATCTACACTCGTTGTTCCGTATAAAAATTTCGATACTTTACTTTTATTTTCAAGTCCTAATACAGCTAAACTAATTTTATTTTTTTTAGAGAGTTTTTTTACTTTTTCCTTTATGTTGTCGTAGGTTAACTCATAGTCAAATTTTATTTCAGGGTGCTTATTTGCTAATTGAACTTGTAGTTCTTGCATTTTTTTCTTCTCTCCCTTTAAATTATTTTCGCCATCAATAAACACCAAACCAGATGTGGTATGAACCACAGGCACACTGATGGCATGAAATAGTAATATTTTAGATTCTGTTTTTTTTGCTACTGAAATGGCATACTCAATTGTGTTATCAGCTGATTTCGTGAAATCTACACCTACTAAAATTGTTTTCATTTACTTTTGTGTTTGATTGTAATTATTTAATAAAAATTATGGTATCAAGACCGAAATAAAAGTAGTTGGAAAGAAGTAAAATCAATGTTAATAATACAACTCTAGGAAACACATGCTGTAAATCCCACATAGGTCTCAAAAATGAAAAAGCAAATGCCACAATTAGCAAATTGAAAGCTAAAATAATTGGGATAATGTGATGATACAATCCAATAATTAAAAACACTCCTCCAAAAAATTCTGTAATGGATGTGAAATAGGATGTAAATATCAATAAAAATTTCGGTATATGTTTTCTGTCGGTTTCATTGTGAAAAGCATTTACGACGTTGTTTACTTTAACTACAAATAATTTATCGTAACCCTGAAAAAGAAATAAGATACCTAAGAAACATCTTACAAATACTTCTGCTATGCTAAAATTCAAGTCTATTTGGCTCATGAAACGAAGTTAGGAGAGTAATTTGGGAATAAACATGACCTATGTCATTTTTTTATCTGATTAAAGATAGGATTCTTTTTTGAATTACAAATAATAACTAATTTATAAATTGTAATATTCGTATATTGTTTTAAAATTAAATCTTATTATTTTTTAAATGCATCAATTTATAAAAACTATATTATTCATTTGCTTTTCGATTATTGTTGGTCAGAATCTATTTTCTCAAAACAAAATGGTTGAGAATTTGAAAATTGAATTAAAAACAGCAAAACATGATACCACTCGATGCGATGTTTTAGATCAATTAATTGAAGTTGCTCCCGAAGGTGAATGGCAAAAGTATAATCAACAATTGAGTCAGCTTGCTTCTAAAAATTTGGCTCAAAACCCAACTGACAGATTATTTACTCTTTATAGTAAGTATTATGCCACGGCACTTCATAATCAAGGTGTTATATACTCAGAGCAGTCAAACGACGAAAAAGCCATTGAATATTTTAATAAAAGTATTGAAGTGAGTAAATCTTCTGGCAATAAAAATGAGGTAGCTATTTCTTTACAAGCTATTGCACAAATGGAGATTAGAAAAGGTAACAATGCTAAAGCTTTACATCAACTGTATGAGTGTTTTAAAATATTTGAAGAAGTTGGTGATGAAATTGGAATTGCAGACGTACATTTAAATATTGGTAATATTTGTTATTTGCAAAATGATTATCGTAAAGCTCTTGAACATCATTTAAAAAGTAACGAGCTGTATGTTAAAAACAAATACGAAGTGGCCTATAGTACGGTTAGTTTTAAAATCGGAGCAGGTTACAATGCCTTAAATGATTTTACTCGAGCGTTACAATATTTACAAAAAAGCATTGATTTATTAGAAAATTCAGATTATGAACCAAATTCTGTAGCTTATCTCAATATTGCTCAAATTTATATTTATCAAAATAAGTTAGATAAAGCCTTTGATTATGCTACCAAAGGATTAAAAATTGCAGAGGGAATTAATAACAAGGTTGAAATAAATCACAGCCATGTGGTATTGAGTAAAATTTATAGATTACAGAAAAAATACGATGCATCTATTTTTCATGCTCAAAAAGCGTTAAGTATCGGTCAAGAAATTCAACATCCTTCAGAAATTAATATGGCAGCAGATGCTTTATATCAGTGTTATAATGAAACCAAACAAAAAGAAAAAGCAAATCAATACCATCAGTTATTTATTGAAACTAAAAGTATTATGGATAATCAAGAATCTAAAAATGCTTTATTAGAACAAAAGTTAAAATATGAATACGAAAAAAAAGAATTATTGTCTAAAGCAGAAAATGAAAAGAAATTAGTGGAATTAACATCCGCTAATGAAAAAAATAATTTGAAGAAAAATATTTGGTTGATTGTTTTTGGGTTTATTATAATTGTGGTTTGTATTAGTGCGTTTTTTATTTATAAAAACTATAAGCAAAAAAATATTATTACTAATCAAAAAAATAATTTATTAAAGCAAAAATTGTTAGTTTCTCAAATGAATCCGCATTTTATTTTTAATTCATTAAATGCTATTCAAAATTATATTTTCAAGCAAGATAGTTTAAAAGCTGGAAATTATTTAACTCAGTTTTCTGAATTAATCCGTATGATTTTGGATTATTCTCGTAAAGATTATATCCCTATTGAATCAGAAGTGAAATTGTTGAATACGTATTTAGAATTACAGAAATTAAGGTTTGAAAGTAAATTTGATTATGCTATTATAGTGGATGAAAAAATTGACCGAGAAAGTATTCATATTCCGCCAATGCTAGCGCAGCCTTTTATTGAAAATGCGATTGAACATGGTATTTTTTATAAAAAGGACAAAGGTAGAGTAGATGTAAGGTTGTATTTTGAAAATAGTATGTTGATTTATGAAATTGAAGATGACGGAGTAGGCATGGAAGAGGCAATGAAATTAAAGAATAAATTGAAGTCTTCATATGAATCGTTAGCTACTATTATCACAAAAGAACGAATGACTACTTTAAATGAACAATCAAAAAGTAATATTGAAATTGAAATTATTGACAAATCAAGTAAATCTCCAAATCATTCAGGAGTTAAAGTTAAATTTGTAGTACCTTATAAAGAATTATAATTAGTATGATTAAAGCAGTAATTATAGACGACGAAATAAATAATCAAGAATTGATTTCAAATTTATTGAAATCTTATACAGAAAACGTACAAGTAGTTGGTTTAGCTAATTCAGTAGAATCTGCTTATCAAGCAATTAATGAGCATCATCCAGATTTAATATTTTTAGATATACAAATGCCTGATGGCACAGGCTTTGATTTGTTAAGGAAATTTGATAAAATAAATTTTAAAATCATATTTGTAACTGCCCATCAGGAATTTGCAATTGAAGCCTTTAAGTACAGCGCATTAGATTACTTGTTAAAGCCCCTATCTCCAGCCAACTTATTGGCCGCTGTTAAAAAAGTGGAGGAAACAATGGGAAGCGACGAGCTAAATATGAAACTTAAAATCCTTTTGAATAATATTGCTGAACCTATAAAAAATAAAAAGAAAATTGTTTTAAAAACAATGGAGAGAATATATTCTGTTGATTTAGATGACATTATTCGTTTTGAATCTGATGGAGGTTATACGAAAGTATATTTAACAGATGGTAAGCGAATTATGGTGTCAAAAACGATGAAAGAGTACGATGATTTATTATTAGACGCTGGATTTTTACGAGTCCATCATTCTCATTTAATTAATATGAATCATTTGTTTTGTTTTGAAAAAGCAGAAGGGCACGTAGTAATGAAAGATGATTCTATTGTCCCTGTATCTAATAGAAAGAAGGATCAGCTATTAGAGTTGTTGAATATGTTGTAAGGTTTTTCATTCGCTTTTGGTTAATTAACTGAATATTTTTAATTGCTACAAAATATAGCAACATGATGTTGTAATATATAGTAATTTTATTAAAAGATATTTGTTAATTTAATTGTAAAGCCATGAATGTTAAAAATCACACCTCGGTAAATGCTTCAACTAGCCAGTTATCATTGTTTTCGGAAGCAAAAAAAGAAAGTCCTGTTTTAGATACGGTACACCAGTATTTTTTAATGATAACGCCACCTCAGGAGATTAAGAGTAAGGTGAAGTCGTTAAAATACAAATTGCACAAGGCAGTTGGGTTAAGCGATTATAATTTACATTCAGAGCCTCATATTTCGCTAATGTCTTTTCATACGATGAGGCCTGTGAACGACGGTTTTTTTAAAGCACTTCAACAGTTGTTTTCTAATAATCATGCATTTGATATTGATTTGAATGGCTTTGAATATTTTGAACATGGAGATGAGGCCAATACTATTTATGTGAAAATTGAAAATTCTTTTCAAATTATTAAAGTGTATCACGAATTACATCGCCTATTAGGATTAAGTGTTCGTGAGTTTGTTCCTCATTTAAAAATAGCTGGAACGATGTCGAGATTTCGTTTTAATAAAAGTTACGAAATGATTAAACAACATTCATTTTCAGAGAAATTTACTTGTAATCAAGTAACGATATTGGAACGAAAACTACAGCATGGAGTGGTGAGTAATTATAGGGTGATAAAGGAAATTGAATTTAGTAGCCAATAATCCCTCACCCTTAGTCCCTCTCCCAGTGGAGAGGGAGATTTCCCCTTCTCCTTTTGGGAGAAGGGATAGGGATGAGGGTACTTAAAACATAATGTTATGAATAAAATAATTAATCAATCTTATGGCGCGTCAAAATATCTATTTGACAATGCTAAATTACTTCGTAAAAAAGGAACCACTGCTGAGCAATTTCTTTGGAAAATAATTAGAAATCGAAAAATTTTAGGATTTAAGTTTAGACGACAGCACCCGATAAAGTATTTTATTGCCGATTTTTATTGTCACGAAGCTTTTTTGGTAATAGAGCTGGATGGTAACATTCATGAACATGAAAACATAAAAAGCTATGACCAGAAACGAGAAGAAATTATTAATAATTTAGGAATTACTATACTAAGATTTACTAACGACGAAGTTTTTTCTGATATAGATAACCTTATTAATAAAGTAGAGAAATATTTAATAAATTTTAAAAACGAATTACGTTGAACTATTTTCGAAATTATTATCTGCTTCAAAAATCATTTCTTGTTGAGTAATTGGATGCTGAATGATTAATTTTGCTGCTTGTAATGCAATGGCGTTTGGTTTATATGGAGCCATAGAACCATATAATTCATCGCCTAATATGGGGCAATCAATGCTAGCTAATTGTACACGTATTTGATGGTATTTGCCTGTATGCAATTGTATGCGCCATAAAAAATAATTACCATATGGTTTTACAGTGTATTCTAATTTTGCTTTTTCGGCGTATTCAGTGCCTTCGGGCACAAGCACGGCTTTCTTTTTTTCTTTGCGATGCCAATGTTCTAAAACACCACTTTCGGGCACTTCGAGAACCTCAGTGTCCGAATTGGTGACTGAGGCTCTCGAAGTCAAAGCCACATAATATTTAGCAACTTTCCTTTGTGCAAATTGCTCACTTAAGTTTCTTAAATATTCTTTTTGTTTGGTAAATAGTAGGATGCCACTGGTTACTCTATCTAAACGATGTAAATGTTGTACATAAGGATTTTTATCTCCCGTTTTTTCCTTTAAATAATTTTTGACTTGATGTAATAAATTGGGATGATTATTTCTATCAGGCTCCACCATCAAACCAGCTGGCTTGTTGCAAACGAGTAAAATATCGTCTTCGTATATGATTTGCAGCATATTCACTTGACAAAACTAAGATTTTTAAGTGATTAATCTATCGTTCTATTTAATTCGTATATGAATGAATTTTTAATCAAACATTGCAATTACCTAAATAGCTCAATGTGTCCTTTATACGTTATTTCGTTTGTAATAATTACATAAAAATAAGTTCCATTTGCACATTCTTCTCCACTAGTTGTTCTGCCATCCCAAAAATGGTTTTGCTTTTCAGTGTTAAAAACTTCATTTCCCCAGCGATTATAAATAGTAGTTTTTAAGATATTGTCGCATTTAGTAAAATTGAACACGTCGTTTACTTGGTCTCCATTAGGTGTAAATACATTAGGCATTCTTTCATCCGTATCAAAGTAGGTGTCAAATTCGATACTTGCCGTAGCTCCATAAGAATCAATAGAGGAGTTCTCTATCGAGCATACAAGTGATATTGTAAGTGGTTGTGGGTTTATTTTATAGATGTTGTTTTTTACAATAGAAAATAGTTCCTTTTGTGTTGCTTTGCATGATGGATATGCAGTAAATAGAGAGTATATAGGGAGATAATTTATGTTTACAATACCAAGATCTATCACTGATAAAATGGAGGTTTTAGAAGGATTTAGAATTATTTTTATTAAATGTGATCCCAAATCGGCCATATACAAAGTGTCGTCTAAAATGGCAAAATCTCCAGCGCAAGCATATCCTATTTTACCAAGAGGTATTGCTTTTGCATTAATAGTTGATACTTTATATAAACTGTCGAAAGAGTCCATCAATAAATAATTGTCATCCAATGCTACCAGGCCTTTTCCTCCGTTTATGCTTTTGTTATTAACGTCTGTAATAGTTCCGACAAAAGAACTAGAATTATTTAAATAATCGATTATATATAATCCGATATTTAAACCATATAAGTTATTGTTTGGAGTAACAGCAATATCTGAAAAGGTGTTATTTATTAGATGTGATTCTTCGCTACAATCCTTAATAGATAACAATGAAATTGTACCATTTGAATTATTGGAAATAATTTTTACTTGACAAAATATGGTGCTGAAATAAAATGTCAAACCCAGGCAAAGTAATATTTTCATAGACGTTTCTTTTAAGAATTAAAAGTAGAGGCATTTTTTTTAAAAATTATGTCAAATGAACAAGTGATACAATAATTTTGATAGATGGGTGGTTTTTTTGGATAAATGATTATAAGTCAAAAATGTAGGCGGTGAAAAGAGGATAATTGTTATGCTATTACATAAATAAAAGTAATTAGTTTCGGTTTTAAAGGCGCTAATATTAAAACTTTAAAATCTCTTTAAATCAAAAAAGGTCCAAGCTATGCTTGAACCTTTTTCTTTCATCTGTACCCCAGACGGGACTTGAACCCGTACGTCCGCGAAGACACAGGATTTTAAGCACACCGCTTAGCTAACAAAGTCTCTCAAAAAGGTTCCTTTTTATGCAAAAATAGGCAAAATTGATACAAAATTGCGCTTTTTTATTGCGCACTTTCCGGAGTTCTGTGGTATTTTAAAATTAAACATACTAAAGGAATTAAAGTGTTTAATAGATTTATCTAATTTTTAGAGCATAATAGCAAATTAATATATTTCAATGACTCTTTTAGGTATCATTAAATTCATTGGAATCAAAATACTACCATCATTTAATAAACTTATAAATGGGTATTTACGCAAGTCGATTTCATAACTAGGTAATTTTTGTTCAGTTCTATCAAAAAACTGAAAGACTTCTTCAAATGCAATACCGTCAAAATAACCTGTCAAGTTGAATGAACTATAGTTTCTAATAAGCCATTCAATATTTTCGTCTTCATTGTGAAAGAAATCATAATACCTCAAATTCTCCTTATTGATTGATTGTCCAATAAATTCAAGATGTTTAAGTTCAGTTATTATAGGACTCCAAGTTAGTGCTTTAACTTTACCTTCTATGTTTTTACTATCATCTAATTTTACAGCTAATTTAAAATTTGAAGTCCTTATTAAACTTTGAAATATATGACTTTTTGCAATAAAAGAATTGCAACTAAAATATTCATCTTTATTCAATTCTTCACCTGATGTTTCTGGGTCTTCAATTAATTGTTCTGGTTTATAACCAACTTCTTCTTCAGTTACAAATCTTGTTGCTATCAACCATGATTTTAATTTAACTTTTTTAGCACCCTTTTTTACTATAATATTTTCACATTGCTCTCTCCAAGAATTAACTAGGTTAGATTTTATGTCTATTTCGCTATGAGTTCCTTTAGCCTCGCCTAAACAAAATTCTTTATCTCCATCAGAAATAAACCAATCCGGAGTATTTCCACCTTTTTCAGTTCTTAGCAGTTTAAATTCACCTGAAGTAGTGCCAATAAGGTTTTGAATATTGGCAAAATATTTGTACCCATAATATTCAGATAATATAAATCTTGCAATTCCTCTACCTAATTTTCCACTTTCTCTAATTTTAGATTCTGTGTTATTAGCAATTCCTAAATCTATAAATCTTAATTCGTCTGAATTTGCTAATAGTTGCTCATACTCATCATAAATTGGATTAGTTCCAATTTTTGGTTCAATTCCATGCGTATCAATATAGGTATGATGAAAGGCTTTTTTTAAATCTATAGGTAATTTATGTATAGTTCCATCAATTGAAATAGCTTGAATCGGAGGATTGCATTTAATAAAAATTGCATATGTGTGTCTTATCATAATATAAAACTAAATTCAATATTAATATAAAGCAAATAAAAATTCCATTTTTAATACAGAAGTGTACTAAAATATGGTTATTAATTAGAAGAAAATCGAGTATTTATTGCCATATATACTTCTATTAGTTACTTTTAATATTGAGTCTTTTTAGAATTATAGTGAATAATATTTATCATAACTGCTATAATATTATCTGTATGATTATTAAACTCTTCATATAAATAGTTAAGATGTTCTGGTTTTAGGGACATTTTTTGGATGCATAATGCCATTAAAAACTCATATGGTACTGAATCTGGATTATTAGCTTCTTCAATTGAATTTTTAATTAAATAACACATCCTATTACTTAATGAATCGTCTAATAGATAATTCAGTTCATTAGTTGAAGAAGTTCTAAGTAGAGCAGCTTGAATTATACCATCATTAAATCTATTGAAGTTTTCTGGGTCCAAAATAAATCTTTCGTATACTGTTTGTTTAACATTGTTACTTATTCTGTAATTATGAATTACAGAAAGAATTGTAAAATATAGTACAGCTTGTGATACATTTTCCGGAACCCAATCAGAGAAGTTGAAAAAAGCGAAGTTTTTATTAAGTAATATTCTGGAACCATCAGATTTATTTAAAAAAACATTGTTTACTAATCCTTCATTGCTAGATAATTCATTAAGCCTATTTTGAAAGTATAATTTAGTTTCTTCTAACATTATTGAATTAACTCCATACTCATCAAATCCGTTAATTAATTTCTGTAAAAATACTTTTTCTGATTCCCAAGATATTGTTTCACTATCTTCATTTGGCAGTAATATTTTATCAATATTTATAAAATTATGAGTGTTGAATTGATATGTGCCATATTGAATTGAACTTTTAATATTCTTAAATGAAATCTCATCATTACATCTTAAAAAACCATTAAAGTAAATTATCTGTGATGATTCATGAAATCTCAATATTCGACTAACATTCGAAACAACTTTTCCTTCTGAAATACAGGACGAACAAACTAAAAAACTATTACTGCTTTCGATTTTAGGTATATTATATAGTTCTTTTATGGAAATTGGTGTAACAGGTTTTTTATGAACCGTTTCGTAATATTTACAAATTAAGTCAGCTATATGTTTAGATTCGAAAGGGTCTATATATATGATATAACTAATGTTTATTGGTAGTAAATTAAGTAGCAGCTTATTAGTCTTAGTTTCAAAATAATTTGAATCTTTACTATTCAACTCTCTTAATAATTTACTTATATCAAAATACAAATCTCTAATTTTCCCTTTAGAGTTTTTGCCTTTATAACATGATATATAATCGAATTTAAGATATTTTTTAATAAAATCACTTAGATAATCTGGCGCATCATTTTTATTCAATAAAAAACTTGATATTGTTGGAGGAGAAGGAATAAATTGTTCGTCTTCTAATCGAATTTTAAATGTTCTAAAGGGAAATTTATTTCTGAAATCCTCTGGTTTTTCTGATTGAAAATTTTTCCCTAAAAACTCAATTCGCTCCAATTTACAAATCGATTTGTATTTAGGGTCTTTGTTTTTATCAAAACTATATAAAACTACTATTTTCGACCAATCAATACCAAAATTATTTAATCTGTTTGGTAAAGAGCCATTTATTGATGTAGAAACTAAGAATAGTGAGTTGGCTATATTTTCAATATCATCTTTTTTTATAAAATAAGAAGAATAACTCTTTACTCTTGGAGTATATGATTCAGCATTATTTGTATTTAATAAAACAATACTTGCATAAATTAATGGAAATATTGAAGGGGTATCGCAATAGATTATTTCAGGCTTGTTATTTAAAAGAGGTAATAAAAAAACAGCCAAAATATTAATTTGTTCACTATCAGTAAAAACATTTGCGGTTCTAATAAAATGCGTTGCATAATTACCTGATGGTAAACTGAAATATGATTGATGATTTGCGTGAAGAACAGGTGAATGTTTTTTGAAAATGAAACTATATATACTTTTAACTATAATTGAATATAAATTCGAATCTATTGAATCAGTTTTGTTTTCTAAATATATAGTCCCGTTTTTTTCATAATAAAGCTCTACGATATTAATATTTGATAAATTAGGTATTCTTTCTTTTGGGATTTGATATTTTATGCCATTGTTTGGCATGAGAATGAATATACTTTCAGGAATATTATTATTTAATAAGTATTTCTTTATCGGTGATTCTAAGTCAAGATTGTTGTTACAGGCTGATATTGTAATTAAACAAATTGATTTATTTTTATATTTAAAATCTGTAATAATCATATATCTAGGCTGTTATAACTGGAAAGAAAATTGTAAATAAAGTACCTTCTGTTTTGCAATTATTTATTTGTACTTTCTGAGTCGTAAACCAGTTATTTAGTTTGTAATTCTCTTTTTTACTTGATTCATTATCATCAAAAGAATCTTGCGTAAAATCTCTATATAGTTTTAAACCATTGGTTCTTATTTTTAAATAACCAGATTTTTTAAGTAATTTCATAATATTATATAAACCGAATCCTCTTTCGTAAAAGTTTTTTAATTCGCTTGTGTTTCCCTTAATTAAACAATTAATGATAGCATTATAAATTTCAGTCTGATTTTCAAAATCTTCAAATGTTTTGTTAGCCCATTTTGATGCCAATCCTGGTCCACTATCAAATACTGAAATTTCAATGAAATAGTTTTCTTTAGTTTCTGATAGATTACAATTTTTCATATAATTAAATAGAGAAACATCATCAATGCAACTATTAAGTAAAACATCTTTTTTGCCATGATGGGCAGAAATTAATAATCCTCTTACTCCTTGATTAAGAGAATTTCCTTTAATATCCTCTCTACTCCAGAAGTGAGTGTTTTCTATAAGTTCATATATTATTTCACCAATAAGTTTATTGTTTTCTTGTAAATAAGTTGAAGAATTTGAATTAGAATAGTTTGTAATTACACTATTGAGTATATTCTTTGACAGTTCTATAAATTCTTTTTTATCTCTCAATACTCCATTTGAATAATAAAATGCCGATGGAAACGGAAACATTGAATGCTGAACACACGGGATAAAAGCTGTATCTCCTTTTTGCCACGTATTTTTGTTTAGTAATTCATTTATTTTATTTTTAAGAATATTAGCTACTGGAATTGAAATATTTGTGTGGTCAGATAAAAAAATACCATTCTTGTATCCAATACAAGCTGCTACAAAATTCCAATATCTATTAAAAGCAACATCTATTTTGTTATCTAAATCTTGAGTATTATTATCGTAATTAACATACAATTTGCCTGAACAAAGTCTTCCCCAAGTAATTATTAGCTGAATAATTTCAGCATAAATTCCCATTTGCTTAGTTTTTAAATTTGCAGGTATAAATAAGTCTACATCTTTTGAAGCAGTAATTATTTTATATCCTTCTTCAATTTCGTAGTAAGATATGTCGTTACTTAAGCTTAATTTCATATTAAGTGGCCTTTTATTTATTTAGAAAGATAATAAATTTCATTTAAAGCCTATAATAAAATTTATCATTCTTTACATAATATAGTATTATCCTAATCCCGGATTATTCCCGGATAAAATAAACTTCCTAAAGTCGCCGAAATCTGCTATCTCCGCTTAAATCTAATATTTAAGCCATGTATAAACCGACGATTAAAACCTTTTACAATCACCAACAAGTGATGGAAAGTAACATTCAGAAATCTTATTCAAAATCACCTTTAAAACCTAAACTGCTATTGAAGCATCTTAAGAGATTAGGATTTTACGATGGCTTTTTAGAATTAGAAAATTTTAAACCATTTGATAAATCTGAATTTTTACTTGCTCATTCAGAAGAATATGTAAATGCATTTTTCAAAGGTATAAAACCTTTATGTAATTCTAATGGCGTTCCTTGGAGTGAAGAACTTGTTACAAGCGTATGTTATACAAATTCTAGTTTATATAATGCCATGCTTTATGCATCTCAAAATCCTGAACACATAACATTCTCGCCTACGAGTGGATTTCATCATTCTTCACCAGAACACGGTTCTGGGTTTTGTACTTTCAGTGGTCAAGTTATTGCATCTGTTAAGTTATATCGAGAATTTGGATTAAGAACTGCCTGGCTTGATTTAGACGGTCATTACGGTAACTCAATAGAGGACTCTCGTTATTTTGTTCCTGATTTGAATCTAGCGGTTCCATTAGGGTTTAATATTAATCCAACTGGTCAAGGTCAAGAATATTTGAACTCATTAAAATCTAATCTTGAATTTTTAGAAGAAGCCATATTAAATAATCAAATTGATTGTGTTGTATGGGCACATGGTGCTGATAGCCATGAGGATGATGATTTAGGAGGTTCTTGTTCAACGGATGATTGGTATGATTGTTCTGAGATGTTTTATACATGGGTAAAGCAACTAAATGCTAAAAGAAATAGACCCTTACCTGTCACTTTAACGCTTTTTGGTGGTTACAGAAAAGATTTTATTTCCGTGTTAGAGCTACATTCCTCAGATATTGTTCAGTGTTTACATTATTTATGTGGCAGAGATGTTGAACATTTTCCTGATGTACGAAAAAGTTCATTTGGTAGAATTTAATTAATTGTAAATTTTAATATGATATTTTATGAATATAGAAATGTTTAAGATTATCGATTTTGCTTTTGATAATTATGAAAAGATAAGTGCTTTTAAATTTGGAGCTGGCGAATTATATATGAAAGTATATTCTAAAAGACCACATGATGATATTTTAAAGCACTTTAAAGCACAGAATTTTAATGTTATTACATTAGAACAAACTGAACGTGACCCGAAATTAATTGATAATGATACTGAAGAAGGCATTGAGTTATTTATAGATTTCGATATTCCTAATCGTCCTATGCTTACTTTTATTTCAAATGAAAGCGAATAATAATTGCTAAATTTTTAAATCGGTACTCTTATGTGTAATATATAAATATATGAGACCAATTAAAGTAATTAGCGGAATATTTTATGCCTACAAAATTTCAGAAATCGGAATTTTAAATTTTCATGCATTAGTTACAGAGGCAGTGTTGAATTCAAATAAAATCAGTACAGATGCTTTATTTGAGATTGATGAGGCACCTGTTTATATTACTCATATACCCTATAATAGTGGCTTTATAGAAGAACGTGTTGTATATTACAATACCAATGATGTGAGCAATTATATCCTTAATGAAACGAGAAAGGATGAAGGGGTAGAATTGTTTTTTAGTAAAAATTTTGTTTGGGATTTTTATTCAGAAACAATTTTAGTATTGTCAATTAATATGGTTCAGAATATCGTTACAGTAAATTCTATGGCAATTGATTTGTCGGATTATGAGGATATTTTAGAACCCAACGAGAATTAATATGGATAGAAGAACTACATATTCAATTTTCGGTACGGGCTATTATGTAAAGATGTTTGATAAATCACATCCATTATACATTAAACTTAAATCTATCCCTAACGTTGATATTAATGAATACACAAATAATATTCGTTCAGTTGAATCACTTGGTTTAAAAGATGAAAATGGTCGTGTATATCAAACGTTTTTTGAGATTAAACCTAGCAAAGCATTTTATGTTTATAATACGGATGTTTATACTCGTTTAGAAATAAGGCAGGAAAAGAATACTAAAATTAAAAAAGTGTTTTTCCATAACTTAATTAGAAATGATTATTTATTTCCACCTGAATATATGTTAAGAGAAAATATTCTTGTAAATGAGGGGTTACTTGTCCTTGAAAACGATAAAGGCAAGTTTGGCTCTACTACTCACGGCAGAGTATTTTATGCGTTAGAGCAACTTAAATTTGAAATAGTTTGTATTCCTGAAGTTAATAGGAAGTTTGTTGGTACTATTTATATGGAGGAATTTGAGATTAAACTTAAAAACCCAGATGTATTAAACTATGGAGTACAAGCATTTCTAATTTAAAGGTTCATATACATATCTGCAATAGCTTCTTGTGTTATTCCAATGTATTTTCTTGTTGTTGAAATACTCGAATGACTAAAGATTTCACTTAAATAAATCAATGCTCTCTCACTCTTCGAATCGGCCTCATAGATGCGTTTTCCAAACGTTTTTCGAAGAGTGTGGGAGCTTGCATTTCTAACAGTAATGTTATATTTCTTAAATATAAATTTCAGTCTTTTGTTTACATAGCTTACTGTTATTTTGCCACCCCAACGGTTTGCGAATATGTAATCATTCTCATTAAATTTACCTTTTAACTTTAGTTCATTTGAACAGAAGTTTACAGCTTCATTTACATTTGGGTTTATAGTTATGCGTCTTATTTTTTGAGTCTTCTGCTCGTTAAGTACTATTTCTGTTTTATCAATAATGTCAATCCATTTAATTGAAAGTAAATCGCCAATCCGCAATCCACAGTAACACCCAATGATAATTAGTAAGTTTTCACGATGGAATCTATCTGTTTTTAATCGTTGAGATAATCCCAACATAATATTCCAATCTAGCCCTGAAGTCGTTGTTTGCCTTTTTCTCATGGTAATTTGTTTTACCTCGAGTGTAGCAGTAAAAAATGTATTTAGTCCTCTTTTTAGCGTTTTTAGCATTAACTGGGACTAATTATATGAGCAGGAAGTCTAAGTGCTTGGAAACCAAGCCTTGTCCCACTTATACTATAAGTAGGACAAATTTTAGCATTTTAGCCACGAAATTTTCCTGGTTGAAACGTATGATTTTTTGGAAGAGTAATCTTTAAATTTTAAAAATCAAGGAAGTCTTTAGGAGAATAGCCGAGGTATTTTGATATTTTCTTAATTGTACATACTGTAACATTGATTTCTCCACGTTCAATAAGTCCAACTTGATTTTTACCAATACCAGCTTCATTTGCTAAAGCCTCTTGGCTCATTCCTTTTTCAAGTCTGAGTTTTCTAAAGTTTTTGCCGAATTCTCTTAAGTATTTATCGTCTTTGATATTAATCACCTAGTAAAGGTGGGGTAAGCTTTAAACTTTTGCCACCCTATGTATAGGGTATTTGATTTTTTCAATTATATTTGAATAACCATTAAACCTTTATTATATGTCAGTTGATACAGAACAACAGCATTATGAATGCACCAAGTGCCATGATGTAGTTTCCATTAGCAATTATGCTAGAAGTAAAAACAATCAATGCTCAAAAGGAGGTAGGTGTGATTGGAAAAAGAATCAGACATCATTTAATAAATCTGCTCTTGGAGCAACTATTAATATGGGGGTTGGTTTAGCAAAATGGGGAGTAGATAAAGCTAAGTCAAAATCTGATAAAGATTCATCGGAAAATCAAGAGCATAGTAGTTCTAAATCTGATAGTTTATCTGAAGAAGAAAAGCAATTAAAAGAACAAGAAAGAATTCGATTAAAAGCTGAGAAGGAAGCAAAGTCAGCAGAAGAAAACAAAAAGATAATAGCCTTCCTTAAAAAGTATTGGTGGATAGTATTAGTTTTAGTTGGATTACTTGGTGCACGTATCATTTATATGCGAATGTCTAAGAAAACGACACCTATAAGTGAAAACGTTACCTCATCTAATAGTACTGTTTCTCCACAATTAAACAGTAATGAAACTGCCGCTTCTGAATCAAAAGAGGAAGTAGTTTCTGATAATACAATACCTGCTGCAACTATTAATTATGAAGGCACTTGGAAAGGTTCTTTTGGTAAAGATGAATTAACAATTGTAATCGAATCTATTGATGCGAATGGTGTTGTAAAAGGATACGATGAAGTAAAAGGAAATCGAAGAACCTTAAAAGGTAATTTAATAGAATCGGATAATGAAAATCAATTGATTTTAAATGAGCCTGGTGATGATAAATGGGATGGTGAGTTTAAAATGAACTATGATAAATCATCGGAAAAATTAATAGGCGAGTGGAACTCAAATAATGGTAAAATGAAAAAAGAATTTAATCTAATAAAAAACAAATAAATATGAAAAAGCAAATCTTAATTTTAATCTTCTCGATTAGTTCATTTATCGGAATTTCGCAAAATGATTTAATGTATTCATCAACAAGCAACACTGTGCCTGCAGTATTTCCAGGTGCACCATTACCGGAAGATATGACATCGAACCCTAATATTTATGTTGCACCGAATGACAGTATTTTCATTACCAACGTTTACAACTGGTTAAATAGTAACGGTTATGGTATGCCATCAGTAAAAATATTGTATGAAAACCCAAATTGGGTGACATTAAATCCGACAACATTATTGCGATTTAAGGCACCAATATCAGGAACATCTACTTATACGATAGCAGGTTCGGGATTTGGAATGCTTTTAAAATTCAGTCTAACTACCATGACGTCCACAGGGATAAATATTTTGAGCCAATCTGGTATGGAAAAATTGTCAATGTTCCCCAACCCAACTTCTGGTCAATTGAACATAAGTGGATTAGATTTAAATCAAAAACAAATGACAATAACAAATGTTGTTGGTGATAATGTCAGAACAATTGAAACTAAAGGAAATATAGCTATTTCAGTTGATGTTGAAAATCTATCTCCTGGCGTATATTTTATTAATTCTAATAGTAATTCTGTTAAGTTTATTAAAGAGTAACAGGAACTCAGTATTTAATTTTAAGGCAGCAATTAGCTGCCTTTTTTATTCCGTTAATAGTACTCTTAATATTTTATTTCAACTGCATCACTAATAATACTTTCGGCGCCTGAATTGAAAATGGCCTTAATTTTATATCTATAAATATTACTAACATCTAAATCCTTATCCGTAAATTGAAACTGATTTGGATTTAATGTCTTGTAAGTGTATAATTTAGAATCGCCCTTTGATTTATAGATTATAAAACTATATAAATCCTTTTGCGAATATTGCCATTTAAGTTCTATAGATTTAGTTTCATAATTTACAGTATATTCAATGGCTTGAATTTTCGGTCGCACACCTGTTTCAAATAATAATTGATTAGATGTTGCAATTGATTTATTGCCATCGTCATCAAATGTAACTAGTTCATATGAGTAAGATTGCCCCATTTCAATAAGGTAATCTGTGTAATGATTTGTTGTATCAGGAATACAAAACTCTCGCACTTTTACTTTCTTTAAGTTGTTTATTTGGTATAACTCTGTTTTTAAAACATCTTTACTTGTACTGTTAATCCATTTCAATACTAGCGTTGTATCGGTATGATACAATTTAGTTATTATGGCATTTACTGGTGGTATTCTGTCAGGCTTTTTTAGCTTTATAGGAGTACATTGTTTACTATTATTATAACTATTATCAACGGCATTAATGGTGTAATATATTTCTTCTGTTAAGGTTTGTAATGTAATACTATCTGTAAAATCATTTTCTGTTATAAATTTTGAAACGACTTCAACTGGTTCTTCGCTCAATATGTTCATCTTATATACGCGGTAGCCCTTTAAATCTTTTTCAGTGTTTTTGTTCCAACTTAAAATAACTTTGCCTGCTGTATCTATTTTTGCTACTAAGCCTGATGGCACAGCAGGTGGTTCTTCATCTGCTAATTGCCCTAATGATGGATGTGAACTCACAGAATCATTTTCAGTATTTATTGCAAATACTTTATAATAATTCGCCATCATTGGTTTTTCATCAGTAAAGATTATAGTGCTATTTGGCAAATTTTTCTTAGTTATTAATTCATATTTACCATCAATACTACTAGCTCTGTAAACACAAAAACCTTTTAGTTTATTTAAACTATAATTAGGCAAATGAAAATATACATTGATGGTTTTGTTTTTAATTGTAATTACGCTGTCAACATAAGGATACGTTCTAAAACCACTTTTGCCAATGCACTTAACTACATTAGATGGCGGCCCTAGTACGCCAAAATGAGAAAGTCCTCTTACTCTGTAATAATAAACAACACCATTTTGTGGTAATGAATCCGTATAAACACCTTCTTTTAAATCTCTATTGTATTGAGAGGTCATAAAAACAAATGGCGTTTTGTTTGTCCGCTCAAAATTAACGCTATCAGTAGAACGTTCAAAAATATAGCCTGTATAATCATGCTTATTTTCGCTTACATTCCAAGTTAATTTTGTTGATTTAACTCCAGGCTTACTTTTTAAGTTTTTTATTTTGGAGAGTTTAGTTAACTGTTTAGCATCTACACTAAATAAATAGGGTTTATATTTTGTACCTTTTGGCGCAGCTATCGAAATGCGATAAGCATAGATGGCTTTATTATCAATCTTACTATCTTCAATAAACAATCCTGTAGCTTTTGCTAAATCTAAGGACAAATCGCAGCTTAATAATACCAAGCCAAATTTCATATTTTCGGCATTTTCTTTTTCCTTTTCTGTTTTTTCGGTTGTACTATTCTTTTTAAATAAGGCATCATATACCAATGCAGTGCCTTGATTTTCTTCTAATAAATACACCCATGATTTATCATTTTCACTAAAAGGTACAATTGGGATCGAATTTACTTTATATGAAATCCCAAATCCGCTCGTATCTTTTGGTACAAAAAAATCACTTAACTTGATTCTATCTATTTTATATCCGTATTTTTTGGCTAAGTCAAATGCCTGCTTATTTGTTGGAACCCATCTAATTAGAATTTTACCTTTCTCAACAAATACTTTTGCAGAAAAGTCCTCTTTCGTTTTTTCTTGACCAACAATTGTTGCAGAAAAAAGGACCAATATAAAAAGACTTATTACTTTAAAAATTTTCATATGTAGATTTTATTGTTTTTTTAATTATCATATGGTATAGCCTGTTTATCTTCTCGAGTTAGTTGTTTCGGCAAACTAGTCTATTTCATAATTAATTTTGAACTATACTACATGATTGTCCTGCATGGAAATCAAAATCAAACCCACCGTTTACTACTCCTAAAATATTATACTGACATGTTACTGCGCCAGCAATGTATGATGGCTTGGGTAATTCAGCATATAAAACAGCTGCTACTGAACCACTCAATACTACAAAATCAAAGCTTTTTGATATTCCTGCAATTTCTATATCACCTTTAACTCCAACAGCACCTTGCATGGCAGCATAAACTTGTCCAGTTAAATACCATCCTTTTACGCCAATTTTACCTGATGAGCCATCACAATGGTAAGATTCGTCATAGTTTGCTAACATAGCATCAAATCCTACAAGAATACTAAAGCCACCATAAATTTTAAAAAAACTAAATCCAATTTCTTTACTTGTATTTGCACTCAATGTAGATCCTAAACAGATACCTTTTGCGGTAGTGAGCTTATTTTCATCTCGTTGATTTGGTATATTTAAATTGCCATTAAATAAACTAACTACTTCTGAAGGTAAAGGTGGCATTGGTTCAATAGAATTACCAACCATAAAATATGCATCTAAATGTAACGAAGAAATATCAACCCAACATCTATTAGATGGCTTGCCAACACATACATACCATTTACCTGGTTCAAAATGTAAAATAGTTTGACCTCCACCATTTATTGGATCGTAATGAACTTGTACACCTAATACTGCGTGAAACGATTTATTAACGTTATCATACATCATTAACATGCTGCCTGAAATAGGAATTTCATTAATAGGTTTAGACATACGTTCTGCAATGTCGGTCATAAAAAATACATCTCCTGTTGCTTTAATAAAATTTAAACCACCATTACTATTAAATTGTACTTCGATAGCAACATCGCCATTAAATGGTTTAGGGCTTCCCATTGTGCCTATGGTTATACCTGCTTTAAAACCAATACTAACCATTTTATCGGGTATATAAGTTTGAGCAGAGCCAAACACAGGGCTATACAAACCACTCGCTAAATTAACGCCATTGCCTGGCTGTTTCATGTGATAATACAACCCTCCCATAAAACGATAAATAGCTAAGCCATAACCAATTGGTATAGTGTAAGGAATTGTTCCATCTACATAAAAATAACGGTAATCATCTTTTTTACCAAACCATACATTTACTTCAGCAGGTGAACTCAATACACCATCCATCATAAATTTTATCCCACCAAAAAAGCCTTTACCATACACAGGATCATCATCTTTAAATATTATTAAACCTGTTAGTTTAAAAGATTGTGTTTGTATGTCTATCCCAATTTCATCTAAACGAACTCTGTTAAACTTCCACTTATTTCTGGTTACACCATCTACTACCTGAGGTTCTATTTTGGTTAAGATTGTAACGCCTGCTATAACGCCTAAGCTATTACCTCCTTCGCTCATAAAATTTAATCCTGCTGTAACACTTATTGCAGGAGCATTTTGGCTAATAACAATAGAAAGGCTTTGAAGTGATATTTTAAAGCCTCCTGCTTTTGGATTTTCAGAAGACTCACTATCGGTATCTGCATCTGCTGAATCAGCTGCTGCACTATTAACAAGACTAAAAATACCATAGGTTAAATAAGGAGCGTCGCTAATAATGGTTACTTGTTCAAAGGCTAAGTTTTTGGCCGAGAAGTTGCCATTACCAAAAGATATTTTACCGTTTAATATGGCCTTGGGTTTAAACTTGCCGCCACCTTGCTTTGATACGGTTATAGAGGATGAAGGGTAAATATCTAATTGAGCTGCTAATAACGAAGCACTTAAATTACTGGTTGGTGACAGTGTAAATTCATAATCGGTTTGGCTAGTGGTTGCATTATTAAAAAATGAAGCTGAATAACTTATTCCAGTGTTTTCGTTTACAGGAATAATAACCGAACCTGCTATGCTACCGCCATTTAAATGGTTAGTCACAATATTAACGCCAAGTTGGTCGATAGAAAAAGCCCAACCACTCATATTACCTTCGCTTGTACTAAACAAATTGGCTATTTGAAAATAACCAGATACTCCCATTTTATCAATTAAGAAATTGGTAGCAGATACTTCCATTCTTCCTTCTCCTTTTGATATTTCCTTAGGAAGTTTTACTTTGAATTGCTTCATGTAAAAACCTGTCCACATTTCGGGAGATGAACCATAGGTGTTTGGATAGCCATTTGGAAATACCATACTAGAGGCATTTGCTAATTCGCTTAAATCAACTGTTGCATCTGATACAGAAAAAGCAAAATCTTTCATCCCCTTTATACAGAAAGGTGTAATGTTTATTTGTGCTAATAAATTATGTAAATCGTTTGCGTGAACCTCAAAACTTGCCTTTACAATAGAATCATTACTTACTTCAGGGTCAGGAATTAGCATGGTATTGCTAAACTCAAAATATCCTTTTAAATTAATTGTTTTAAAACCATTACAATCCCATTCTACATAGTTAGTGCCATCGGGCTTTAAAATCATAACCACTTTAGGGCTAATTTTAATACGATGCTCACTTACCAACATTAATTTTGAATTATTAGTTGAGTAAACACCTTTAGGATTAAAGCCTATGTTTTTTGCGGCAAATGCCATTTTTTTACCTGTACCGGGCATTTCAATGGCGGCATAGGCAGAAAACTTTGACATCCCTGTTGTAAACCTTGCACTATCTATACAAATTGCATATTTTATAACACCAATATTTTTTACTATACCTATCGGTAATGATGAAATACTATCAGGGTCGAGAGTGCCTATTTCTCGATGCTCATCTGTTACTTTTTGGTCTAATGACACAATATAATTAACAAGCATACTATCGCTTTGTGAACGAAGCATTGTGCTTATTAATAATACACCAAAGAATACGAAATATGAAATTTGTTTTTTTATCACGTTGTAATTTTAATTGATAAGTGAATGCCACTCTGCACCAACAATTTCATTTTTTTTAAATGTTGGTATAATCGTATCGTAGTTTTTTATACTTTCTGCATTATGCTTATTATGATAAGGGTTATAATGTACCCATTTAATGTTTTGAGGTTTTATATCAAGTAATTGTTCTTTTAAAATATAATTTGCCAAAAACTCAAAATGTGCTTGTACAAACATGGCTGGTTTATTTTGTAATGCTTCTTTAATAAAAACAGTTGCTTCTTTTTTGAACCATCCTATTTTTTGTTTTTTAATTTCAACTTCTATATCTGTTGAAATATCAAACATTCTGTTTGTAATGGTGTATGTGTGTGTTGTTTTCATGTTATTCGTTTTAATATTTTACTTTTGTTCTTGTTTCATCTTTTTACTTTACGTCCGAAGGATTACAAATCCAGCGGAGCGGGTACTTCACTCAACCATAATAATTAATTTTTTCCTCTAATTGGGATTTTATTAAAATAAATTCTTCTCCTGTAATATTTTTATTGATTGTTGTTTTCATCTTAGCCTCACATAGCAAAAGACATAATTTGTAAAAATCTTTTTTTAGTACCGTATTCTCAATATCTATATAGTAAATTCTTACCTCATCTTCTTTTATTTCCTTATTCTCGTAATCAGCTGGTTGATAGCCAAAAATCAAACTATAATGTTCTCTTGAAAAATACGTTTCAGAAATAACAGATTCAAAGAAATCATGTAGCTGATTATCTCTTATTGCTCCAAATATTTCAGCCGCATCTCCATACTTTAAAGATGTACCATCTATATAAATTATATTGTGATCAATATTTTGCATAGGGTTAACTTTATTTACTATGCCATACGTGCTATTTTCCGAAAGGAATTTCAATTCTTTATCCACCATGTACTTATAATTTTTTCTCCATTTAATTCTTTATAATAACCACTAATTGTTCTACCATTAGCTATTCCCTCAAAAGTTCTTGGACCATTAATGTCAATTTTTGTCAGATTGTCTATTGCATCCTTAAAGGATTTGTAACCTAAATCTTTCATTAATGCTTCAGGATAAATTGCAGGGTCATAAACTGTTTTTATTGCAGTAGCACCATTACCTACATAATCACCAGGTATAGGATTTCCTTGATTATCTAATTTTAATGTTTTATACTCAATGTTTTTTATTCCATTCACGCCACTTGGAGTAGAACTTACAATTTCTATTCTACCACCATTGTTCGTCAATTGCGTATTAAAATTAACTTCGTTATGACATCCTACTAAACTATTGCTGTTGAATGTAGGTTTCCCTGCACCATTTAATGTTATATCATCTACATGTTTAAATGCATCATCAAGTGTGGAAGTATTGATTTTAAAGCCATTTCTAATATACTCAGCAAAGTTACCCGCTGTATTAACAATCCCACTCGCATCAATCCCTTTCTTTTTTAAATAGAGATATAGCTGTTTTATTTTGGTAGGTATAGTTTTGCCAGCTGCTACGGCACTATTATATAGAGTTATAAAGTTTTGCCCAGTTTGTTTGGTTATACGTTTTGCAGTACCATTTTTTACCGAGGTATTTATTTTTGTAATGATTTTGCCAGTACCACCAATAATATTTGCCATATCCCAATACAGCATAATATTATCATATTCTTGTTTTAAAGCTAGTAAATCAGGGTCGTTACTAACATTAACCACTAAATTACCACCTGCACTAAAAAGCTGGCTTGCTTCATACAAGGCCATTACCAGTTTGCGAGAATTAATGGCTTGTTTTATGGCTCCTGGTCCTGCAATTAAGGTTACAGCATCAAACGCTAAAGATACAGCCTGTATAGAATTACTGTTGAAGTTTTTATCATCACAATATTTTAAAATAACAGCAGGGGCAATCATTTCATCATCTTTTGCCGCGCCAGCTTCTTCAATCATGGAAAGCTCACTACAATTTGTAAAATAAATTAAATCAAAAATCTTTAAGTCATTTATTGGATCAATTGGTTCCCATGTTATAGTTGCACAATCATCAGTATTAAATAAACATGCAACATCAGGATAATCGGCACTTGCAACTTTTCTATCAATCAGTAAACTACCATCGTTATTCAAATCTACATCGTAGTTTATACGGCCAGTCATACTCCAAGAACGACTTGGTATTAAATCTGTTGAGTAGTACACAATAGTTCTAAGCTCCTTTTCGCTTACACCCATGTACTTATCAAGCAAATCTTCGCTTGTTTTAAAGTGATTTAAAATGATAGCTATTAGTTTAGTATAGTTGTCTCCGCCTACTGTGCCATCATCTATTCTACTTATTAATTTTACAAGGAGAGCCTTATCGTCTTTATCTCCATTATATAAGGTACTATTTTTTACAGTACTTTGTCCTGCTAAACCAGTATAAAATTGAACTAATTCGTTTTTATTTATATATCTAGTTAATTTTAAGGCATAGCCTTCTTCGTTATTATTAATAATAGTTATGCTACCTCCCATCGAATAACCAGCATAAACACTTAAACAATGAAGCCGTTCTGCTACAGATAGAGTGTAATAATCTGTAGATGTAAAGTTTTGTAAAATAGCAGTTATTCCCTCAGAGGTATACGTATTTAAAATTTGAGCTTTTAATGGCGCATTTTTATAGGCTTGTTCAAATGCGGAAACATAATCTTCAACTAGTGTTTCTCGTAAATTATATCTCTTATCTTTTGATGAAATTAAGTACTGCTTTAAATAATCATATGTTTCAGTAAAATAAGTTGGAGGTGTTTGGTTTGCTGGCGTATTAGAATGAGAAAACCAAGTATAGGCACTTTGTGGCTTTTCATTTTTTTGAAACACCATTCTATACCTACCTAATGAAATGAGATAGTAAAATTTTGTTTTATCTACATTTAAACTGTTTTCTATTTCTGTTGTAATGATATTGTGTAAATCTTTACAATCTTTAATAGTAGAGTTTTCGTTGTAAAATTTCCCTGTATTAAATACATCTTCAACAGTTAATCCATCAGGAGGCGTTGCTTGCACTACAACATCAAAATAACTAATTAATAATAAATAGCATTGTTTGGTGTTATTTGAATTTACATATAATTGCTGTAATCTATTGTTTAACGATTGTTCTTTGGTTGGATTGTTTATGAATTTTTCTGTGGTTAAAATTTCATGATTTATTAAATGATCATTTGAACCAAGATTAATAATAAAGTTTAGTTTATCATATTCTTTGTTTTTAATATGCTCTTCATTCTCTAGTTGTAGTTGTTTAAACTTAGCTGAACCTTCTGCAACTAATTTTTCAACTATTGAGTCATTAAATTTTAATAGAGCAAAAGCTGTATTAAAGCCTAACAACAATAATAGAGTATACAATATGTTTTTTAAATACCTATTCATGAATCATTCTCTTTTTAACTACACGTTTAATTAATTCAATAATACCTTGTGTTTTCACATCAGCAGCAATTTGCTGATGTGTTTTATTAGCCTGTTTTTGTTGTTGCACATAGGCTTTATAAGTTAAGGAGCCTACATATAAATAATTGCCAATAAAATTTAATTGAGCATCTGTTACAGCATCCTGCGAAAATAAATTTGCAATAGCTGAAACATAATAGTTTTCGTCTGCTTCTTTTAATGCTATGTTTTTTTGTAAGGTTGTATTTGATGTAGCATTTGTTTCTTCTATAAAGCCTATAAATCCTTCGTCAGAACTTGTGGTAGGTGCATTGCCTGTTATATTAGCTTGTTGGCGTTGTGCATCTATTACTGTTTGTAATTCCTGTTGTTTTTGAATTCGGGTGCTTTTTAAATTATTGACAATGGTCGATGTATTTTCAACTCTTAATAAACCCATTGCTAATTTTAATATATCCAACTCATCAGGAGTTAGTGGCTGGCTTGAACCTGGTAAAATCATTCCTCCATTAACAGGAGTAACCGAACCATCACTGTTTACTATCCATTGGTTACCATTAGCATCTGTAATTAATAAACCTCCGTTTGTGTCGTTTGGTATAACAGTTGTTTGCCCGTTACAATCTGTTATTACAACTTGATTGTTAGTGTTTACATAAATACTATCTATACAGCCATTGTATACATAACTATCATCGTACACATATTCGTTATTATCGTTATGTTGCTGCAACCATTTATCAACGCCTTTAGTAATAGCATCAATATTACCAGCAACTACTACATAGTTATTGTTTACAGTTAGGTTTGTAAAATTACCCGCAATTCCTAAACCTCCAAAAGGTAATAATACCCTTCCTTGCCCTGTGTACTGCCCATTATTACTTTGTGTATTTTGTAAACTCGTTACAATGACTTCAAATTGTCCAATTTCCCATATTGAACCAACAGTAGCTTTTGTTAATGGTTGAAAGTTTTGCATACTTGGAGGTGGTGCAACATCTTCACAATTTATGATTGGTGTAGGTGGAGTTCTAAAAGCAACTGTATTGCTCCACTGTCCTGTATAACCATCATTAGTGCTTCCGTTAACACGAGCTTCATAGTCTGTTTCAGGCTCTAAATCAAATACTTTTGTATGCACGTTGGTTGTATTTACTGGCATCCAGTTCCAATTACCATTTGCTTTGCGATACTCTAAATGATAGTTAGTAAATATGGGAATAGAATCCCATGCTAATTTTGCAGAACGATGTGTTAATGGCGTTGCTCCTAAAAATATATCTAAGTTACCCATACCGTCATATTTTGTCCCCCAATTAAATGTACATATTTGACTATATCCATTATTTTTAAATAAATCTCTACCACTTATGTCAATCGCTTTTACTCGCCATACATATTGCATACCTGCAATTAATGGCGTTTCGGTAATGCCGTAATTAAAAAATGGTGTGTTAACGGTTGTAGTAAATACGGGTGGTAAAGTTTGAATAATATTATTTGGGTTTTGTCCTTCTGGTCGCACTTCGTATAAACTAAATTCATACTCTGTATTTGCTGCTGAATTTGGTGACGCCATGTTCATGGGTGTCCAACTGAATAAAATATTTTGAGGATTGGTAATAGTAACGGTACTACTGCAAATAGGCGAATTTAAAAACGGAGGATCGCTTAAAACCATCCATCCCATTGCACAACTTTCGTTACTTACTTTTATTTGTGTTGGATTATTATTGTCGTATGCCGTTATACAAATTTTGTAATAACCTTCGGGTAATACTTTTCTTAGGTCGTATTGTGATTTACTAATTCCTAAAAAATCTAAATTATTTGAATTTAATAATCCAGCTAAATCGCTTCCACTTAATTGTAATGGTTGTCCTGGTATCAAACTAAATGCATCCGAATAATAAAATGGTTTACTTTGTATTGTAATGCCTTGCCCGTCGAGTTTAATTTTTAATTTAACATCATAAACTGGGTTTGAAAAATCGGTTAAGTATATTAATACTTTAAAGTTTTCGTTACCAGGGGTAGAGTAATCTGACAAATAACCGCTAAAAGGTGGTGTTAATTGTGTAGTAACTTGCACAGGATATGTTTGAGCTACAGCTTGAAATTTGCAAATACATAATTGCAAAACTGATATTAAAAATATTTTATATAATGTTTTCAAATGGTGCTAGTATCTTATTCTTAAAAGGTATATCCTAAATTAAGTGTTGCCGTTAATTCATTAAATGTTTTTACTTGCTGTGCTGTTGCCAATTTATTGATGTAAGCACAATTTAAGCTTATAGTTGGTTTGCCAAACTTTTCGTTTTTTAATTTAGGATTATATGCTAAGCTAAAACGACTATTAATAACTTTACTATTTGCAATGCCATTGTTTATTACTTGATTGTAACCACCGCCTAGAGTTAGCCGTACTTTGTTTTTTGCTATGTTTTGGCTAATACTAAGATTGGGGCCAAAATAAATATTTTTAATTTTTTGAATGTAGCTTTGATTGTAGTTAAAACTTAAAGAAGCTGTTGTTTTGGTTGGAGTCCATGCAAAACTGTAACCTAAATTACCATTGATTAATTGGGAAGGTATATTAGCCACATTGCCTGTTTTATCACCAGTAGTTTGATAATTTGCCGCAAGCATAATTCCTTGTTTAGCTTTCTTTTTACCAAAGTTATAATTGGCGCTTGCCATTGCATTTTGTGTTAATTGATAAAAATTTAAAGTATCAGCCGCTGTTTTAATATAGTATGGGTCGGAAATCGGACGAACATTAGTATAGGTAGAGAAGTTAGAATATGAACCAGAAAAATTCCATTTGGTATTAGGAGAATAGGTAATATTAAGTGAACCAACCCAGCGTTTAGTTGTACTTAATTTACTTTTGTCTAAATTATTTTTTTGTAAACCTGTGTTAGTAGCAATATTTACTTTGTTTTTTAATAGCCTCCATGCGGTTGATATAGTATAGTTTTCTAAATCATTATTAAAAAAGTAAGCACCTAATGTTTTATAATCAGGGTCTACGTGCTCATAATTAAAACCAACATTAAAAATTTTATGAGTATAACTTAATGAACCTTTATAAGCACTAAAAAATTGCGTATTCCCGTTTTCATTAAAAATAATTGGAATTTTGTTTTTAGTATTTGTATTTGTTTCGGGAGATGCTAATAAATTTTTATTTAAACCAGACAAGGCATACTCCCCTTCAATAGTCCAACTTTTGGCTAATTTAACCTTACCTAAAGCACTAATAACCGTATTGGATTGAGGTGTTATTTGTGTAACAGGCGGAGCAAATGGAATTGACTTAATATCATCTTTAGCTGTAAAATATATTAAGTGTACACCAAAAATATCGCCATCATAGCCAACTTTTGCACCATAACCCATTCGTTTATAACTCATTTCGTTATCACTTTCATTCACTATATCATAGGCTACAGCTTTTTTTAATCGCCCGTACATGGCTGCTATTTTCCATTTTTTAGGAGTTAACTCTACACCACCACCTAAAAAAATATGCCCTGCTAAGGTATAGTTAGAAAATGTCATACTATTAAACCCAGCATACGCCTTTACCCATTTGTAAGTAGGTGTGCAATTAGTCATATTAAATGGTTGTGTAAATTTGCCTTGATTGTTACTGTAACTATAATTAAAGGGCAAACTCACATCTAAAATATTTACTGTTAAATTTCCATTGGCATACCAAGTAAAAGGATCTCTGCGAGCGCCTATGCCATTTGCATTATAAAAAATAGAATTAAAATTTAATCCACCATGAACAGTTATCATATCCTTTTTCCCAATTTTATCTAAATTTTGGGCATGAGTTATCAATGCTGTAAAACAAATTGATATAACAATCAGGAACTTAAACATTAAAAATACTATGGGTGTTTAACTTTAAAGCTACCTAGTTTTATTTTATGAGAAACACCATTGATTGTATCGGTGCTAAAACAGAAGTTACCTGAAAATTTATCAGGATGATAGGGGCTAGTAGATAAAGTTAAAGAGTTTAATTTAATTAATCCTTTTTTTGAATGATATACTACATTATTATATTTATAAGCCATGTATGCAGTAGTTGTGCTGTCACCAATATTTGAATTTGCCCCATTACCTAATTTATAATAAACAGTTAATTCAGGTGAACCTAAAACAAATGTATTTTTGCCTTTAAGAATAACAAGACAATTAGGATTTGGATAAGTACCAATAACGGTATCCCACAAAGTAGAAGCAACAAAACTAACTGAATCATCAATTGTCGCTTTAAAATGAATTAGTGTGTCAGCTAAAACAGAATCTTTAACACAATAAGGACAAGTTGTGCAGATTGGTGTAACTGGTGTAACAGGAGTTGGCTCTGTTGTTTTATCTTCTTTTTTACAAGCGTAAAATATACCTGTAAGCATTACTAAAATGAGGGCTGTTTTTTTCATAGAGAGGCTGTTTTTTTATTTAAAAATTTATTGAGAAATGATAAATGGTTTTTGTTTGGCGTCGTATTCTGCTACAACTTTTAAAATGTATGACCCAGGTGTAGCAGGAGACATATTAATTAACTGATTAAAATAGAGACTTTCAGTAATAGTTTGCCTATACTTTTCAATACCGCTAGCGTCATAAATTAAAATAGCAAAAGTTTGTTTTTTGTACAATTTTACTTCTAAATTAAATTGACCTGAATTTGGATTAGGATAAAGTGTTACACTTTCAATACCATTATTATTAAAGCTATTTGCCAAAGTGGTATCAATACTTCCAATATGAACTGACTTTGTTTTAATCATTTCGCAAGTACCAAAAAAGGCTTTTAAATTTATAACAAATGTACCAGTATCACTATTTACAATTATAGGCGAAAATGGATTAGAGTTATTAATGATAGTGCATGTTGGAGGAAATGACCACTGAACAGAATCAGGACGAGGATTACTAATATCAACCACCACAAACGTATCTGTTTTAAACATATTAGTTGTAATTAAAAAATTAGGTTCTGGGCGCAAGCTACTATTATCAATAGTTACTGTTGATGATTTTGCACAACCTAAATTATCTTTAATATTAATGGTGTATGTATCTAATACTAAATTAGGGAAAACGTTTGATGTTTGAAATGAACCAGAACCCACCGCAAATTGATAAGGAGGAATGCCTCCATAAGGATACATTTGAATTTGACCAAATGGAGAATTTGGGTCGCACGGTAAAAATGTTTTTGAAGAATCTTGAATTGGAGCTGGAACAATAACAATCACTGTATCTTTGCCTATACAACCAGCGTTATCTGATATTGTAACTATATAAGATGTCGTGTCGTTAGGAGTTACAATAGTTGAATTTGAATTACCACCATTACTCCATGTATAATTAAAATTAGGAGTGCCTCCAATTGGACTTGCATTAAGGTTAGCTGAACTGCCAAAACATATAGTAGTATCATTTCCTGCATTGATAACCAAATTAGGCTGATAATTTAAATTCACATATTTAATTGATTGGCAACCTGTAATAGTATCTAATGCTGTGAAAGTATAGGTGCCAGGTGTGAATACAGTTGCTGGATTTACAGAATTAAAACCTGAAACTCCGTCCCATGATAAAACATATTTATTAGCAGGAATAGTAGATCCATTTAATATAGTAGAAGGATAGGAACAATTAACTTGAAAATTATTGGCAAAAGGAACTATATACGGCTTAGTAGAATCTATTGATACTTTAATAATTTTGTTAATCATACAACCGTTAAATGTATTTTTAATAGTAGTTGTATAAAATCCTTGATTGGTTATTGTAGCCGGATTAGAGGATGTATAACCTCCAGTACCAGTCCAATTAATGGTAACAGGGCTTGATGTAGAATTGGCATTTAAGGAATAAGATAAAATAGAACAGGATAATTGAACAGAATCAACATTGGTTGTTATAGTTGGTTTTATTGTATCCACAATTACCGTCATATTTCTGCTTCTTGAACAACCATTGGTTACATCCACTGCATTTAAAGTATAAGAGCCTGCATTAGTTACAAAACTTGGATTTGGTAATGTTGCTCCAATAGGAGGCGTCCATGTAAAAGTAGTATTAACCGATGGGGAAGTTGCATTTAGAGTGACTTGATTTGTATCGCAAGTAAGATATTTATTTGATGGGAGCGGATTTATAATTGGTTTTGCCGTATCTGCTAATACAGTGTAATTAAAATAAGATTTACAGCCATTCACTGTATCACTAGCCATTAAAGTGTAAGTGTTAGGTATTGTAACGGTAGTTGGATTTGAACTATTAATAGGTAATCCAGAACCATTCCAGTACAATTTAGCTTTAGAAACACTACTAATTCCATTAATAGAGGCACTTGTTGAAATACAACTTATTTTTGCACCCACAGTACTAACACCTAAGCCAAATGTTGGGTGCACTGTATCGAGTAATAGTGTAATATTATTACTGCTTTTACAGCCGTTACTAGGATTTGTAACTTCTAAACTATAAGTCATGTTATTTACAGGGACAGTAGGACTAGTTGTGCTAATAATAACAGGATTATTTGAAGTAAATCCATTACTATTTGCCCAAGTATAGATAACCCCTGCTGTAGAAGAACTTGCGTTTAAGTTTACAGAAGGGTTTGAACAACACAATCTTGTATTAGTAATAACTGGCATTACTAAATTTGGTTTTATTGTATCTACAGTAACATAAGCTGTATCTCTCCACGAACATCCCGTTGCGGTAATGGTACTTGACAATACATAGTTACCCTGAGGCTTGTTGACTAATGTTTCGCTAAGGTTTTGGCTATAAAAGGAAGGCCCAGTCCATTCATTATTATTGCCAGATGCAGCACCATTAATAGTAGCAACTCTATTATTAGAACAATTTAAAACTGTATCTCGACCTGCGTTAACAGACGGTAAAGGATGGACAGTAATAGGAGTTGTTACTTTTCTAACTGCTGAATTACAATTAGAAATTAATTGAACAGATAAAGTACCCGAAGTAGCTGAATTAGAAAAATCTATACTTACAGAATTATTATTTTGAGTAATTGTTGCACCTGTTCCTGAATATGTCCATAAATAAGAATCAACGTAATTAGTAAAAGGTATGGAGTAACTTACATTTTTTGTACCAGCACATAATGTGGCAGTACTTGTAGCAAAGCTTACGGGGAGTTTGGGACGCAAACAATAACTTTTAAGTTTCCAAAATGCAGCGCCATCATAGCCTGTGTAGTTACCTCCACAAGCTGAGCAGCTTCGTGTTGCAATACTGGCATTAAGGACATTGTTTGAGATAGAAAAACCTATTGGAAATTCATATGGTCCAGGCGAAGAATAAAAATCAGGAAAAATATAAGTCCCTGATATTGCAAAACACAAAGGGAAAGTATGTATTAAAGAGGAGAAGTTTTGATTTGTTTTTAATAACTCATATGGATATCCATTCCCTTGAATTTGACAAGTGAAAAATATTGTATCCTTCATAATTGCAAGCTTATCAAAATAACGAGTTGGTATTGTAGAAGCACAGCCTGTATTCCAAATATATACACTAGGATTAAAATAATTTATTGCATTTCCATTTATTGTATCTAATGTAACTAAACCAGTTGTTGTAACTCCTCCGATAGCCGTATATTCTCCAACTGCATAAATTTTATTATTAAATAATTTAAAATCAGAAGTAAATCCACCGCCAAGCGGGTTTGGATCCCATGAAATTAATGCGCCTGATGATTTGGATATTTTTGCTAATCCAGATCTAACAATAGAATTTACTTGAGTAAAATAACCTCTCAAATAAATAGAATTATTTACAATTATAAAATCTTCTACTGATGATCCCAAAACATTTGGGGCTATACTGGAAATCAAAACACCAGATTGGTCAACAGCACCAAAATTACTTCTGGCAACGCTATTTATTGATGAAAAACCGCCAGCAATGAATATATTAGATCCATCTGTTTTAATAGTGTTCACAGAACCTCCAATAATAGGATGCCATGTTTTTAAACTATTAGTTGTAAAAACGACACACGCAATGCTATTTCTTGCTTGCCCACTTACTGTAGAAAAACTTCCAGAAAAGTAAACGTCATTTCCTATTGTAGTAATTGATTTTACCCATAAATTAAACCCAGAGGCTATATTTGGATTAAATTGAAGTAGGGCGCCAGTTGAAGCATCAAAGCAAGCAATATAGTTTCTAGATGCTAATCCGTCAATTTGAGTAAATTTTCCTCCAACATAAGTTCTGTTATTTATCGTATCTTCATAAGTACACAATATTTCGCCATTAAAATCATGGCTATATACATTAGTCAGGTCTCCTTGAGAAAAGCCTTTTAAATAACAAAGTATAAAAATGAATAATATTCTATGCATAACTGCAAATGTAGATAAATTTCGCATTCTGATAGGTAAAATAGCTTCATTTATCGATATTTTTTTTTAATAAAAATTCATCGATAAATTTCAGTCATTAATAGCAAACAATCAATACTTTAAGAAATATTTAGTAATATTTACAGTACATTAAGTTGATTTTTTACAGTTTAAATTTCTTGAAATGTTTTATCAATGTGTTTTGTGAAGGAGTATTTTAATGTAAATTATTTATCAAATCTACTTATGTTCAATTGAACATAAGTTAGTTAACTCTTATTTGCTTGTATTACTCCATTCCTTGACGAGAAACATCTAATGAGGAGTGTTTTAATGTATTATGTGTATGTAATTATGGGTTTCAATAATTTAATGCTCCTGAGGGATCCAGAAGAGATTGGAATTTTTACGATCATTTTAGAAAATGAAAAGGGGGATTCCAATCGGAATCCCCCTTTGTCATGGCAACAACAAAAAAAATTATTTGATTTTATAACCCAACTTTTTGGCTATGTCAAGGAGGATTTCAATCCTGTCTGGGGTCCATTGATTTGAGCAAGCTATAACACAATCACGCACTTTAATTTCCTCATCAGGTTTGATAAGGAATCGTAATCTGTCTTTTGAAATTTCCTTAGCTTCTTCAATCTTGCGAATCATTCCATACGGTTTTACGATTTCATCTGGAAATATTTCTAACAATCCTTTTAATCCTGTTCGCTTATCCTTAACGTATTGGGATACAATTGCATGAGCTAATCTGGTCTTGTTATACTCATTTCCATTGAATTTGTAAGTTGTTAAATCACGGCCAGTTTTCTGTTTTGGTTTTTCTTTTATCTCTTTCTCAATTGGCTCTTTCACTTTAACTTTCTCCGTTTTTACTTTTGGTGTATCAACCGGTTCGAGGTTTAATTTGTCGGCATCAATCAGTGTATATGATTTTTTGTTATCAGTGTCATTCATTTGTACTGAGCCATTTTTTATGAGTTTACTCATGATGCCATAAATTTGCACAAATGCAATCTTTCCTTTGCTTTGATAGTTAATTTCATGTGCTTTAACGGTTGTTTGTTCTTTAAGTGATTTGATGATGATTTCTTTTGCTTCTTCTGTTTTCATAAGTATAAGGTTTAAAAGTTATGCTAGTTTAGAAGATTTTAATTATACTACTACAGTCAAACTCCTTGTATTTTCAGGTGTTTTCACTGGATTTATGCATGCGTTTGGAAACCAAGCGTTTAAGCAAAAAGAAGTTTCTAACGGTATAGTACTGAGATAAAAACTATTTGGTTCTAAACGCTAAAAGGAGTGTAGTACCTCTTAAAACAAAATACGTATCATAACCTTCATCTACCGATTTATGCCTGTAAAACTTATTTGAAGTATCATAAACATTGACGTATTGAGTTTTTAAATCTTCATATACCAAGTAGGATTCATATTCAACTTTTGTAATCCTTGTCGAATCATGCATTATTTTTTTTCGGTGAATACAAAACTGATTATTCATAACAGCAAATAAATCGCCATAGCTTGTTAGCGAAATAGGTACATTGTATTCTCCATTACTTTTCAGTTTCTCGTAATTTAATTTTTGTATCAATTTATAACTATTGGCGTTTAGTTTGCCGTTTTTATCTAAAACAGAATCATTAAAATAAAATTGTTCGTAATATTTTATGCGTTTTACTGATGTAAAAAGTTTTGTAGCTACTACATCAATTGTTTCTGAAGGTAAATGATTTGATAAAAGAAGCTCAATACATTCGATAATTGTATTATGTTCGTTTCTGAAGATAAGATTCGTGTCGAAGAGTATGATTCCATCTTGTTTAAATATTTCAAAGTGAAATAGATTGCGTCCATTAAGGTCGCTAACCATCCATGATTTAATAATTTCCATAGTTTGAGTATAGCAGATATTGGTAAATAAACTGTTGTTTCAAACGCTAAAAACTCCCTAATATCAAAGGATTTGGCTAAATTCAGGCAAATAATTTGCTATAAAGTGTAAAAAATGGAGATTAATAATGATAAAGAAATGATTGGGGTATTAATAAAATTAAAACGTTCAGCTCTTGTCAAATGTAGAACTTTATCGCTTCTTTATTTTTTAACATCGATGCTCCTTTTTCTTGTATTTCCTGAAATTCATCAGTATTGCTTACTAACTATTATTACGATTTTGATTAATACAGGATTACTGTTTGATTGCATCGTTAAAGAAATCAGGCTTTACAGACTTAAAGAAAAACTAATTTTATTTAATTAACTTCAGATAAAATAAACAGAAGTCATATTTATTTCCAATAAGTACCAAACATAAAATTACTCCTCTTATATAAGTAAGTGAATCAATACTTATATAATATGTTTTTTACATACTTTTTCCAAAACAGCTTATTTACAGCTATTAATGCGCTAAGCATCTATTTCAAAGCCGACCGTTGTCTTTTAGTTTTCTTAAAATCCTCAATTATATAAATTCCTGAGGATATTCAAAAATCACTTTTATTCTGTTGTAAGAATCATAAAGTGCAAATTTTTGAAATTGATTTATTATTCAAATAATTATAAAAATCAAACTTATGAAGGGGATTATAAAAATAAAAATAGTGTTAGTTAAAATAGCTGTAAGTGCTGTTAATACTATGTTAAAGGAGTTTTTTACACATGTATACAAGTATACGCTTACAGTTTTCAAAACTTGTACTACTATATCAAATAGTGGTACTAAAAAAATAAATAAAAATATTTTTCTTAACCTATTAAAACGATTTTACAAAAATAAATTTATCCGATTCGATTCCAGCTAAGTTCTAATTTACATCAACTGTCAATTAGCCCAAAAAGTAAAAGTTAAAAAATCAACAACAAATTTTAAAAAAAATAGCATATGGAAAATACAAGTAAAATAGAAGTGAAAAATATTACAGAGGTTTTTAATCATCCAATTAATGACCAGATATATACTGATTCAAGTAGTGTGGAAGATTTGAAAGAATCGATTAGGATGCATGGACAACTAACTCCTATAACTATAAATTCTAACGGTGAAACTATCAGTGGTAACAGAAGATTAAAGGCAATGATAGAGCTAGGTTTAAAAGAAGTTAGTGTAATTGTTAAAGATTATCCAACTAAAGAGGATGAGGTAATGGCTGTAATAGCATTTAATAATCAGAGAAGAAAAACTGTATTTGAAATGCAGAATGAAATTACTTTTTATAGACAAATGTTGGGTAATCGCCAAGGTCAAAGAACCGATTTATTGTCTGACAATGCAGATGCCTTATCTACCAGAAAGCAAATTTCAATAGCGCTCGGTATTTCAGAAGGTAATGTACAAAAATTGGAATTTATTGGTAAAAATGCTCAACACTTAATTCCATTTATTAATTCTGGTGAATATAGTATACATGGGGCATATCAAGAAGCAAGTAAACTCGTTAAAGCTGCTACACCAAAATCGAAAAGTCCTGAAACTCAAATAAAAGCTGAGAATAAAGAGACTTTAAAAACTGCGCCAAAATCAGATTTAACTAAAGAGGTTGCTATTACTGATGAAAATTTCATTGGTCATCAAATTCACACCTGCATCAATTGTGGGCATCAAACTATTATCCAAAAATAAAATTATGACTAATCAACATTTTAAATTTAGCAATCCATCAGTATTGATGGGAAATTCTTTCAGAGGAAATACCTCTGAAAGAAAACCTCTTTTAGTGTCTTTGTTTGCGGGAACCGGAGGCTCAAGCGTCGGTTATCGTTTAGCGGGTTATAAAGAGTTACTAGCTGTTGAACTTGATAAACATGCTGTTGAATGTTTTTCACTTAATTTTCCTGATGTACCAATAGAACCATGGAACATAACCAAAATCAGTGGCAAGGATATTTTAAACAGAATTGGTTTAAAAGCAGGAGAGTTAGATTTTTTAGATGCCAGTCCACCTTGCCAAGCACTATCAAGGGCAAACACCAAAGCAAAAATTGATGACCCTAAAAATGATTTGTTCCTAAAAACTATTCGCTTAATTGCTGAAGTTCAACCAAAATGTTTTTTGATAGAAAATGTTTTAGGTTTATTAATGGGTAAAAACAAAGTTTTTTTTAATAAGGTTAAGAAGCTACTAAAAAAACTTAATTACACTTGGAAATATACCGTAGCTAAAGCTGAACACTATGGAGTACCTCAAGCAAGGCGAAGAGTCATTATTGTTGGGGTTAGAAATGATGTAAAACATAAATTTGATAACCCACGATTCATACCTCTGCCAGATTTGTCTAAAGTTAATGAGATGAATTTAGATTATGTTTTTCCCGAAGTGGCTGCATTTTCACCAGGTCAATTTGCTGACAAAATACATTTAGCTAATAGACCAGTTTGCACTATCACAAAAACAGCATCGTTATGGTTTTATACTAAAGAAGGAATACGTTATAGACCAGAAATTGAAAAAATATTAAAGTTAATGTCTTTTCCAGATGACTTTAAACTCATTGGTTCATTTTTGAATAAATGGGGTAGATTAGGGAATGCAGTTCCACCAAATTTAACCAAGGAATTTGCAGAAAATATCAAAAATGAATTTCTTAATGATGAAATTCTTAGTTTATCTGATTCTGTCCATAACATCAATTTGTGTTCGGATATATCAAATTTGTATAGTTCACTTGGTTTATGTGAATTCAAATTCACGGATATTAAAAGAATGATGGCGTAAAATCAGAGAATGGAGTAACTGAATTTTAATCTAAATACAATTCGTTTACTTTTTTGTCAAACATCAAATAATCATTTATAACAGTTTTAAATAAAATAAATGCCAACCATCAATAGGGGGGGCTTATAACATATATAATGTCGCGTCTTTTTAAAAAATAATTATGAATATAGTTTCAGATGATTTAAAAGTTATGATTCCATTTAGTTTTCCCGATATAGATTTATTGGTAGTGGGAACTAAATTGAAACCTGATAAGGTAAGAATATTATTACATCAGATGTATATCTCCAGATTACGTTTGATTGGAATTAAAAAAAAGGAATTGAGTTTCAGAACAAATCGTGCATATAAAGAAGGGTATGTACCGTTAAATGCTAATCATCTAAAATCATTACTTGGTGATAGATACAAATTGTATATTGAATTTCTTTGCTACAAAGAACTTTTATTTAAAAGAAAATCATTCTTTAGCGATGCTACTTATCGACCTGGTGAAATGTCTATCCAGTTCATGTTTAATCCAAAGCTAATGAATTCAAACAGAAGTTTAAGGAATTTTCGAAAAGAATCCATTTCAGATAAAACAACAATAAAATCTATAAGAAGAGAACTAGCTAAACGCAAATTAAGTAACAGAATTTCTAAGCGTTCAGTTGAACCAAACGGGGTGCATTTAGAACTTCTAAAAATGGAGAAGAGTATTAAGTTTTATTCAAATGCTGCTGAGGCATGGGCTATTAAATATTTAGAAACAAATCCATCTATTTTAAATATAGAGGATAAAATTCGAAATGATTTAGATCAAATTGAATCTGTAAATGAGGGTTTTTTTAGTTTTAAAATTGACTGTTTTGGAGAGCGAATACATACGCCAATTAAAACAATCTCAAAAAGAATGAGGCCGTTTATGTATTTTGATAATTCTGAATGTGCAGATATAATCTCTATTGACATTTGTAATTCACAATTATATTTTGCACATGCACTCTTAAATCCATCTATCGTTGATTTAATAATTCCAGAATTTTCGGTTATAAATAAGTTCATTTCAAAATTTGTTGAAGAAGAAGACATAAAGAGATTTATTGAGTTAACAACAAATGGCACAATATATAGTAGCTGGCAAGAAATAAGAGGATTAGAAACACGTAATCAGGCAAAGAATGAATTATTTCAAATACTTTTTTCAAAAAGTAAGTCCAGATTTTCTGGAAAAAAAGAGTTTCAATTCCTTTATCCAAGTGTTTGGAAATGTTTTGAATTCATAAAGTCACTAACAGATAAAGAACTGGATTTTATCCCATTCACTTATGTAAATAAAAAGGGAAGATATAGTGATGATTTATTTCATAAAAATTTGAGTTGTGCACTTCAAAGACTTGAATCTAGGATATTTATTAAAATTATTTGTAAAGAACTTTTGAATAATGGTATTAAGCCTTTCATCACTATACATGATAGTATTTTAACGTTTTCAAATAATCAGTCTTTCGTTGAAACAATTATCAACGATAGTTTCATAAAATTAGGTACTAGCCCACCTAAATATAAAATCAAATCAAACAAGATTGCAGATTTAGAGTAATGACTCCCAATTTTTTACTAATAATCATAAACACATAATTCCATTAAAAATTAAATATTAAACTCGTATGGCTATAAACAACAAATTAATTGAAATTGGTGAACTGCTAGATATATTGGGGTATTCAGATGTTCGCTCAGTGCGTAAATTTTGCGAACAAAATAAAATACCACTTTTTAATCTAGGTAAAAAAACATACACAGTTACTGATTTTTTAGATATAGTAATTGCTAAACAACTAGGTAGAACTTATGATAATGCAGATGAAATTTTAAAAGCTATCAGTACAGATAATAAAGAGGAGCTTGCAAATTTGATTGACGCGCCTTTAGAAGAAAAAGTTAAAACAGATTTGAAAACTAAAAACAGAAACAGTAACGCCGCTAAAAAATTAATAGACAAACTAAACGCCGCTTAATAATGTTAAAAGTACCAGCAAAATATAAAAGATGTGGAATAAAGGTGAAGTGTATGACTTGCAAATGGCAAGTTTCAGATACTTGTAAGCAAACTAACAAATGTTTGAACTCGTGCCCTAATAAAGACAGTCACCGATATAATTTAATTGTATGCGTTCCAAATAGTCCCGGAAGCAGAAGAACAAAAGTGTTAGATACAAAAGATTTTTCCGTTGCCTTAACAGAACTTCATAAATTTAAGAGTGATTTAGCATCTAATGGTTTTCATAGATCATCTGTTACTATTCAAAAGGATATTTCAAAACCAACATTACTAGATTATGCTACAGCATACTTAAATACTATGACAGGTGAGAATACCTCAGTTATACTTATCAGAAAACGTTCAAAGGAACATGTGGATGATATTACAAGAACCTTAATACGATTTGGAACCTCGCTTAAGAAAGCAGGATACAACTATAAATCTTTAGAACTTAAAGATATTGGTGATAATGAAGTAAGTGTGTTTCACGAGTATTTATTAAAAGAACTTAATCTTAAAACCAGAAGTTATAACAAGCATATTTCTGCCATGCGAACATTTTATAATTGGGCTGCGAGAGTTAAGGATTACAGAGGTTCAAACCCTTTTAATCACATTGAATTAAAGAAAGTGCCATCAAAGGAGAAAAGTATAATATCTAAAGACGAGTTTAATAAATTACTTAATGTTTTAACTTTTGAAAATGGAATTGATACTAATAGCAAAAATCATTATAAGGAATGGTTAAGTTTTGGTTTTAAATTAGCCTTAGAAACTGGTTTAAGAAGAGAAGAATTAGTTATGTTACGTTGGAGCGATATTATACCTTTAGAGGGCAATAGAGCTGTTTTTCGCATAAATAACTTAAAAGTTAATCGAATTGGAACTGGCGAGGATGAAGGTGAGTATTTGAAAAATGTACCTATTACAAAAAGTTTAATGTTGTTGTTAGTTGAAATTGGTTATCATACCAAAAAACACTCATCAGAATTTATAATAGATAGGGTTGAGGGAACTGATATAAAATATATGATGAACACTTTGACTCGCAGCTTTACTCATTTTGTAAAACAAGTTATTACTAATCGTAAAGTTGAGTTTAAAGACTTAAGAAAAACATACATCACGCACCTCACTTTAGCATTAGGTGAAAATGCTAAATTATTTACTGGTCATACTAATGACCAAGTTCTAAAAAGCCATTATTTAAACGGTGCTTTTATCGCAGGTAATTTAAGTGACTTTAGTGTATTTGGTGAAGAGAATGCATTAGAGAGCTCAAAAATAGTTGTTTCCTAATAAAAATATTGCACACCATTATTGCACACCTGACTAGTAGAAACAAAAAAGCCTCACATTTCTGTGAGGCTTTCTGTCGGTTATTGCCAAGTCTGGTAAGGACTTGGGCGGATGTACCCCAGACGGGACTTGAACCCGTACGTCCGCGAAGACACAGGATTTTAAGTCCTGCGTGTCTACCAATTCCACCACCGGGGCATTACTTTGGTATTTTTGTTTTAAAAACAAACTCGAGAGTCAGTTTTCGAGCGAAAGACGGGTCTCGAACCCGCGACCTTAACCTTGGCAAGGTTACGCTCTACCAACTGAGCTACTTTCGCTTGTAATTTTATTTAAAAGAACAACCAATTTTATTAATCGGGAGTGCAAAGATAAGTGATTTTTTAATTTGACAAAATTTTTTTTCAAAAATATTTTATGTTTTTATATGCGCATTATTGTGGATTATAACTCATGAAATGAGGTAAATGATTGAATTTGAGTTTTTTTGCGTAAGGGATGCAAGCGGAAAGCCTTTTGCCAATTTGAAATTTGATACATGCTTTATGAATGGCAAAAGCTTAAAGCGACAGCCCGACGGCGCTTTTTTGATAGAGTGGATCAGAAGTACTGATGCGCCGGAACGCCCAATTAATTTTTAAAATTATGCACCTAACATTCGTTTAATGTCGTTTAGCTTCATAAGGGCTTCTACTGGTGTTAGGGTGTTGATATCCACTTTTATAAGTTCATCTTTTACAGATTCTAATACAGGGTCGTTTAATTGGAAAAAGCTTAATTGATAATCACTTTTACTCTTGGTTTTTGAGGTCATGGTATCAATCGCATCATCTGAACTATTTACAGCCTCAACTTCCGATAATTCTAATTCGTGATCTTTCTCCAGTTTCTTCAAAATATCATTGGCTCTGTCTACCACTTGTTTTGGCATACCTGCCATACGTGCCACATGAATACCAAAGCTATGTTCGCTGCCTCCTTCTTGCAATTTACGCAAGAAAATAATTTTGTTATTCACTTCTTTAACCGACACATTAAAGTTTTTAATGCGAGGGAAATACGTTGTCATTTCATTTAACTCGTGATAGTGAGTGGCAAATAAGGTTTTGGCTCTGTTTTTTGGTTGAGAGTGAATGTACTCAGCAATTGCCCAAGCTATAGAAATACCATCGTAAGTAGAAGTTCCTCTTCCAATTTCATCTAATAAAATTAAACTGCGTTCACTTAAATTATTTAAGATACTGGCTGTTTCATTCATCTCTACCATAAAGGTTGATTCGCCACTAGAGATATTATCACTCGCACCAACTCGTGTGAAAATTTTATCAACTATTCCAATTTCTGCGCTTTTAGCTGGCACATAACAACCAATCTGAGCCATTAATGTAATTAGAGCCACCTGACGTAACAAAGCCGATTTACCACTCATGTTTGGTCCTGTAATCATCATCACTTGTTGCGTGTCATTATCTAAGTAAACAGAATTACTCACGTAATCGGTTCCAATTGGTAATTGTTTTTCGATTACTGGATGACGACCATCTACAATATTAATGGCAAATTCATTAGTGAGAGTAGGGCGGACGTATTGATTGTCTTTAGCCAATTTAGCAAAGGATAATAAACAATCTAATTTCGAAATTAACGCCGCATTTAATTGAATAGGAATAATGTAATCAATTAAATCCCTTACTAATGCCTCGTATAATGTTTGTTCTAATACAGCAATTTTATCTTCGGCTCCTAATATTTTTTCTTCGTAAATTTTTAATTCGGGTGTAATATAACGCTCAGCAGTTGTTAAGGTTTGTTTACGAATCCAATCACTTGGTACTTTATCTTTATGCACGTTGGTTACTTCTAAATAATAACCAAATACATTATTGTATGATACTTTTAAGGATGTAATGCCTGTTCGCTCAACTTCACGTTGTTGTATTTGTAATAAATAATCTTTTCCACTGAAAGCAATAGCACGCAATTCATCTAGCTCTTCATTTACGCCTTTGCTAATTACATTGCCTTTATTTAGTAATACAGGCGCTTCTTCGTTTAATTCGTTTTGTAAACGATCACGCATTAATAAACAAGGATTTAATTGCTCGGCTATTTTTTGTAACGAATGATTATCGCAAGCACTTGTTGCGCCTTTAATCAATTCAATTAAATTTAGGGCACGTTTTAATTGCACTAGTTCGCGAGGATTAATTTTACCAGCTGCTACTTTCGAAATCAAACGTTCTAAATCGCCGATCTCTTTAAATTGTGCAATTAAATCAGCTTGCAAGCCGCTGTGTAATCCAAAATATTGAACAACATCTAGTCGTTCGTTAATAATATCTAGTTGCTTTAAGGGCAATGCTAGCCAACGTTTCAATAAACGCGAACCCATTGGGGTTACGGTGGTATCAATAATATCAATTAAACATTTACCATTATCATGGCTGCTGCCAAACAATTCTAAATTACGAACCGTAAATCTATCTAACCAAACGTATTGGTCTTCTTCAACACGAGATACGGCTGTGATGTGTTGTAACTTATCATGCTTGGTTTCTCCAAGGTAGTGCAAAATAGCACCACAGCTCATAATAGCTAAATTCAAATGCTCAATACCAAAGCCTTTTAAACTACTAGTTCCAAATTGTTTAGTTAAAGCTTCATAGCCAAAGTCTTGTGTAAACGCCCAATCGTCTAGTCCAAAAATATAAAAACGGTCGCCAATTAGATTTAATAAAGTCTGACGTTTATTTTTCTCAAATAAAATTTCGTTAGGCTTAAAACTTTGAATGAGTTTTTCGATATAAGTAAATGAACCTTCGGCCACTAAAAATTCCCCTGTAGATACATCCAAAAAAGAAACACCTGCGCGTTCTTTGTCTAAATGAATACTGGCTAAAAAGTTATTGCTGCGGTGTTCTAATACTTTATCATTAAAACTAACACCAGGCGTTACTAATTCGGTAACACCACGTTTTACAATACTCTTGGTTAATTTTGGATCTTCTAATTGATCGCAAATAGCCACACGGTAACCAGCGCGAACCAATTTTGGTAAATACGTATCAACACTATGGTGCGGAAACCCCGCTAACTCAATATGAGAAGCAGAACCATTGGCACGTTTAGTTAAGGTAATCCCTAAAATTTGAGAAGCCTTAATAGCATCTTCGCCAAAGGTTTCGTAAAAATCGCCCACACGAAACAATAAAATAGCGTCAGGATATTTTCCTTTCACTTCATTATATTGCTTCATTAAAGGTGTTTCTTTTACTTCCGTTGTCTTAGCCATAGAGAGTTAAAGATACAATATCCATGCGCTAGCAATTCATTTAATTTTTAACAGAATTGAGTAAATTGTTAATATATATTGAACATTTGGGCGTGTCCCTGCGGGTCGGGCTTTACGTTTCAATCTTTTTTTCGTACCTCAAAAAAGGATTTTCACTGCAATCCCTCACGCTTTTGATAAAAATCCGCATCTTTAGCCTTGTGGAAAAACAAAAACTTATACAAACTTGTAGCGATTATTTAAAAGATAAAATAAATTCTTTGAATGCAATCATCAACGAAGTATCAGAATCCTCTAATGCAGAAAGTAAAAGTTCGGCGGGTGATAAACATGAAACTTCTAAAGCCATGATGCAATTAGAAATTGAAAAGTTAGGGACTCAATTAAAAGATGCAGAATTACAATTGACGGAGTTTGAAAAAATAAATTTCAGTAAAAATTTTCACACGATAGAGCAGGGTAGTTTAGTTGAAACCAACAAAGGTTATTTTTTAATAGCGGGTTCTATTGGTAAAATTACTGTTGATGATAAAAGTGTTTTTGTGATTTCTAGTAAATCTCCATTGGCACTGAAACTAATGGGTAGTAAAGAAAAAGACACCGTTATATTTAACAATGTCTCTTATTTAATTAATAGTGTACTATAACGTCATTGCGAGGCACGAAGCAATCTCATATTTAATTTGTTTGAGATCGCTTCACTACGTTCGCGATGACGATTTATTTACTCAAAACAATTCTCTTAACAGTTGAATTTTTATCAGAAGTAATCTTCACAAAATAAACGCCATTATTTAATCTACTTAAATCTATGTTTTTGTAATTGCTAGTAATGGTTTCTTCTAATAATGTTTGACCGATAGCATTTAATATTTGCACTTGACTTGCTTCTTTTACTGAAGAAGAATTAACAATATATAAAGCACCTGTACTTGGATTTGGATAGACATTCCATCCATCATTATTTGATAATTGAGATTTAATTCCAGTAATCGTTTCAATCGTATTAATAGCAGTATTAGTAACTATAGGTTCATTAAAATCAAAATAAATGTAAGCCGTATTTTTTATTTGAGTTCCTGGAGTATTGTTGTTAGTGCGCTTAATGCGGTATTGAATATAACCATGACTAGCAGGTTCATTACTGTTACTATCTGGTAACATAATGTTATTGAATTTCCAACGTAATATATTTCCTGGTAAAATATCAATTATATAATTGTGACTAGAACCCAACATTTCAAAGGTATTCACATCTACATTTGAAGATAGAGTATCTTTCACAACAATATTTACTGCTGGTCCATTACCCGTATTTTGAAAACGAATTAAGTAAGTTAAATCAGTAACACTTGCAGCAATATCTCCAGTTGTACCAATACCAACAGGACTGACTGTTTTGTCGTTGGGGTCGAAGGAACCAGTTACAATAGCATTGTAGCAATATGTATTATTAGAATAATCAAAATCAGTTGTTGATGGAATTATATTTATACATGTTGTAAATGTTGCCCCTAATTGAGTATTGATAGGAGTTATAAAATCTACTGAAAAGAGTTTATAACCAGATGATTGTAAATTCGTGTAATTCCATATAATTGTGTCTCCAGTAAGTGTATAGGTAGAAGGAGAAATATTGCTAAGTATAGAAATAATATTTGACGGAAGATTTACTTTAAATAACCCGCTACTATTTATACTACTATTGTTTGTTGCAAAATAATTCATATGACAAGACAATCCTGGGACAATATTATTTGAATAAGCACTTCCAGTTACATCAACAAGCGTTGTTGGATTTGATAAAACTCCTAAATTCATATTAGATTGTGTTGGAAAAGTTGAATTGATTGTAACTGCTGTAAGTGAACATGAAGGCGCATATGCCCAATTGTTTGTTTGTACAGTTAAAGTATAGCTACCATTAAAAGGTAAATCGTTAATAGTATAATCGCCCATTAAATTAGAGTAGCCAAGTCGATTCCCTGGATTTAAAATAATAAGTGCACCACTAAAAGGAACACTGTTGGGATATTTATAACAATTTGCCTGACTATCGATAAATACATTACCTGATATTGTGCCACAATTTGTTCCGTTAGAGTAAATTGTATCTTTGATAAGCATACAATTTGAATTAGCATCACTAATTGCTACCCAATATATTCCTGACGATATATTTGTAATATCCTGCGTCGTAGCTCCAGTATTCCACAAATAGCTAAAGGGGCCAGTATTTGTTCCGTTTGTGCTTAGGTTAATAGCTCCATCTCCACTAAAATAGCATGTTTCATTATAAGCAGTTGAACTTAAACTAAAATTGGGAATTGGACTTGGATTTCCAGTATTTGAGATGTTAATAGTTTTTGTAAAAGCACAACCATTGTTTTCAGTAATATTAACAGAATAATTACCAGCACAAAGATGGTTAACTGTATCAGTTGTCATTCCTCCTGGCTGCCAGTTAAAAGAAGAAACTGGCCCTGCAGGATAAACTCTAGCGCTACCATTACAAGTGCCACAGGCTGTATTTGTGTACATAACGGTTGTTGATAGAGTCATGCTTGGATAAGGAATAACGTAGGCAAAATAATTTGACGAACAGTTTGTTGCGTCAGTTACATTGATAGTATAAGTCCCTTCACATAAATTGCTGTTAATTGCCCATGGAGTAACAGATATGCCATTTAAGGAATATGTGTAAGGAGCTGTTCCACCTCCGCCAGGTATTAAAGTTATACCTCCACTGCAAGCGCCTTCGCATGTTTGGGTTTGTGTATAATATAAAGGAAGACTTGGTGATTGTTCCAGAATGGTGACCACTAAGGATGCAGTTGTTGATGCTGCATCTGAAACATATACTGTATAATTACCTGGACATAAATTATTTAATGTAGACGTATTTACTCCAGATGGCATCCATGTATAGGTATAGGGTGCTATACCATTACCGCCTGCAACAGCAACACTTCCATCACAAGCTGCATGGCAGTTTGAATGGTGCGGTACAGCATTTATATAAATATACTGGCTATAAGAACATAAACTAAGAATTATTAAAATACAAGTAATAAAAAATGTTTTTTTCATGAAAATGTTATTTAATCAAAATTACAGTAAAAATTTGATATTTTTAGAAAAACCAAAATCTAATTTCGATTACTATTTTATCTTTCCGTTATTAGTATTTTCTTTCTTCGCAAAATACTTTTTAAAATTATAAGTAAACGTCAACATATAGTAGCGGTTCAAAACGTTAGTTTGCGAATCTTGTATATAACTATCAGTATTGGTTCTTGAAACTGAATTATTTTGATTTAAAATATCATATACTGTCAATCGTAATTCAGCTTGTTTGTCTTTTAAAAATTTGTAGCCAATACCAGCATTCCATAAAGAAATGGATTGATTGAAAGCGCTTGTTAAACCAGAGTAATAGGTGTTACCATATTCGCTTTGTAATACTAAGCCTTTCCAAGGATTGGCAGTAATTTTTAATTTGGATTGTTGAGATAAATACGTGGTATTAGAAGAGGTTTGTAATGTATTATTTATTTGACTGTAAGAAGAATTAGAGGATAAAGTAAAATCAAATTTCTCGCTAATATTACTACTAAATACTAAGCCTAAGCCGCCCGTGGCCGTTTTTGCTAAGTTAGTTTGTGTATTGATTAATCCAGGAATATTGGTGTAGTTTCCAGAAAGATTCACACTTAAATTAGTTTTAATTTTTTTAATAGGAAATGTATAATTGATAAAAGAACGTACACTGTAATATCCATCTAAATTTACTGGTCGTGTTATTTGAGAACCTCTTTTTAAAGCAATGGAGTTGTAAACTACTGTATCTTGGTTTGCAATTAAGGTACTATTACCAATATAATTAGCGGAGTAATTTCCTCCTAATAAAGCAAAGAACGACGTTGCTTTTTCTGTATTAACTCCCGAGTAACGTATGTTTAAATTGTTTTGAAAATCTTGTTTTAAATCGGGATTACCAGTGCTTAATTGTAAAGAGTTGGTATTATTAATCACATCTTGTAATTGATCAATGCTTGGTGCATTATTACTAGTTCTATAAAATAATCGTAGATTTTTTTTAGGAGAAAATTTGTATTGTAACTGCGCCGATGGTAAAACAGATTCGAAGTTTTTACTTAATTGGTAGCTTGTTGGAATTTCTTGTTGTTTTGATAACTGAGCCCATTGATAAGCTGCATTGATAGCGAAATTAAATTTTTCTTTTTGAAAACGATAACCTAAACTTCCTGATTGCGATTGGTATTGATTTTTAAAGACGTTAGTTAAAGTACTATCTAAATCAGAATAATTATATTCTTCATAATTGGCATCATAGGTTCTTTTGGAGGAATAATTATCTATGTAAACAGTTGTATAATTGATTAATAAGAAATTGTTTTTGTTTAATGGTTCGGTATAAGATATATTCCCATTAATGGTTTTTCCATCTTTTAAAATCGCTGATTTTTGATTTAATGAATCTCCAAAAGTTAAAGTGTCTCTGTAATATTCATTTAATGTGTACAATCTGTTTTCGCCATTGGTTTTAGTAATAGTTGGCGTGACGTTAATAGAAAATGTTCTTCCTTTTTTTGCGAAAGAGTGACGGTACAAAATAGGCGCAGAGATGGAATATCCAAATAAATTGGAGTTGGTGTTATTTTTAGAATTACTTAAAGTAAATGCTTCCTTTATATTATCTCCAATTAATTTTTTTGAACCTTCATTATTTTGAAAAGATAACTTAGGTTGAAACACAATCGAATTCATAGAATCTAACTTTGTTTCAATTTTAAAATTGACACGGTTATTGTAGTTATTGCTATTGGTTGTATTATTTTCGTTATACACTAATCCATTATTAGAACCAATAATGTATTGTTGGAGTAGGGAAGATTTAGAGTCGTTTTGTGTCCAGTTAAAAAAGTAACTTCCTGTAACTTCTGTTTTTTTACCCCATTTGTCGGCATAATTTAAACCAAATAACGACGTGGTATTAATACCATTTTGCGCACCTACTAAAAAATTATCGGCATTGTTTTGAGGAGGACCTCCTTGTCCGCCACCACCGCCTCTCATGCCTCGTCCGCCACCACCACCGCCAGAACTCATCACGCCCACTAAATCTTCTGATGAAAAGTTTTGTTCGTTGATATTATTAGATTGCGCTAAGATGGTGATGCGTCGCGCACCTTTAAAAATATTAACCGTTGCACCGCCTTTATATTTGTCTTCGTAACCGTAACCACCGTATGTTTTTCCAAACACGCCGTTTTTAAATTGCGGTTTCGTGGTGATGTTAATGGTTTTACTAGAATTGCCATCATCAAATCCTGTAAATTGTGATTGATCACTTTTTTTGTCAAACACTTGTACTTTATCAATGACTTCGGCAGGAATATTTTTTAAAACAGCATTGGCGTCATCCCCAAAAAAGGGTTTGCCATCTACTAATACTTTTTTTACTTCTTCGCCTTGGGCTTGAACTTTTCCATCAACCACAGTAATGCCTGGCATCTTCGTTACTAAATCTTCGGCATTTGCATCCTTATTTACTTTGTACGCCTTGGAGCTAAAACTAGTGGTGTCTCCATTTTGTGTGGCCAAGGCTTGTTGCGCCTCAACGGTTACTTCTTTTAAATTAGTTGAATTTTGTTTTAGTGAAATAGTAGGAATAATTAAATCTTGATTGGTAACTTGAATGGATTTAAAAACTGGTTTGTATCCCAAAGAAAGAATTTTAAGAATGTAATTATTAGAATTAATATTTTCTATTTTAAATTGACCTTCTATATCTGTTGTGGTTCCTTTTACAAAAGATGAATCTGATTTTAAAAGTAAAACTGAAGATCCAATGGCTGCTTGTTTTGTTTCGTCTATTAGTTTTCCACTAACAGAAAAAGTTTGAGCTCGTGAAAATGAAAACGAACAAAAGAACAATATAATATATAGGTATTTTGATAACATGAAGCTTTAAATATACGATTTAGCAAGGAGTTAGAACTGTTTAAATACGTTAAAAAGGTAAAGCTTGATTTGTTGAGGTAAAAAAATGCCCACAAAATTGTGAGCATTTTAGATTATATTTCTGTCAATTCGAGCTTAGTTGAGAATCTATATAATCAAATCGATAGACTCGATGCAACAAACTTTAATATGATATTAAGCCAGAGCTACGAAAATAAAGCCTGTGGATTTTAAAATTGTTTTAGTGTTTAGAATATAAGGCTTACTGAATAATGAATTTAGAATTATAAATATTCTCACTGCCTTCTTTTAATGTTATGAAATATATTCCATTATCCATATCACTAATATTTACTTCAAACTCATTTTTTAAATTACCAGTTTTTATAGTTTGTCCCATTGTATTTGTAATTTCATAGTTTAGATTCCCTTTCTGTTTTGTTTTTAAATACAATACATTTTTTGCAGGGTTTGGAAAGATGGATATTGAATAAGGGTTGTTTTTTTCTTCGACATTAGTTGTTGTATTGTTTAGTTTGAATATAGCTAGACTATCCATCGAAGTATTAAAAGGAGTAAATCCTCTATAATCTCCTCCCGCTACATATAATCTGTTATTTGAATTATCGTAAGTAAACTGTGCAGCATCTATTAATTCAAAATCAGGTTGATCTAATGGAGTTAAATTGTAGTTTGAGTCATAAGAATGAATCTCATTGGTGTAAAATCCTGGATAGGCTCCAGAAAATACATAATTCTCATTATTGGGAGTTATATAAGCAGTAGCATTATAAAAGGGGGTGGGGAAAGTATGAAGTGTAGTAATTGTATTTCCAATGAGTTCATAAATTTTACTTTCAATGGTTACCAAATTCATATTGCCAGAAGCATAATTATAAAATAAGTAATGATAAGAATCGACACCCCATTGTTGAGCGGATAATATTTGATAAGTTGCAACATGGGTTAAATTACTATTATTTAAATGATAGATTGAGTGCCTAAAACCGGTGCCATCATCATTGCAAACAGCTGAAACATAAGCTTCTCCATTTGGATTATACTTAAAGCTAATAAAGTCAGGTATGCCATGAAGTAAAAATGAATTGTTTAAGGTTACAGAATCAATAAAATTCCAACTGTTATTAACAAATTCATCAATTCGTAATACGGATCCTACGTTATTAACGCTAATTAATCTTGCTATGTAAGGATTATTTGAAATAGGATTAATAGCAATTTCTAAATCTCCGGTTTCATCATATAAAGTTGCATTTGGTAAAGTATATCCAGCCCAACTCGAACCGTTATATACTAAAAAAGAATCTCTTGTTAAAAAATATACATTATTGTTATTGAGTCCACATTTCATGCTCATTTTATGTATACCAGTATTGGATGATCGAGGATCGAATTCTGGAGTAGGACTTACATCCGTCCATGATGAGCCGTTATACTCCTTTATAGTTAAAACTGCTCCAGAATCAATGTAACTGCTGTAGAGTTTACTTGAAAAGTTATTAAAATCAAATGGAGCATTATGCTCCCCATGGCCAGGATAACATTTAAACGAACCAATTTTTTGCCAAGTTTGTGATTTAACTACTAGACTTAAAAAGCAAAAAACAATTATATAATATTTCATACATCTAATTTTGGTTAATTAAATGTATGAAATTATTGTAATAATTGCAAGTTATACTAAAGCAGCTTCAATAAAACTAACAAATAAAGGATGAGGATTTTCTACAGTACTTTTATATTCTGGGTGAAATTGAACACCAATAAAAAATGGATGTGTAGGAATCTCAACGATCTCAGCTAATTCAGCCGTTGGATTTAATCCTGACAATACCATTCCTGCATCTTTATACAATTTCGTGTATTCGTTATTAAATTCATAACGGTGACGATGACGCTCATTGATATCTGTTTTGCCATAGATTTTATGAGCTAAAGTGCCTTCCACAATACGACAAGGATAAGAGCCTAAACGCATGGTGCCACCCATGTGAGAAATATTTTTTTGAGCTTCTAATAAATCAATTACAGGCGCGCTTGTAGCAGGGTTCATTTCGCGGCTATGCGCATCTTTTAATCCTAATACGTGACGTGCAAATTCAATCACGGCACATTGCATTCCTAAACAAATTCCAAAAAATGGCACGTTGTTTTCACGTGCATATTTAATAGCCGAAATTTTTCCTTCAATACCACGGTTACCAAAACCTGGAGCTACTAAAATTCCTTTTAAGCCTTTTAATTTTTCAGCAACGTTTTCATCTGTTAAGCTTTCGCTATGAATCCACTCTACATTTACTTTGCAATCATTTACGGCGCCTGCATGAATAAAAGCTTCTGCGATAGATTTGTAAGAGTCTTTTAATTCAACATATTTTCCAACTAAACCAATGGTTACTTCTTTTGTTGGATTATGAAACTTATTTAAAAATAATTTCCATTTATCTAGTTTAACTTCGCTTGGAGAGTTAACGTTTAATTTTTTTAAGACAATTTCATCTAATTTTTCTTTTTCCATTAACAATGGAACTTCGTAAATGGTAGAAGCATCTAACGCTTCAATTACTGCGTCAGGAGATACGTTACAGAATAAAGCAATCTTTCTTCTAATATCATTACTAATCGCATGCTCCGAACGACATACTAAAATGTCTGGTTGAACTCCATACTCTAATAATAACTTAACAGAATGTTGAGTTGGTTTTGTTTTTAATTCTCCAGAAGTAGCTAAATAAGGTAATAGTGTTAAATGAATAACAGTACAATCATCACCTAATTCCCATTTCAACTGACGAACAGCCTCAATGTATGGAAGAGATTCAATATCACCAACAGTTCCACCAATCTCCGTAATTACAAATTGATACTGCCCCGTTTTACCTAAAATTTTAATTCTGTTTTTAATTTCATCAGTAATGTGAGGAATAACTTGAACTGTTTTTCCTAAAAATTCTCCCTTACGTTCTTTATCAATCACTGATTGATAAATACGACCAGTCGTTACATTATTAGCCTGAGACGTAGCAACGTTTAAAAAACGCTCATAGTGACCTAAATCTAAGTCAGTTTCAGCGCCATCATCCGTTACATAGCATTCGCCATGTTCGTATGGGTTTAATGTTCCTGGATCGATATTGATATATGGATCCAATTTTTGAATAGTAACAGTATAACCACGAGCCTGTAATAATTTGGCTAGAGATGCTGCGATAATTCCTTTTCCGAGAGAAGATGTTACACCACCGGTAACAAAGATATATTTAGTGTTGATTGACATACAGTTTTTTGTAAACTGTACGTAAAGGTATGCTTTTTTTTCGGAATAGATTTGAGCTTTTTTTCACTATTTTTAAAACAAACAATTTTTGTTTCTTAAAAACGGATAAATTGCTTTAAAAGAGCGATAATATTGGTTCTCCGCTAGTCAGAAAATTACTTTAGTTTACCCAATTCATCATCCGTAAAGTGCTTTTTTGTTTTCTCTTTTGAAAACTTATCAGTATTATAATCGTTGGACTTATTTTTTGGAATGGATAAACTAGTCCACCCGATAGCTATCGGGTCTGATTTTTTAAGGATTTTAGCGTAAAATACCATTTGCCCAACATGATAAGGATAATGCGCTAATTGACGGTTAATCGCTTCTAAAACGGTATGTCCTTCATTTCGGATGTAAATAATTTTATCTAAGTCTTCTGGCTTTAAACTATTTAATGCGGTAAATAAACATTCCCAGCCTTGACTCCACTGTTTTAAAACTTCTAATTTAGTTTGGTTGCTGAGCTCCGTCGAAACATCAAACTCTCCATCCCTGTTACGCCATTCTTTTTCGCCATCAGTCGTTAAAAAATCGGTCCAGCGAGACAACATATTACCATGTAAATGTTTTACAATAGTCGCAATGCTATTGGTGTCTTCGTTTAACGAAACAAATAATTGTTCAGGTTCTAATTGGTCAATGGCTTTTTCGCCTAAGGTTTTATAATATAAAAACTGGCGGTTTGCGCTTCTTAAAAAATCTTCAGATACGTTCATATTCAAATAAACACCCGACAGGTTTCTGAAACCTGTCAGGTGTATTTTAAATTAATAATTAATCAATTTCATTAATTTTTCTTTGAATCTTTCTTTTGGCAAGAAGTTGATTTCTAAGTCAGCATTCATCGGTACAGGTGTATCTAAACTTCCTTCACGCATCACTGGTGCGTCTAAATACTCGAAACAGTGCTCTGTAATTAAAGCGCTTAATTCGCCACCAATGCCACCTGTTAAAGTATCTTCATGTAATACAAAAGCACGTCCTGTTTTCTTCACTGAATCATAAATAGCTTGAGTATCTAATGGTGCTAAAGTTCTTAAATCAATTAAATCAGCCGAAATTTCAGGATGAGCATTTAATAATTCGATTGCCCAATGAACACCTAAGCCATAAGTCACAATCGTAACTTGATTCCCTTCTTTTACTAAACGAGCTTTCCCAAAAGGAATGGTGTAATATCCATCTAAAATATCTTCATCTATACTTCTGTATAATCCCTTGTGTTCAAAAAACATCACAGGGTTTGGATCTTCAAATGATGCTAGTAATAAACCTTTAGCATCACTTGGAAATGCAGGATAAGCAATTTTTAAACCTGGTGTTTTAAAGAACCAAGCTTCGTTACTTTGGCTATGGAAAGGACCAGCAGCTACGCCAGCACCAGTTGGCATACGAACAACCACATCGGCATTTTGTCCCCAACGGTAATGTGATTTAGCTAAGTTGTTAACGATTTGCGTCATTCCTTCTGATACGAAATCTGCAAATTGCATCTCCACCATCGCTTTATGTTTATTTATAGATAAACCAAAACCAGTTCCTAAAATAGCAGATTCGCATAAAGGTGTATTACGAACCCGTCCCTTACCAAACTCTTCCATAAAGCCATCGGTGATTTTAAACACTCCACCGTAATCAGCAATATCTTGACCCATTAATACTAAATTATCGTGTTTACGCATCGCTAAACGCATACCATCACTAATCGCATCAATTAAACGCTTATTTGTTTTTGCTCCCGATTGATTAGACGTATCTTCAATCGTACAAGGCATAAATAATTCAGTAATTTCTTTTTCTGTATTTGGTGGAGGTAAAGTTTCTGCGTACGCTAATTCTAAGCCTGCATCAATATCGTGTTTAATGTCGTTGCGTAATTTTTCAATAATCTCTTCTGTTAAAACACCTTCGTCTAATAAAAATTTCTCAAAAGTATTTACAGGATCTTTTCTTCCCCAAACATCAAATAATTCTTTAGGTACATATTTAGTTCCTGAAGCTTCTTCGTGTCCACGCATACGGAATGTCACACATTCTAATAACACAGGACGAGGATTTTCTCTAATCGATTCCGCTAAATTTTTAACGGTTTCGTAAACTTTTAAAACGTTATTTCCATCAACAGTTACGCCTTCAATACCGTAACCAATAGCTTTATCAGCAAATGATTTGCAACGGAATTGTTCGTTACTAGGTGTAGATAAACCATAACCGTTATTTTCTACAACAAAAATTACTGGTAAATCCCAAACAGCAGCCGTATTGATACTTTCGTGAAAATCTCCTTCACTTGCGCCACCATCACCACTAAATACAACAGTTACTTTTTTATCACCTTTTAATTTGTTTGCTAAAGCAATACCATCAGCCACACCTAATTGCGGACCTAAGTGAGAAATCATTCCCACAATATTATATTCTTGAGATCCAAAGTGAAAACTTCTATCGCGTCCTTGTGTAAAACCACTTGGTTTTCCTTGAAACTGACAAAATAAACGATTCATAGGAATGCCACGTGTGGTAAATACACCTAAGTTACGGTGCATTGGTAAAATGAATTCATCTCTTTGTAATGCTGTTGCTACACCAACCGAAATAGCTTCTTGTCCGATACCACTAAACCATTTGGCAATACGTCCCTGACGAAGAAGAATTAACATTTTTTCTTCAATCAATCGAGGAGTTAAAATATTTTTATAGAGTTGTAATAACGTATCGTCTTTTTGTTTACGTCTGTCAAACTTAATTGGAGATTCTGCTGTAATCATTGCTAATAAATTTGTAGCGAAAATACCAATTTTAGGTTACTTTTGGAGATAATTCATGAATAAATTACAACACATAGTTAACAATAAATGGTTTCCTGTCATTTTTTTTATGTTGGCTATTTCTATTAGTGTTTTTCAGCATTATCGTGTGTTTTCGCTTGATATTATCGGATATCATAGTTGGCGACAAACTCAAACTCAGGCAGTTATTGATAATTTTTATAAGGTAGATTTTAATATTTTAAATCCCAGATTAGATGATTTGCATTATTCAGATGGCATTTATCGTATGGAATTTCCGTTAGCGCAATGGTTGGTAGCTAGTTTGTATAAATTATTTGGAAACCATTTATTTATTACAAGATTGTTTTTTTATGTCACGACTTTAATTTCTGTTTTTGGAATGTTTAAGTTAACTTTTGTATTAACTCAAAATAAACTGACAAGTTTATTAACGGCCTGGTTTTTCTTGTTTTCACCTGTGCTTTATTATTATTCAGTAAATCCTTTACCTGATAATTTGGCTTTATGTTTTGGTGTTTGGTCAATTTATTTTTGGATTAGTTATTTAAAGCAACATAAAAATTATCTGTTTATTGTAAGTTGTATTTTTTTGACTTTAAGTGTAGCGGTTAAATTGCCATTTATAGTTTTTGGAGCCATGTATTTATCAAAGGTTTATGATAAGCAAGCCCATAAATCTATAAGTATAAGATATGTTTGGATTCCGTTTGTGATAATGATACCAACTTTAGTTTGGTATGCATGGGTTATCCCTACATGGGGAGGAAATGGCGTTGTAAAGGGAATAATTGATAACGATAAAACAATTTTACAGTTGTTTGATATTATGCAATTTAATTTATTTTCTACAATGCCTGAGTTATTAGTAAACTATGCAACGGTTCCTTTACTGATAATTGGATTTTATTTTTTGTTTAAGAAACTAGAAATTAAAAATGTGATTCATCGTTCTTTTGTTTTTATAGGTATTTTATTGATTATTTATTTTTTATATGAAATGCATTTGATTGATAGAGTGCATGATTATTATTTATTTCCTTTTTTGCCAATGCTATTTTTAATAGTTGCATTTGCAATTCAAACAGTTTTTTTAAATCAAAAATCTAAATTAAAATATTTAATTTTGTTAAGTTTTTTAGTAGCACCTATAACAGCATATTTGCGTTGTAACACAAGATGGAATAGTGAGTCACCTGGTTTTACGAAAGAATTTTTAACTTGTAAAAAACAATTACAACAACTTATTCCTGAAAATGCTAAAGTTTTAGTGTGTGGTGATGGATCAAGAAGTATTGTGTTATATCATTTGCAAAGAAGAGGATATAGTTTAGGTGATAATGAAATAACAGACACTACAATTGAAGAAGGTTTAAAAAAAGGAGCTGCTTTTTTAATTACAGATTGTAATACAGATACAAATAAAGTACTACAAAGGCATACATTTAATTTATTATTCAAAAAAAACAAAGTCAAATTATATTTAGCAAAATGAAAAAAATAGTTATCATATTATTAATAGCAATTAATGCCAACGCCCAAGTGATGTGGCAACTGAAAAATAATTCATTTCAAAAATGGCATTATCAAGAAGGAGATGAGTTTAATAATCCTATTATTGACGAAAATAAATGGCAATTTGGTATGCCTTGGGGAAATATTTCCATGAGTCAGGATTTAGCATTTTCCAGAAATAATGTAAGCGTTGAAAATGGTGTTGCTTCGTTTATAGCAAAAAAAGAAAATACTTCTGCGCATATAAATGAGTGGGAAATTAAAAAAGAGTATTTAGAAAAAAGTGGCAAGAAAATAGTTGATGGGATGTATGATGTTAACTACACCGCAGGAATGTTATCATCTAAAAGAAAATTTAAATATGGATATTTTGAATTAAGATTTAAAGCTAACGAAGAAAAAGGTATTTGGCCAGCATTTTGGCTTTTTGGAGGAGATCCAAGCGAAGAAATCGATTTTTTTGAGTTGAAAGGTGAAAGAGAAAATCAATTACATTTAGATTTACATTGCTCGAAAGGATGTGAAGATTTTAGAGGTGGTTTTTTAAATTTGAAAAAAAATTGGGGAGCTTGGTTAAAAACTAATGAAAGTTTAGCTGATGGTTGGAATATCATTTCAGGAGAGTGGCAACCTAATTATATTAAGTTTTTTTTAAACGGGCAGCCAATAGCGTATTTTGAAGGAAATTTTATAACCGAAAAACATTTAT
>JBIICN010000017.1:0-70367 GCA_044238845.1 Bacteroidia bacterium
TAAAACTTAATCTAAAAGGAATGAGCCCGATACAATATCGAGCTCATTATTATCCAAACTAATTTATAAATTTGTCTAAACTTTTGGGTTCAGTCTAAATTTTCGCTCCTTTTTTAGTTAATGCTTTTTTTCTTCTTTTGTTCGCTTCTTGAATCTGTATGCATAGCCAAATTCAATAATAACATATTCCACGCTAGTATTATAATTTTCACCAGATTTGTAAGGAATATATGTACTGTATTGAGAAATTGATAAATCAGTAGTTATACGATGATTAGCGTTAAAAGCGAATGCGTATTCGAAATTGATGATTGGATTTACTTGTTGTTTTATTCTAGGTTCGTATCTCGATGTTCTGGGGTTAAATAAAGTAATTCCAGCATTCAAACTAAATATATTTCGTTTTTCTTCTTTGGTTTTTATTCCTAAGTATAAATCATAAGATGAACTCATAGATTTTGTCCATAATCCAATTGGTAATAAGCTAGCTTTAAATTTTGTATTTAATAGTTTATATTTAAATTGGTAGTTAATATATATTGGAGGTTCAAAATCACTCACTCCTAATCCAATACCAATGACATGATTTTGAGATTTAGCAATTTGTATGATGCTAGTAAATAAAAATATTAATTTTATATTTTTCATATTATATCAAAGTTAATCATATTTATAAATATTTAATTTACGATTTTTTTGTTATTAAAGTATTGCTATTAAAATAATTGTCTACCACTTTTGCAAAAGCCGAATCCGAATGCCCAAATGGGATTTAGGTTTTGTTAGCAGTTGTAACCGATACACAGTTAAGTCTTTCCTCGTGTCCCCAGTTAGTCGTCTTTTGTTTTTTCGCCAGCAATATGAAACCCAATGTTAATTCCATAGTAGTTATTGTAAAACCGTCCGATTAATTTTTTGTCACCAGATTTAAAAAAATCATTTTGTCCTTGTAACTCAAAAAACAAACCCCTAACTTTTTTAAACCTCAATATGCCAATTGAATAAGAAAGTCCGCCTGTAAACATTTGAAAATCTTTCTTTGTTCTTACATCATTGTATTTGTATGGTTTACTTTTAAAACTTAACAAATAGTCAAGTCGTGGGGCAATACTAAAATAAAGTATATTTGAAATTTTGAATTTTATTCCACTTGTAATAGATAGATAATTTAATTTTATAGGAAATGTTTCGCTACCGCTTCCATTAAATTGTCCAAATTGGTCATAGGTCGGAACGACTACCATATTATAACCACCTTTTTGTATAAACAATAATTCTCCTGTCGTAGTATATTTTCTATCATTTTTATACTTGTTGTCCAAGCCAAAACCAAAATTGTATCCGTAAACAAAACCACGTTTTACACCGTTGTTGTTTTGTTTGAAATTTGCTAAAGCAACACCAGTTTTTAAATAAAGTCTAGCTCTATTTTCCTGTCCAAACGATAGGATTGTTTGAACTATTAATATTATAGTTATAAGTTGTTTCATTGTCTTGCGTAATGTCTGCGATTATTACTGCTAACTATTTGTTTTCACTTCAAAAGGTTTTATACTTTCTTGAATATAGTTATATATTGTCTCAGGCTCAGGAGATGCTTTGTTATCTTTATGACATTGTAAAAACGACAAACTAAGAGGAAGTAGTATTGTTTTTTGCATAATTAATAAATCCGTACAATTTTAAGTCTTTTTCATTAATTAACACTACCGTTAAAATGATTTTTAGCACAATGTGATTTTATGATAAGTATAAAGGAGCGATGATTCGCTCCTTTTTGTTGTTTGTGTTTTTTTCTTCTTTTTTTCGTCTATTAAATTTGTAGGCATATCCGAGTTCAGCTATAAAAACTGGATAATAGCCTTTTGATCTTTTTCCATATTTATTATATAGTGAGTAATTTAGTTTTGAAAAAGATATTTCTAAGGTGATATGGTGTATCTTTTTTAGGGATAGAGCATATCCGAAATCAATGATTGGATTTACTTGTTGCTTCATATATGATTCATCAGCCGTGATATATGAAATTTAATTTTCTCATATGTGATTGATTTTTTGCGTTTTTTTTGTAAGAACATATGTTTTATAAAGTATTTATGTTAATTATAATCTCATACAGGTTTGTAGAGTATAAATTCAAATATATTAACAAAAGGAGCGATTAATGACTGCTTTTTGTAGTCAATTATAATGTTTAATTCGTAATGATTTTTTTAGACAAAATTCTTCCATTATAAAACACATTAATAAAATAAATACCGCTATTATATTCTCTTAAATCAAAGTTAAATTCATATTTATTAGGGTTTTGTATTGATATTAATTCTTTTCCCAAAACATCTCGTATAATTATAGAATAAGGTAACTCAATCTCATTATTAAGAGTCAGTTTAAATTCTCCAGTATTAGGATTAGGAAATACATTTATTTCAGTATTATTCTCGTTGTTTTTTATTTTTTTGTTTTGAGTAGATGTTTCTTCTGTGCTATATGTTAATAGATTTGACATTCTGGAACCATCTGTGCAACCTGGAGCTATGTATGCGTGAAATTCAGCGCCAGATTTAATAATTACATCATCAGGACTTGTTGAAGATAGATGAATATAATCATTCGAACTCATGTTTACAACTACACTTGGATTTACAATGTATTTAGCAACATTTATTCGTGTATTGTAATGGTAATTATTATTTACAGTTTCTGTCTTATTGAAAATATTTAAAGGAAGTCCACCGAAAGAAGGATGATTTTCAAGACCCACAGCATACCATGCATTTGAAACGGCATGATAATTTGGAGAAGAAGATCCATAATATTGAAAAGCAGTTACTTCAGTAAAAACTCTTAAATCATTAAAATTAGTAGTAGACGTCATGTAATTACGAATTGCTTCATATAAAATCCAAGAAGCATCATCTTGTCCAATACCTTCCACGCAATATTGATTGCCTAAATCATTTGTACCATTGCCTCCTTCTGCGAGTAGATAAAACCATTTACCTAAAACTCCTGCGTTATAATGAACGCCTCCGAAATCATTATTAGGACTTAAATCATTTGGATCTTTCCAATTTGGTCCTGCCATATATGTACTAGCTCCGCAATAATCCTCAGGATTTGATAATGATCTTCTTTTGCCGCAAGCAGAAAATACATCTTCAGCATATTCATAATTTGGAAGTCTACCAAGGTCTTTGTAACGAGCAGTCCAAAACTCAGTGAGCGTTCCAAATATATCAGAAATTCCTTCGCCGATTGCCCCACCTTCGCCATAGTTAATTAATTGTGTTTCATTATCTGTCACACCGTGTGCTAATTCGTGACCTAATACATCAATAGTGCTTAACCAATTTCCAATAGGAGCACCTGTTAATGAAGCTCCACCTGATGTGCCAACAGTTATTTTATTATTGGACGTATTAAACTGCGTGTCCCAAGACGCATCAACATCAGCTTCGATTTGATGAAAGTTATTGTCAAAACTATTTCTTCCAAAATAAGTACTCCAGAATCTATTCGCCCAACTTAAGCACCAAAATGTTGTCGTTCCTTTTTTGTCGTTCAAGTTTGTCCATAGATTAGTTACATCTCGAAAATCATTAGATTCTTTTGTAACATATATGTAAGTCCCAGAACATACCTCTTTTAATCTATAAGTACAGTTCACAAGACCAAATAAAAACCTTTCTGTATATATATATTGATCAGGGTAATAATATAAATGAGCAGTGCCACCTTGACAATCGTCCGCACATGCTGAGGAAGAATTATTTGATAAAGGAGTACCTTCTTTTTTTATGTTATCGTCAATCTTATTGTGACTTTTTGCATTACAAGATCGCATAGGGTTGTCTGTTTTAATAATCGTACCATTGCTTGCGTTAACATAAAAGACTAAACTATTTCTATTTGCATAGTGAATTGCTATTTTATATGCCAGAATATAATTTTGAGGTGAATTGTAAAGCAGCGTATTATTTTTTATAATGATTAAATCAGCTACCGGAAAGCTGGTAGCTAATTGATTACCACTTTCTACTTTAATATTACTTTCATATAAGCTATCTAGCCATAAAAACTCTTTATTTTCAGAGAAATTAATAACATTATCAATAGCTGTTTCAGCACTAATGTTTGGTACTGTGGATATATTTTCTGTTTTATTTTCAATAACACCATTAATAGTCGATAATCTACCATTTTTATCTGAGTGAAATATTATTTTTGAATATTCAATTGGTATACCATTTATTGAATGAATAAATTTTTCATGTTTTTGACCTAACGAATCTATTCTACTGGAGATAATTTCTAATTTGTTATTACTTTCGAGTTTACACAGAAGTTTAGAATTTGCTAGGAATTGCTCAGTAGTATAGTTTATGTTTTTTTTAATAACATAAAAATGACTTGCTGTATCATTAATTGATAATATTGTCGTATCAATACTTATTTGGCTTGTTAAGACTAAGCTATTTATTAATAATGAAGATGCGATGTAAATTGTTTTTATTTTTTTCATAATACTATTGCTGTTGAAAACGTGACTAAATAATTTCTATTATTAAATGCAAAAAACTTATATGACATTAATTTGTCTTTACTAATCTGAGGACTCATCAATAACCTACTACATAATTTACTATTTCTAATTTTGTATCTATACTCAAAACCAAAATTTATATTAAGTTGAATATTCTCGTACATTATTTCTTCACCACTGCTATCTAATTTTTCATTGGTTGTATAATTTATTCCCTTTTTAATTGTTTTACCATAAACTAAACTACCTGCCCCTGCTCCAATAAAGATTCCTGTTTTTGAAGAAATTAGGTTCTTTAGAAAAGAAAAATTTAGGCTTATATTATATCCGGAATAATAATTTACTACAGTAAATTCGACTTCATTCTTACCATAAAAACTTTCTTCATTACCCCTAGCAAGAAATTTTTCAGTATTTAAATAAAGTGCACTTTCTACCTCAAAATAATACGAACATTTTCTTGAATTATTAATTAATCGTGAATAGGCTAATCCGATATTTGGGCTTAATGTATTATAGTTTGTGATATGATAGTCTTTATTTATACCATCTCGTATATAACTTGGGACAACATATTCATATCTAAAATTTTGATTTTTAATCAGATTACTTCCAATACATAAATTCATTTTAAAGAAATGTCTCGTTTGTTTAATATTGTCGACTTGACATTTTAAAATGTTTTTAGTGCATAATATTACAATTATAAAAAAGTAGTATTTCATTAATCTCTTTAATTAACATTGATACGCAATGCCTATCATAAACCAATTGTTATAACCATAGTTTTTGTAAAATTTTTCGGTTTGTTCTAATGTTAATCTTAAGTATAATCCACTTTTTTTAATTAGTTGGTAAGAAATTGATTCTTGCATATAAATATCAAAATTACTAAAGTCGTAGTGAGATTTTTTATTAGATAGGTCTTGATATGTTTTAATGCTTTTTTTATAAAAGTTGTAGTAAAAACTATTGCCTATACTGAAAGACAATCTCTTATAAAAATAGTTGAAATTTGCAGGTGCCAATAACGAGTATCTAGTAAATGTAGTTTCTTTTAAATCAGGTTTATTTAGATTTCCATCATTAAATACACTATATTTTGTTGTTTCTTTTTTTTGATTTATTCCTAAACCTAAAGATAAAGATGTGTGTTTTGTTACTTTTTTATTATAGTTAATGTTAAAACCAAATGATGAAGTGCCAATATATTTATGTTTTTCATAATAAACTGAATCAATCCCCGAGCCATTATAATTTGTTGGTGTGCCAGTTAAATAAGTATTTGAAATTTCATGTCTATTAGAACTAAAATTGTAAATGTAATTTAGATTTATTGTAAAAGTATTTTTATTCATTGTATATGCTGATGAGTCATTTAATTGGGCGTGTAGTTTTGGGGCTAAAAATGACCCCAAAACTACTATCGTAATTTTTAATATTTTTAAAGTCTGCATTAATCAGTTTTAATGAGTTTACCAGAAATTACGTTTCCATTATCTAATACTACTTTATAAAAATATGTACCATTAGATTCATTTTCTAAATTTATAAACGAATTAAAATTTTCTTTATTGTAGGTAATAATTATTGAGCCTGTATAGTTATAAACCTCAATGTTTAAAATTTCGCCATTAACTGATTTAATTGAGAAAATCCCCTTTGATGGATTTGGATAAATTAATACTTTATTATTAACTACATTGTTCAATAATTTTGTATTCTCTTCTGATATGAAGTATCTTTCTTTAAAGCCTTTCCGTTGAATAGATTGATAAACACAATCTTCCGTTGTAATTGCATGAAATTCGGCACCAGGTTTTACGTAAAACCCACTTTGTAGGCTGATGTTTTTGGCGACATACTTAACATTTACACCAGAATTTATAATCACATCGCCATATGTTTGAGAAGAAGTGACATGGTCACCTGCCCAAATATTATTTTTTGCAGTATGAACGTAGTTACCTATGTATGTTGTGTTTTGAATATACCTGTCATTAGGGCAACAGTCTATTAAATCATAATTATGAAAATTAGGATGTTCTGCTTGGCCTCCAAAGTTTGTTGGTAGATAGGTTAAGGCATCATAATATGTATGATCATCATGGCAATTCCAATACCTCAGTGAGTAATTATAAACATCCTGTGGAAATAGAGGGGAGCCGTTTGCATTTGCCCCTGACCAAAGAAATTGATAATCATTATAACCAACATCTTTTAACCCATTTGGATCAAACGCATCTACTGTTATCATTAAGTGCCCAAATCTGTCATATACTTTTAATTCAATACCAATGGCATCCTGAAAAATGATACTAAAAGGAGCGCCAAGAACCATCATGGCATTTTGAAAGGTACCATGTGTAATGGTTCCTAAATTAGGGGCACATGCTGCATTGCAAAAATCACTTTTTTGTAATGAAATATCGTCAATAAATATATAGGAATCTTGGCAAATATCTCCGCTACTTCCTGTTCCAATAAAACCATTTTTTCTTAATTCTAAAGCTATGTAATCATAACTGTGCATTATTGAGTTAGAGGGTGTTTTAAACGTAAAAGAAATTTTTTGCCAAGAATTTGGCGTTAGGTTTAGTGAGTTAAAATCAAATTCATGTATTGTTGTCCAATTACTGGATAAATCTCTGTAATTAGTATAGTCATCTGTGCATAAATCTGAAGCTTGTTGATTATCTGTGTAAAAAGCCTCATTTTTATATTTAAGTTTAGTTTTTGAAAACATGACTTTTAATCTGCAATTTTTTGAACCTCTTGGTGGATTATCTGTAATGTAAACCCACATAGATAAAGTATGATATGAATCACCCTCTACATTTTGATTGTTGAAATTTTGTTGTATTAACTCATAATTTGTCATCCCAATCATTCCATTACCACCATGGGGAGATGGATGAACACCTAGTATGGTTTGAGTGCCAGTTCCATTATTATTAATCCAATCTGGAGAGTGAAGATCTATCGTTCCAACAGATTTAGTTCTTGTTTCCCACGAAGTCATTTTATCAGCTTGAGCAACGTCAGTCGGCCAAGAATTTCCTCCATCGGCAGTTTCAAAATCATAGTTGTAGATGTAGTTTTGCGATCTGGCATTATAGTATAATGTCAGAATCAAAAATAATATTATATATTTCATCTTATTTTCGACTTTCTAACTGTTTGATTCTTTTTTCTTGTTCTACCATTAAAATAGTTAGTTCTTCTATTTTTTTCAATAAGATTACGTTCATATCCGCCACGTTAATTCCATTTTCTTTAACCTCTTTTTCAGATGGTACTTCAGGCAAATGGTTGTTGGCTAAATAATAATTTTCAATATCAGATAAGTTTGGTAAATGGTAACCTTTTGCGAACACATAGTCTGCCCAATTGCTTGTGCTTACAATAATTTCTTTTGCAACCATTTTTCCATCAACAGATAGCATTGCGTCGGAATGAGGGCCAGTTAAAGAAGGTTTTTTAATCCCAATCGCTGTTTTCCCACTTCCATAAACAGTAAAAGGTGAGCTAGTGAAATTTACATTTTCAATAGAAATTATTGGTAAACTGTTATCCCATGTTTTAAATTTTAATCCTTTTTTATTAGCGCCACTTTGGTAAATAGTTAAGGCAGTATTAGGATCAACAGTTGGTTCGCTAACTCCATCAGCTCCAATTCGTGCATTTCCATTAACTTCAAGCTTTTCACGAGGGTTAGATGTTCCAATTCCAACATTAGTTCCATTATCATAAATTAAAGATGTTGAAGAAAGTGTAGTTGCATTGGCCCATTTAACTACATAATTTTGTGTACCCCCAGATAATAAACCATTCACTGGCTGCCAACTAGCTAATCCAGTTGCATCAGAGGTTAATACTTTGTTTGCACCAGGTGTGCCACCTGTAATTTTAACTTGTCCAGCAACTTCTAATTTTGCAGTTGACGCTGTTGCACCAGTTCCAATACCCACATTACCACCGTTTTTTACTAGTAATAAATCTGGATTGCCTGCGGTTGTATTAGCCGTTTCCCAGATTGATTTCCATACGCCTCCTCCAAATCCATTGCCAGCAAAAGCATAAGCACCCATTTTCACCCCAGCATATCCATATGCACAAGGCACCAATGCAAAACCTTCGCCAGATGTGGTAATGGCAGACGTTATTGAAGAGCCTGCGGGCATATCGCCACCCGCTGTTTGATGAGGCTGAAAAATTATACCTCTCGTAGCAAGTGAAGCATTATCTGTAATTAAAAATCTACCCAGGTTGCTATGAAAACCATTTACTGCTAGTGAAGGAGTAGGGCCGAAGCCAACTTTATTACCAGTGGTAGTAAATAGTAAATGCCCAGATGAATTGGTTGTGATATCTGAAAAGATAGAGGAAGTATTAGATAATTTTAATTGATTGGAAGTACTTCTTATTTCTAGTTTTGTACCCACTGTAGGTGGGTTGACGCCTATTCCGACAGCGCCATTTGTAACTTGTTGAGCTATGTTAAAGGGAGTTCCTGTTGTCCATTGTGCGTAGGAAAACGACAAGGTTAGTAAACTAATTGCAGTTGCGAGTTGTTTTTTCATTTTAAAAAAATATAAAAGGTTATTATAATAATTGGTGCGCAAAACTATTTATTATGTTTTAGTTTCAGGCACCGTTAAAATGATTTTTAGCACATTATAAAAATTTGTTTAAATATTAATTATTATAAATTTGTTGCTGATGTGTAAGCTAAAATATTTCAGTTTGTGGTTATTAATTGTTGTTAATTTTTCAATTAATGCACAACAACTTGATTTTAAAAGTTATACTGTAAAAAATGGGCTTCCTTCTGATGAAGTATATAATTTGTTTCAGGATAAGAAGGGATATATATGGGCATTTACAAATTATGGGGCAGTAAAATTTAATGGCAAAGAGTTTAAGCCTGTGTTGGTAAATTTGCCTTTCAATGAATCTTTTATTTACTCGTTTTACGAAAATAAAGCAGGGCGATTATGGGTTGCAAATTCAAATGGCGGAATTTATGAAGTTAAAAATGATAGTGCATTTGTTGTAAAAGGTTCAGAAACAGCATTTATTAATACAAGAAATGCACTACACGAAATTTTTCAGCTGTATGTGGATGATAGTTTAAATATATATACAGTTAGCAAAAACGATACTTATAAATACCTTAAAAACAAAGTGTATCAATGTGTTAATTTAAAAACAGAATTAAAAAATGATACGTCCACTTATGTTATTTATAATGAGGATAATGAGCTTATACCACTTATAACAGCTCATGCAATTGAGAAATCAAATGGAACCTTTTATGCACTTAAAACAATAAGGATAAGCATAAAAACAAAAAATGAATTAGATAGAATGGTTTGTATTAAGGGTAACACTTTAACAGGAGCAAAGTTATTTAAAAAATTTGGCAACGATATTTACATAAGTGTACATGATAAGATTGTTAAAGTAAATAATACAGGTAGTGTTTCCGAAATTTTATTAAATGCTGTAATTACAAATTTCAAAAAAGATAAAAATAATCACTTGTGGGTTAGCTGTGTTAATTCGGGCCTTTTTGAATTTAACGAGAAGGATTCTCTTATAAATCATTATTTTATAGATGAAACAATCAACGATGTCCTTTTTGATTCTCAAAAAGGCTTCTGGGTTTCTTCAGGAGGACATGGATTGTATTATTGTTCAAATATGAATCTATTACATTATTCTGAAAAGGAGTATTTAGGTTCAGCCATAAGTTTTATAAAATGGGTTGACAAAAGTTTGTTTATTGCCAACGTGCATGGAGATTTGTTTTTAGTTAACCATAGCTCTATAAATAAAGTAAAAAACAGAAATGCATTGTGTGGCGAACCATTAGATATTATAAAATATAATGCAGGTTTTTTAGTTGCTTACAGAAATTATTCGGAATATTTTGATTTGAAAGGTAAAACTAAATTAATGCATTTTGAAAATAAAGCAGTTGTTTTTCCAACTAAATTTATTAAGATTAGTGAAGATTCTTTATTATTGGTTGGCAGGAGGAATATTGCATTTTTAAGCCATAATAAAGTCGTATCGGAAGTTTTTTTTGATGTAAGGATTTATGATTGTGTTTTAAGAAATAATCAGTTGTTGTTTTGTACAAATAAGGGCATATATCTATTAAAAAATGGGCAATTAGTTCGTCCCAAATTTTTACATGAAACGGAAAAATTTACTATTACCAGATCGGTAAGAGATTCTTCGAACAATTATTGGTTCTGCTCCAAAGGTAAAGGTGTTTTTAAATTATCAACTTTTGATTTATTAACTAATTACGACATGTCTCAAGGGATGCCTTCTGATATTGTAAATGATCTTTGCTTTTCAGGATCGATGATGTTTTTATCAACTAATAGAGGAGTGTTTTATTCGCGAGATTTTCCCAAGCAAACTTGGAAACTATTATATTCTGATGAAGTGAAAATGTGTTATCCTTTTCTCAAAAAATTGTATCTTGCTACTAAAAAAGGTTTAGTAGTCATTAATCGTATTGATGATGAAAATTCAAAGCCTTTAGGTTTTAACCTTGTATCGGTATCTGTTAATTCAAAAAACCTAGATTACAATGCTTTAAGTCATCTTAAGCATTTTGAGAATAATCTCGAGTTTTTATTTGATGTAATTGTATTTGATGATAGAAGAAGTGCTATTAAATATAAACTGAAAGGTGCAAATATTTCGTATTTTAATACTATTCAGGATTATAAATTAAATTTTCAAAATTTATCACCAGGCAGTTACACATTAACTGTAAGTCCTGAATTATATACAAAATCTAATGTAGAAATTGTTATACCGTTCACTATTTATCCTGCTTTTTGGCAAACAACATGGTTTGTTGTAACCATTGTTTTATTTTTAATTGGATTTGTCATTTTAGCAGTGACGATTATTGTAAATTACAGAAGACGAAAAGAACAAAAAAAGAATGAGGTTGAAAAATTAATTCTTGAATACAAATTGGTTGCATTAAAAGCTCAGATAAATCCTCATTTCATGTCAAATTGTTTAACCGCAATTCAGCAACTTATTTTTAGCAATCACCTTCATGAAGCTAATTTATACATCGCCAAATTTAGTTTCCTTGTCAGGCAGGTATTGAACTTTTCTTCGAAAAGCCTTGTTTTGCTTCATGATGAGCTCGAGATAACAAAATTAAATGTTGAGCTTGAATTGTTGCGTTTTGAAAATAAATTTGATTTTAAAATACATGTATCTGAAACAGTTCCTGTTAATTTATTATTTGTTCCACCACTTATTATGCAACCAATAGTTGAAAATGCAATTTGGCATGGGCTTATGGGGATTAAAAATATAAGAAAAGGATTGCTGATTATTACAGTGTATATTGAGAATGAATTGTTATGTATTACTATTGAAGATAATGGAGAGGGGAGAGTGATGAAAAAAGAAGTCAATCTAAATTATAGGAAATCTAGTGGTCTGCAAATTACACGCCAACGAATTTTAAACTTAAATAATCTGTATAATGTTAGTGGTGGTAATTTAGTTTATGAAGATGTTAAAGATATTACAGGGTTATGCACAGGCACCTTAGTTAAAATTAGTTTGCCAATATTATTAAATGATGAATTATGAAAAAGATAAGGACAATAGTTGTTGAAGATGAATATTTAAACCGAAATCTTATAACTAAAATTGTGCAAACAATTGATAGTAATTTTGAAATAGTAGCAGAAGCTGAGAATATTGATATTGCTTTTGAACTCATAAATACTCATAAGCCTGATTTAATATTTTTAGACATTAAAATGCCAGGAGGCAACGGATTTGAATTGTTAGCACGATTTGAAAAACCAGATTTTGAAGTCGTATTTATTACAGGATTTGATGAATACGCTCTGCATGCTTTTAATTTTAATGCTTTAGATTATGTTTTAAAACCTATCGATCTTGAAAAATTTAAAATTACATTAGAAAAGGTTAGTACTAGAATAAAATCAAAATTGTCAATTATACACAATTTAAAAGAGATTTTAGATACCTATGATACTGATAATTTGTACATAAAAAAAATACCTATACATTATAAAGATAAAGTAGAATTAATTGATGTTAATGATATTATGTCTGTTAATGCCGATTTTGGTTGTACGGTTTTTAAAACTATTAACAATGGAAGTTTTATTACCTCAAAACAACTCTCAATGTTTGAATTTATTTTAGAACAATTTTCTTTTTTTATAAAAATAAATAAAGGGATTTATGTTAATACTAATTACATAAAAAATTATACAAAAAGCCATATTTGTATTATTACTCTTATAAATGAAGATGCATATGAAGTTTCTAGGAGAAAAAAGACTGAAATTTTAACCCTTCTGGCTATAAAACCCAGATTTTAAAAGGATTGTAATGCAACTTGTTTAGTAGAAACTACTTTTAAATATTTCGTTTTTTTATTTATTCTTTGATGTGTATATTTGAGCTATGGCAACAAAAGAAGAAGTAAAAGAGTATTACGATCATACATTTAAAGATTATCAAAAAAAGATTGGGATTAACTCAAGACATCGTTATATTTTTAAAAAATTGAAAAGTCTTGGATTAAAGTCTGATAGTGTTGTATTGGAAGTAGGTTGTGGGATAGGTTCTGTTAGTCATCTAATTCTTAAATATATTACCCAAGGTAGTTTTGTTGGTTTAGATATAAGTTCTGAAAGTATTAAAATGGCGCAAAAGTTTAATTCGTTTCATAAAAATGCCGAATTTTTAGTTAATGACATGAGTCATTTTTCTCATTCCAAAAAATTTGATTTTGTTGTGTTTCCTGATGTATTAGAACATATTCCTGTTGAACAGCATGCTAATATATTTGAAACGATTGCCAAACACACAACTCCAAATGCTACTGTTTTAATTAATATTCCAGAGCCTAATCATTTAAACTGGCTAAGAATTCAACACCCAGAAAAAATACAAATAATTGATCAGTCCTTATCTGTACAAGATTTATTAAATAATTGTTATCCATATGGGTTTAAATTATTTTCTGTAAATCCACATCAATTATACTATAGTGTTCCTGATTATTTGACTATAGTTTTAAAAAAGAATATGGAGGTTAATAATGCACAATCTTTACCATACTGGAAAAGAGCAATGGATACTTTACTCTCTAAATTATAATTTTCATTTTCTACCAACAATAGAGGAGTTTTTATGAATCTATGTTGCCTGAATCAAAAAATACTAAAAGTAATTGAAATGTAGGTATCGTCTTATAAAAACTGATATTTTCATTTATAAAACAAATAAATTAAACTACAAGCATGAACAAACAAAAAATTGTATTTGAATCTTTAAAATGGATGTTAACAGATCCTGTAAATTTTTTTAAAAATTATAATCGTAATGTGTTTTATAAAAAACAAATTTTAAAAAATAATTTTCAAACTCAGCTTCCAACTATTGATTTATTAGATTTGTTTGAAGGTAAATTTGAAGTTGAATTAAATAAATATACCTATCTAGAAAATACGTCTACAGTTTTAGATCTTGCGATTTTAAAAGAATTTGCAAAAAGGATGAAGGATTGTAATTATTTTGAAATAGGTAGTTTGAGAGGAGAATCTTTATTTAATGTTTCGGAGGTAGCAAAACATTGTACCTCACTAACACTTTCTCAAGAACAAATGAAAGGGTTTAATTTTAAACCAGCTTTGCTACAAAGTGCCAATTTGTTTAATTCTCAAATTAAAAATTTAACACTTATCGAAGATAATTCCTTAAACTATGATTTTTCTAAACTTGGAAAATTTGATTTAATTTTTATTGATGGTGATCATACTTATAATGGGGTCAAATCTGATACTCACAATGTATTTAAACATCTTATCCATGAGAATTCAGTAATTGTTTGGCATGATTATACCTATTATCCCGAAACTGTTAGGCACGAAGTTCTTTGTGGTATTTTAGACGGAATACCAGCATCTCATCACAAAAATTTATATCATGTGTCGAATACCATGTGTGCTATATATTCTACAAATCCTAATTTAAAAGCTAATATGCTAAGTTTTCCAACTGTGCCTAATAAAATATTTAAGGTAAATGTTTTGGCAACCCGATTGTAAGTTTTGATATCTAATAGATTTATAAAATCTTCCTTTTTAGTAACTATAGGAAATGCTTTACCTCTTTTATCTGGTATTGCATTATTGCCTTTTTATATTAATATTTTAAGTGCCGACCAATTTGCTGAATTAGCCATTTATATAAGTATATCTTTATTAGCTCAATTGTTTTTTGGTTTTGGACTAGAGGCCTATATGAGCATAGCTCCTATTAAATTTAAGGAAGAGCATTCTGTATTGCAAAAGGGAATCAGTTCCCTTTTTACATTTACAATTATTTTGGGTTGTTTTCTTATTTTATTAGCGTTTTTTTCTGGAAATTATATTTTCAAACAAATTTTCGACACCAATATTGAGTTTTTCCCTTTTGGTTTTTTATCAATTATTACGGCATTTTTCAACAACTTTTTTAAGTTGCATAATAATTTATTATTATCTCAGCAAAAAATAAAAGAATACTTTATGGCTAATGTTATCAATTTCATTGCCACTTTATCAATTTCATTAATTGGACTATTTATTTATCAAAACTCATTGTGGGGGCCTATTTTGGGTAGATTTTTATCGGGTATTATTATTTTTGTTTTAAGTTTTATTGGGTTTATCCGGCATTACAATTTTAAATTACAGTTTAATTTTCTTAAAAAAGGGCTTGAATTCTCGATTCCGATGCTTGTTTTTTTTGTATTTAATTGGGCTATGAATTATTATGATAGAATAATTATCGAAAATAATATGCCTTTGGCTGATTTAGCTGTGTATGATTTTGCTACTAAGTGCAGCCTTCCGTTAGAGTTTTTACAAAATGGATTGTTTGCAGCAATTACACCTTTAATTTATAAAATTTGGAGAGAACAGAATTTAAATGAAAGCACTCCCGAAGTCAATCGTTATTTTAATGGTTACTCTGCTGTTTTTTTAATTTTAATTCCACTCTCATGTTTGTTTATTCCTTTGCTAGTTCCATTAGTTATTCATAAAGCAATTTATTTTGAGTCATTTAAATACATAGGTATTATTGCTGTAGGCTATTGTTTTAAGGCATATTACTTTATGTATTATGTTGTTGCTTTATATCACAATAAAACTAAAGTAATGCCAGTGGTGTATTTAATTTTGGCAACTATTCAAATCACCCTTATGTTAATCAGCACTTCTTATTTTGGTATTATGGGAATTATTTTGAGTACTTTATTTGTAAAGGTGATACAACCTATTGTCATGTCCTTTTTTGTAAAAGATCTTTTTATCTTTAATTTCAATAAATTAAAAATAATTTATTTACCATTAATTTTCATGGTAGTTGTTTTAATATCTCAGTATTTTATAAATACAATTTCTATTTACTGGATATATAGTTTTCAGTTAATAGTTGCTCTAAGCGCCGTTTATTTTGTGTATAAAAATGAATTATTGTTTGTGGCATCCAAATATTTAAAAAGAAAATAATAGTGTTTAAGTTATGTCTACTGAATTAACGAATCTATTAATGTTTTTAATTTTTGTTCTCTAATCAAAAAATGATAATCAACTTTTATTTTATGTCTCGCAGCTAACGATAATTTTTTCTTATCATAATTAGCAGTTGACTTAAATAAACTAATTAAATCAGAAACATTTTTTTCTTTTAATATAAAGCCTGTATCTTTTATTATATCTGGGATGGCTGATACGCTACTCCCAATTGGAATACAGCCACATAGCATTGCTTCGCACAAAGCATTAGGAAAACCTTCAAACATGGATAATTGAGCATAAAACTCATGCTTTTGAAATTGTTTAATGAGTTCATCTTGTGTTATTTTTTTCATTAGTAACACATTTGAAGGGACTTTCATCGATAATGCCTCGTTATCGCAACCAATTATTGTGAAGGTAAATTCAGTAAGCTTATCCGCTATTTCAAAAATCAAATCTAGTCCTTTTCTTAAAAAAACAACTTTATTCTCAAAGCCAGCAGCAATAATTGCAACTGAATTTGTATTTCGCATTTCATTCCCATATACCCATTGATCTGGATTAAAGCCGTAATTAATTTCTGTGTAAGGTGTTTTCAAGTTTTTACAAAAATAGGCTGCCCCTTGTTGTGGGTGAATTTCTTTATGATAAATATAATCTTGTAACATTAAAGATTTGTGAACAGGTGCAATATGGGTTGCCCATCTAAAAGAAAATTCAGTAAATTTTCCAAGAAGTTTTCTGTCAAAATTTCCATAATGAATAGAAGGAATTCCAGCACTCTCTGTGCCGGCTGTTATTAGTAAACAAGGTTTTTTAGTTAATTTGGAAAATATGCAAGGTAAGAATGATAAATAGCCAGGGAATTTACAAATGTAAATATCTGTTTTAAAGATATTGACTATAATTAATATAGCCTGTTTTATAAATAAAAATGGAGTTTGCCACTTTTTAGTTGTACTAAATACAAATACGTTAACATGATAATGTTTTTCTAAAAAGTCAAGATCTTTCTTTACAAAAGTGAATAAACCTGAAGTTGTAAAAAAAATATGTTTCTTTTGATTCATGAAAACAATAGTATTAATTTAGGTAATTCGTTTATTTTTGGTGTTGGCACCATGTAAAAGTATCAAAAATACTACTTTTTTATTATCAATTATTTATCGTAATTAATACTAAATTTGGATGATTTAATTATGCAGTTAAAAAAAGTTCTCATTATTACCTATTACTGGCCACCAACGGGTGGAGCAGGAGTGCAGAGGTGGCTAAAGTTTACTAAATATTTTCGTGAATTTGGTTGGGAACCTGTTATTTATACCCCTTCAAATCCTGATTTTCCAATTAATGATAACACTCTTTTAAAAGATATTCCTGATAACTTAACGGTATTAAAAACGGCTATTACTGAACCGTACGATATTTATCGGAAAATAATGCGTAAGAAAAAAACAGATGCCGTTAATCAAGGTTTTTTATCTGAAGGAAAAGAAAATAAGTTTTTACAATCTCTAATGATTTGGGTGAGAGGTAATTTTTTTATACCAGATGCCCGTAAATTTTGGGTAAAACCCTCTATAAATTATTTATCAGATTATATTGAGAAAAATAAAATTGATGCGATTATCAGCACTGGACCTCCACATAGCATGCATTTAATTGCTCTTGGGTTAAAGTCAAAACATCATTTACCTTGGATAGCTGATTTTAGAGATCCGTGGACACAAATAGATTTTTATGACCAATTAAAACTTACTTCATTAGCGGATAAAAAACATAAAAAATTAGAAAGAAGTGTGCTTACTAACGCTAATAAAGTAGTAACCGTTAGTAAAAGTTGGGCAAAAGATTTACAGATTTTAGGAAACAGAACGGTAGATGTGATCACAAATGGTTTTGATGCAGATGATTTTTCATCAAGTCATGCGGTTGAATTGTTGCCTGGTTTTTTGCTACATCATATTGGTGCATTAAATAAAGATAGAAATCCACATATTTTATGGAAAGTACTTGGAGATATTTGTCGACTAGATGCTAGTTTTAGAAATGATTTAAAATTAAAGTTTACAGGTAAAACAGACGCTGCTGTTTTTGAAAGTTTAAAATTAAATGGTATACTAGATAACTCTGATAAAACGGATTATATGCCGCATTCTGAAGTTGTAAAATTATTAGTTAAATCACCCATATTATTATTGCTTTTAAATGATACTCCTAATGTTTTGGGTATAGTACCTGGAAAATTATTTGAATATATGGCTGCTCGTAGACCCATTTTTTCAATTGGAAATTTAGATGGAGATACAGCTTCAATTATTAAGGAAACCGAATCGGGTACAATGGTTGATTTTAAAGATTATGATGGAACTAAAAATGCTATTTTGGATTTATATAAAAAATATAAATCTAATCAACTTTCAATTGATTCCTCTTCAATAGATACTTACTCTAGGAAAAATTGCGCAAAAAGTTATGCAACTCTTTTAAATGAGATTTGTAAATAATAAAGAGGTAGCGTAAACTACCTCTTTATTTGTTAATTTTACCATATTAATTAGTATTTAAAACCTAGCGCGAGTTTTAATTCGCTCAGATCGTCAAATCTGGTATTAAATTTTCTAATTGACAAGAGGTTGTGTTGTAGGTGTATGCTTATGATACAACCTTTTTTAACAACCAAAAATTAACCTTAATTTACTTTTAATTTAAATCCAACTTGTATGTCGGTTTCTCCTGGAGCGTATGAGCCATCTTTTACACTTGGTTGATGTTTAAGTTCAATTGATAAAGGTGATTTAGGCATCATCATACTTGGAGCTGTCCATAGCGTTGACAATCCAATACCTCTATTGTTTGCGTCTAAATCAAGATATTTAATATTCGTCATACTTCCACTCAAATAAGTGTTGTATGGTGTGCCTGTTGGCGCTATACTATTAAAAAAGAACATGTGGTCAGCTCCTTCTTCTTCTACCTCATTCGAAATGGTATCAGCAGGACTTTTTGTTTGATCTAACAAAAGAATAGTTGCCTCGTAAACATGATTTGCAGTAATATTAATTACCGAATCAGATTGATTTGTACCTCCAAATGTCGCTGGATTTCCTCCTGGCCCATCAAGGTCGCTAAATACATAGGTTGCATTGGTATGAGTCGTTGTGTCATGAAGTGTTATTTTCATGGTTGTAATTAACTCAGCTTCATTTACAGGAGGCGCTGGTTGTTGTGGTGTTGGGTCTTCTTTTTTGTCTTTTTTACAAGCTGTAAAAGTTGAGGCTAGCATTGCTAATAATGCAACGGTTGTGATGGTTGTTTTCATTTTTTTTTTTGGTTGTTATGTTATTTTTGGTTAATTATTTTTTGTCATAAATGGTTAATGGTACTTTAATTCTTATTGTAAAATTTTGCCCTTGGCTGTTGGCAAAATACCTGAACCTATCTAGGTAATCTCGGTATACTGCATTGAGTAAATTGTTAGCCGTTAAGCTTATTTGTAATTTTTGTCTTCCAAAAGCTATATCACTTCCAATTTCAGCAGTGAGTAATCCATACTCTTTTGGAGGTGGAGCAAAATCAGTATTTTGTGGAACGCGCCATTGCTTGGTAATAAATTGATAACCTGCTTGTAGATAAACATCAGATATGTTTTTTGATAGATTCGTGTAGCCTTTAATATCCAAAGAATACCTGTCTGAAGGCATATAAACTAAGTAGTCATTAATGCTATAATTCCATGCTCTTAAAATCATGACTTTTGAAATTATTTGTAAATGATTAAATAATTGAGATTGTATTTTCGCATCTATTCCACTAATTCTGGCATTAGCTTGTTGGTAGTTAAAAACAGGATACGCTCCTTTAATTGTTAATTCTGGTTGCGAGGCAGGATTCATGTAGATGAAATTTTCAAACTGATTATGGTAGCCTGTAATTTCAAATGAGGTACTTTTTATTTTGTATAATCCAGTTAATGTTAGGTTATAAACTTGTTCTGTTTTTAAATTGGCATCACCTCGTTCAATAGAACCTACACCATGATGCACGCCGTTACTATATAATTCGTTAGGAGCTGGTGCTCTCCATGCCGAACCAATATTGATGAAAAAATTTAAATTGTTTTTTGGTTTTAAAATGGATCCAACATTCCATGAAATATTGTTAAAGTTTAAATCAGGTTTTACTAAATCATTTCCTATATAATAAAAGGATTGTAAATGTTTTTGGTCATACCTAATGCCAGCTTCAAGTTCAATATGTTGTTTCACATATCTTTCGCTAGCAAAAATTCCCCAGGTGTTATTGATAAAGTTTGGTACAAAAAATCTTCCTAAATAAACATTCTTTTGATTCATATAACTTCCACCAAATTGACCTCTAAACGATTTAATATTTAAATGTTCAATGACTAAATCTATGGTTTGAGAGGTAATGCGATAATCTAACTCTGGTTTATTTAGAGCAGCTAACGCATTATTTAATGGAGGATGTTTGTCAAATTCTTTTCTGATATTATATTGATAGGCATATTGCAAATTTGCTACCCATCTATTAGTGATGTGAAGATGAAATTTCCCTTTTGCAAGTTCATGTGAAATATCTTGATAAGGTCGTTCAATAGCATATGAAAAAGTAGCTAAACTATCTTGGGGTTTTTGAGCATTAAATGCGTTTTTTAAATCGGTTAAATTACCGATGTGTGCTCCACTAAAAATGCCGATTTTTGTATTAAATTGTGAGTAATAGCCTTCAATACCCCAGTTTTTGCGATGATATCCAAGAGCATACGAAAAATTAAGTTCTTCAACGCCCGTATTTTTTAAGTAATAGGTTGGTGTTTTAGTAGTTCCTCCTTTTTTATAAGTGCCTTGAACCCTCCAATTAAAGCCTTTTATTTTATCAAAATATCCTTGCAAAATTCCTGAGGCAACCCCAGTTTGCCCATTACTCATGCCCACTAAATTAACTTCTCCAGTAATAGCTGCTGTATCAGGCAAGTCATTAGGTTCCACTAAAATAACTCCAGCCATGGCATCGCTGCCATAGCGAACTGCATTTGCACCTTTTATGACGGATAATTTTTGAGCAATAAATGGGTCTATCTCTGGAGCATGTTCATTTCCCCACTGTTGCCCTTCTTGTCTGATACCATTATTTAGTATTAATACTCTATAACCTTGCATACCATGAATCATTGGTTTTGATATGGTGCTTCCTGTATTTAGTGTGGTTACACCGCTTATTAGTTTTAATGATTCTCCCAATGATTGACCGCGTGTTCCATCTAGTTCTTTCGAAGTTATTTCATCTACCGTTTGAGTTTTAATAATATCAGGTTGTTTATCCATGATATCAATTTGACTTAATTCAAAAGCGCTATGTGGTAATTTGATGGTAAGTTTAGTGTCTTTCGTGATATTAACAGAAAGCAGTGTATCTCGACAACCTACATGCCTAATTATAAATTGATATTTACCTTCACAAAGATTAGTGAATTTAAAACTCCCATGTTCGTTGGTAATTTGAGTATGATTTGTTTCTTGTAAAATAACAAATGTGCCTTCCAATTCTTTACCATCGTCCAAATCAATTATTTTGCCGTTTAAAGAATATTGACAATTGTTTTGCGCATGATAATGTAAACTCAGTATCAGTAAGGAAAATAAAAATATATGTACGCGGTAATACTTTTTCATTATTGAAGCAAAAATGTAAGTATTTAAATATTGTAAAGAAGTTTATTTTACCGGATCGTAACCGCTTCCTCCCCAAGGATGACAACGAAATATTCGTTTTAATGCCATCCAGCTTCCTTTAAAAGCACCATATTTATTTACTGCATCTAAACCATATTGCGAACAAGATGGAGTAAAGCGACAGGATGGCTTTAGTAAGGGTGAAATTGCGTATTGATAAAAGCGAATAATCGCTAATGGTATAAACTTCAAGGTTGATTTTAATAGGTTAATAACTCATTTATTTAACAAATAAATTAAGCCATTGGAGGACCTCTTAAAAAAGAAGTATTGTATTGAAGTTGTGGTATTGATTTTTGATGATAAAAGAAAGAGGTTTGTTTAGATTCCTTTAAAGGCAAGAAATTTAAAATGAATTTGAAAACAGTAAAATAGATAGGGGTGTCAAATTTTTCAAAATTACAATCCTGATTGTCTCCAAGCTCATCTAATGCTGTTTCAGATGTTGATTGAACAAATCCATGATCATGACCTAAAAAATTATGTATATACACCTTTGGAACAGCTGCAAAAATAACAACTGATAATAAAGTGAATGATAAAAATATTTTAAGCTTTGTTTTCAACGAATCAAATATACATAATTATATTAAGACAAAATTACATCAAAAAAGTTTAAATTTTAACTAAAATTTTGGGCAACTCACTAAAACTCGTTTGTTTTTCTTTTTCTTTTTTGCAATTTCATATATTATTGATAATTCATGCGCACCCAAAGAATTTGATATTCCAAGTTTAGAAACCGTAATATCGTAACTATATCCCACACGTAAATTATATTCAGATAAATCAAAACCAACTAAAATAGCCACAGATTCGCGACTTGGATATGTTGCAGAATATTTTTTAAATGGCAAACCTCTATACCACAAACCTACATTTAGTGGTAAATGATAGTAATACAAACCAATATCTAGTTGATCATATTTTTGTTGATGACGATAATTAAATGCAGGTGAAAAATAACGTTTTAAATCTTTAGATTTTTGTTCAATAATAAAACGATAGCCACCATGTAAACTTAAACTTACTGGTAATGGAACTTTGTCGCCAATAAGACTGCTATTGGGTTGTGTTAAATGTTTGGCACTTAATCCAAGCCAATATTCTGTAGAGTTTAATAAAGCCCCAGCTGCAAAATCCATGTAGTTTAATTTCTCATAATTTGAAGCATCTAATGATATACTTGATCCTGAATTTATTTGATCGTTAAATATTAAGCGATTAAAATCTAATCGTTTCATATTATAGTTTAGGTTTGCGCCTAGCCTAATTTCTGAAAATTTGCTAATTTTAAAATGATAGGCATAATTTAATCCAAATTGAGTATGAGTTAAGCCCGCTGTTCCTGATCTATCTTGCATTAAAGTGATACCTAAACCACTATTTAAATCAGATAAATTATAATCATAACTAGCCATATAAGTTTGATATGCTTTACTAATGCCTGGCCATTGATTACGATAATTTGCTACAAATCGATGTTCGTATGTAACACCAGTAAAGGCAGGATTTAAATACATAGGTGCTGCATAAAACTGTGTAAACTGAGGGTCTTGTGCTTTCAGTAAGACCGAAAACAAAAAAAGTATGGCAGTAAATCTATAATATGTAATTCTTGTTTTAATAATTAAGGCTTTTTAGTTAAATTTAATATTAATTCTTGTTCTACAATTTCACTTGCTATTGGTTCGATGTCTATTATTATTGTTTGAAATCCATCTTCTTCAACAATTGCTTTGTAAGATTTTACAGGATTCATAACCATAATGAACTTTCCGGTTTTTGAACTCGCGTTATATATTCCAGAGACCTGTTTACTTTCAATATCAATTAAAGTGATTTTTGCTTTGTTAATTTCGCTGCCAAATAATACTTTCCCTTGTTTTACTTTTAAATCATTATCTCCAAAGCGAGTATCAATCATATAGATATCCGAACCTCCATACGTTTCTTCTTTTACCGACGAGTAATATCCATGGGTTCCATTTGCATTCAAAACAAAAAAGATATCATTATTTACCGTATTAACAGGATATCCTAAATTTTCAGGAGCCGAGAAAGTGAAATTATCTGGATTTAAATTTGATTTAAAAACATCATATTCTCCCATGGTATTATGTCCTTTTGAGCTAAAATATAATGTTGTTCCATCTGGATGTAAGAATGGGGAATCCTCATCTTTATCTGTATTAATTATTGGACCAACATTCATTGGCATCGACCACCTTCCGTTTGGTAGTTTTTTAATACGATAAATATCTTTACCTCCTAAGCCACCTGGTTTGTTACTGCTAAAATAAATAACGCTAGTGTCAGTACTAAAACATGCGCTCGTTTCAATAAAAGGGGTGTTAATCTCGGTTCCTAATTTCAAAGGATTTGTCCAACCTGAATAATCGGTTCGGGTTAAATATAAATCACCAGTTAATAAATCATTCGAGGTGCGGTAAATCATCATTTGGTTTCCGTCAAAACTTAATGCCACACAAGCATCATGTGTATTTGTATTGATAGGAGTACCTAAATTTTTCGGTGTTCCCCATTTTCCGTCTTCTGTTTTTTGAGACACATAAACATCTTCGTAAAAATTACCATAGGCATCTTTTAAATTCCCAGTGCTTCCTTCGCGGCGCGATGTAAAATACATCACACTTTCGTCTGGCGTAATTAATGGCACGTACTCTGCATAAACGGAGTTTATATTACTGCCTACGTTTTTAATGATTGAACGATGAGGAAGACTTGTTAATTGTTTTGCGTTATTACTGCATGCAATATGGTAATTTATTTCTTCATCGGTTATGCTTCTGCGTTTTAATGGTATACTTTTGTAATTATTATAATACGATATAGCTTGATCGAAATTGTTTTTTAAGTGATTTGTTTTTCCAAAATAAAATTGCACTTCTGGTATTTTACTTGAGGATATGCGTGTTAAATGTAATAATGATGAATCTGGTGATTGATATAATTTAATTCGACATATAGCTGAGTTCAGGTTCGCAGTTTCGTTAGTTATGTCAATAGTGAGTACTTTTCGATAAGCATCGATAGCCTTTAAATAATCTTCTGTTTCAAAAAATAAATTCGCCACTTTTAACTCTTTTGACAATAATTTTGAACTTACTTTTGTTTGTCCTTGAGCATGAAGGGCAAATAAAATAATAAATATATATATACAATATTTCATCTTATCTTAATAAAAGTAAATCGCCAGTTTTATTTATTTTTTTATCATCAATAGTTGTGGCAGTTATTTTCCATATGTAAACATCTTGCGTACAAAGATTGCCTTTGTAATATCCATCCCAACCAATGTTAATGTCTTTTGATACAAATAATAATTCCCCCCAACGTGAAAAAATATTTAATTCATATTTATCTACACCTTTTATTACGGGATGAAATATATCGTTGTTCATATCTGTGGGGTCATATACACCCCCGTTACCACCATTGGGATTTGGAGAAAAAGCATTTGGAACCTCTATGCCACTTTCTAGTTGAGCTATAATTTTTGAAGGCAAATTAAATGTATCCACACAGCCATAAATATTTGAAGCTACTAAGTATATCTGATACTCTCCAGCATCTTGATAAATATGCGATGGGTTAGTTTCAGTTGAGGTGTTTCCATCTCCAAAATTCCAATTATAACTTGATGCTCCAGAAGATAAGTTAAAGCATTGTACAGCACCAGATGGAACAAAGACTAAAGTTGGATTAGCTTGAAAAACGGCGATTGGCTTTGCAAATACTTTGATGATTTTTGATGATGTATCTTTACATCCATATCCATCTGTGCCAATTAATTGCACAGTAAAAGTTTTTGTTATTTGGGAATTATTATAATAAATATTAGAAGTATTTTCAGAAGATGAAATATTTCCATCTCCAAAATTCCATTGATATGAGACCACATTATTTATAGGAGGAAACTTAACACTTAATGCTGTACAACCACTATCTGGTTGAGCAATAATTGCAAATTCAGGTTTTGGATGAATAATCAATGGCATGATAATGGTATCCTTACAACCATTAATTGTTGATGCAATTAATTGAACCGTTTGTGTTATGTTTGCAGTTGTTGTATTTGTAAATGCTTGTGTAACATTAGTGTTAATTGATGTTGAAGAACCTAAATCCCAATTATAACTTACTGCTCCAATGGAGGTATTAGTAAACGTTAATGTTTTGGGTGAGCAGGCAGGTGTATCCACCGAAAAATTTGCTTGAGGATTATGTAATACTAATAAAGGTTGTAAAATTGAATCTTTACAACCATTTTGATTTAATGCTAATAACGTGCAATTGTAGGATTGAGAAGAATTGTTACTTGAGTTGGTGTAAGTATGTGTTGTGTTAATCGTAATATCGGTATTTCCATCTCCAAATTTCCATAAATACGAAGTTGCAAATAAACTGTTATTGGTCATTGAAGTGTTTAAAGGCGAGCAAGAAACACTTGGAGTTAAAACAAAATTTGCAATTGGTTTTGCGTAAATTTCAGGAAAACCTATGGTTGTATCTTTACAACCATTAGCTGTTGTTACAATTAACTGAACAGTATATGTAATATTACTAGATGTATTATTGGTATATGTATGAACAGGGTTTGGGATATTTGAAGTTGGAGTAAAATCACCAAAATTCCATTGATAATTTGTCCCTCCTAATGTGTTGTTAGTAAAAGTTATTGTTTTTGAACTACATTTTGGAGTATCAATGCTAAAAATTGCATTTGGCTTGAAGAAGGTTGTTATAGGAATAATCACAGAATCTTGACAACCATTATTGTTGGTAGCAATTAGTGTACAACTATAAGTTTGATGACTAGTACTACTTAAATTTGTGTAAAAGTGATTGGTATTTATAGAGGTTGATGTTGTTCCATCCCCAAATCTCCATAAATAGGTATTTGCTAAAGTGCTAGAGTTATTCATGGTAACCAATAATGGTGAACAACCAGCAGTTGGAGTTAATACAGCATTAACAATTGGTTTTGCGAAAATAGTTGCATTTGCACTTGCCGTATCTTTACATCCATTAGCACTTGTGGTTATTAATTGAACACTATAAGTTAAATTATTAATCGTATTATTAGTATATGTATGTGTTGGGTTTGTGACAGCAGTTAAAGGACTAGAATCTCCAAAGTTCCAACTATCTATGGAGGAGCCAACAGAAGTATTAGTAAATGTAATTGTTTTTGAAACACATCGTGGAGTATCTAATTTAAAATCAGCAAAGGGTTTATAATATACTAAAACTGTTTTATCTAGTGAGTCTCTACATCCGTTAGAAGAAATAGCTACTAAAGAACAGGTAAATATTTGATTAACACTATTAGTCGTATTAGTGTAGGTATGATTACTATTTGTGGTTGAAGAGGTATTTCCATCTCCAAATTTCCAAATATAAGTAGAGCCTGAAACACTCGTGTTAGTAAATGTTGTAGTTAATGGTGAGCATCCTACTGTTGGAGTCACCACAAAATTAGCTTGAGGTTTTGCAAATACTACAGGATAGCCATATGTTGTATCCGCACATGAAAATGCATTAGATGCAATTAATTGCACCGTGTAAGTTTTGTTAGTTGTTGTGGTATTGGTGAAAACGTGAGTTGGATTTGGAGAAAAATCGAGGGCGCTTCCATCACCAAAATCCCATTCATAAGTTACGGCTCCTAATACTGGTGGAAAGTTGACACTTAAAGGGGAGCAACCACTACTTGGAATCATCGTAAAGTTAAAAATTGGTCTAGGATAAATGGTAACTGTTAATGAGGTGCTATCTTTACAACCGTTACTACTTGTTACTACCAATTGAGGAGTGTAAGTTTGTATTAATAAGGTCGTATTCAGGTATGTGTGTGATAAGATCGATGTAGTGGCAGTACTTGTACTAGCATCACCAAAATCCCAAAGATAACTCGTTGCTCCAACAGAATTGTTTGTAAAAGTTGAGGCAACAGGCGAACAGCCAGCGGGTGCATTTAAAGTAAATGAGGCTGTTGGTTTTGTAAACACTGTAACGCTTGAAGTATGGGTATCGGAACAACCAGCAGCTGTTGAAGCTGTTAAATTTACAGTGTAAATAATATTTGAAGTGGTTGTATTGGTAAAGGCTTCGATAGGATCAACGAGCGTTGATGTATTTCCATTTCCATAATTCCATGTATAAGAAGTGGCGCTAAGAGAGGTGTTTGTAAAATTTACAGTTAGAGTAGGGCAGCCATTAATTGGGGTTAAAGTGAAATTAGCAGTTGGCTTAACATTGATATTAATAGTTTGTGAAATCGTATCTGTACAATTTGCTGTATTAACAATTAACTCAACCGTGTAAGTGTTTTGTATGCTGTAAGTATGAGATGGATTTTGAGTGGTTGTCGTTGCAGTTGGTGAGGCGTCGCCAAAATTCCAATGCCAATTTACAATTGGATCTCCAATACCATGCGTTGAATTATCAGTAAACGAAGCCGGAGATAACACACAAGCATTAGCTGCTGAGAAAGCTGCTGTTGGTATTCGATACACAGTAACGGGTGCTGTAAACGAATGCACACAGGTGTTAGCAGCTGTAACCGTTAAGGAAGCAACAAAATTCCCTACAGAGCTGTAATCTTGAGATGGAGGAACTTGTCCGTTAAATGTATTTCCATTTCCAAAGTTCCAATTCCAAGCAACGGCATTTACTGATTGATCGGAGAAGGTAGCGCCAATAATGGAGTTACAACCTTTATTTGGACTAATAGTGAAATCAGCTGTAGGACGAGGTAAAATGGTTATCACTACTTTGTCGGTGTCGGTGCAAGATGCACCAGCGCCACCAATTAAAGCAACAACGGTTACAGTAAATGTACCAGGGGTATTGTAAGTAGAAGTTTGTGGACCAAAAGCTCGTGCTACAAAACCGCCTCCAGTTCCAAAATTCCATCTGTAAGAATATCCTGGGGCACTTGTGTTTGTAAATGTAACGGCACTTCCTTGGCAAAATGGACCCGCTGGTGCAATTACCCCAGCGGTTGGAGGATTAACAATAGTAACGGATTGTACTTGAATATCAACACCACATAAGTTACTATCTTGCAATTGAACGGTGTAAGTACCAACAGATGGATACGCTACACTTAAAGGTGAAGTTGGTGGCCAAGGCCTCCAGTTAATAATAGAATCACGACCTAATCCCCAATAATTCCCTAAGTTCCATTTTTCTTCACGCTGAAAGGTGTTACCTTGTGGTACACAATTACGATTGGTGGTATTTGTAAACGTAAATACATTATCTGGCCAACATTTAATAAATGCAGATGGTGTGATAGCGGCATCATCTTTATCATAAATTTGAATAGGATTAAAATTAGCAATTGTAGGAACCGTTGTACAATAATTATCGGCTGTTAGGGTAACAGCCGTTTGACAATTTACAGTGCCGGGTAAATAATTATGTGAAATAGTTTGCCCAGCATTTGAGAAATTAAATCTTACTAATGGCGATCCATCTCCAAAGTTCCATGTAAACATAGTAGTTTCTGAAACATCTGTACTAGAGTTTGTAAACAATAAAGCTTTTGGAGCACAAGCCGTTGTTACACCTCCAATTGGAATTTGAATAGAGGCATTAACGGGTTTTTCCATCACCGCTAATCCTTTAATAATACAACCTTGCGATGGAATTGAAATGGTAATCACAAAGGTATCAGGAGTAGCAGAATTGTAAGTGTGATTTATTAAACTATTAGCTGTGTATCCTCCCCCAACTGTATTGGATGTTCCGTCACCCCAATCAATAGTGTAGGCTCCCCAATTTGTATTTGAGGAAACATTCATGTTGTATGTGCCTGTGCCCTGACAATTAATAAAATACGGATTGTTTGATAAATTACCCAAGTAATTAAAAACTTGAGGACATTGAGCCGTTACTAATCTGGAACTGATTAGCAACAAAAATATATATAACGTGCGTTTAAGCATAAAGTACAAAAATAAAAACAGGTTTTATAAGCCGAGTTCTGTATTGTTTGTCAAAAGACGCGCAACTTTCATCATTTATCTATGCAGCCTACCCTCCCTAATATAACCTAAGTTATTGCCACGAGTCGCAACAAAATTAGGGTTTACATGGCCTTACAACATAAGAGGTTTGTCCTATATAATTGTTACCAACTATACATGTGAGCTCTTACCTCACATTTTCACTATGACCATCTGCCAAATGGCTGATGGCTACTTGGTTTTCTGTGACACTATCTGTTATATTTTTATTCCTAAAAATATACCCACCCTTTCAGGTGGCAAATTACCCTGCGTTGCCCGGACTTTCCTCCCTTAAAATAAAGAGCGATGAAACAAACCTGTTTTGCTTAAAATTACGAAAAAATGACGAATTACGAGTAATTTTTTTTCAGATTTTGTCAATATTTAATATTGGATTAAAGTACCTATTATTTCATGCAAAAGAAATCTGTGCTATGTTATGAAAATTAACATATTAGTAAAATAGATTATACACTTATTGCTTTAAGTGCTTGAATGTATATTTCAGCTCTATGCTCGGCCATGACATCTAAACATAGCATCAGAACAGCTTGTATTAATAAGCCTAATCCCAAGCCTTTCCAAAAAGTTTGAGGAGATTTGTAAAAGAGGCTAATTAAAACTATGCCAGTTATGATTAAAATAATTTCAATCCATTTATAAATTGTGAAATTTTGCATTACAATTTCCATTCTTGGCAACTCTTCCGTTTTTATATTATCAGGTTCTTGCATTATAAAACGCGTCACTCTTTCTTGATCTTTTGGTGAACGATTGTAAACGTTTATTCCAATTATTAGTTGTATCAATCCAACTAATAATAATGGATAAGCGAGACCTTTAAAAAATGAATATTTTATGATTCCTAAAAAAACAAGTGCTGCTGCAATTGTAATACTTCCAATAATAATGAAAAACAAACTTTCAATTTTCTCTTCACTAAAATAATTTGCAATAAAATCTACTGAATACATGTTATACTAAAGGAACATCAATAATAACGGTTGTTCCTCTTCCAACCGTTGAATCAAAATGAACCGACCCATTTAAAAATTCAATACGAGTTTGTATGCCTTTTAATCCAATTCCCTCAAAATTATCTAATTTGTTGGTATCAAATCCAATACCATTATCTTCAATCATTATATTTAATTCAGACTCGTGGCGTATAAGTTGCATACTTATTCGTGATGCTTTAGCATGTTTTATAATATTGTTAACGATTTCTTGAATGACTCTATATAAAACAGTTTCAACTTGATTTTCCAAACGAGTGTCCAAACCTACAATTTCTAAATCTACTTTTAAAGTTGGAGCGTTACCAAGTTTGGTTATAAATTCTCTTACCGCACTTCCTAAGCCTAGCTTAATTAAGGTGTTTGGCATCATGTTATGCGATACAGCTCGAACTTCCTTTACGGAGTCATCAACTAAAGTTAAGGCATTTTCCATTGCTACTTTTTGCTCTTCGGTAGCAATTGTAATTTTAGATTCGAGGTTACTTAAGTTTAATTTCGCCGCACTTAATAATTGACCAACACCATCGTGTAAATCTTGTGCAATTCGACGACGTTCTTTTTCTTCAGCTTCTAATATTGCTTTAGTTCTGATGTCTTTTTGATTAGCAATTTCAGCATCTAATTTTGCCTGTTGTTCAATTTGTTTTTTACGATAAAATAAAACACCTACAATGGATAATAAAATAATTAAACCGATAGTTGCAGCAATGATAATGTTTTTGATGAAGGCTTGTTTTTCTTTAGCTTCTAACTCTGCTTTGTTTTTAAGGAGTTCTAAGTCTTTTTTCTCAACATCATATTTTGTTTGCATTTCGGCCATCTGCTTGGCATTTTCAGAAGTATATACCGAATCAGAGTATTGTGCATATAATTGATGATATATCATGGCATTATGATAGTCTTTTGTTTCTTCGTATACTACCGACATCTCTCCGTATGCTTGTTTTAAATCCACATAGCTTTTAATTTCTAAAAATATAGCAGCAGATTTTTTATAAAAGTCGATACTGCTTTCGTATTGTTTTTTAAGTTTTGATACCTTTCCTAAATTGAGGTATGACAAGCCGATGCCATAATCATCGTTCATTTGCTGACGGTATAGTAAACTTTGATTGTAATATTGAGTTGCTTTCTCGTAATCCTTTAGTTGTAAATAAATCCTACCAATGTTGTTATTTAAAACTGCTAAATTATAAATGGCATTATACTCCGTTAGTATAGTATTGGCATCATTAAAATACAAAAGTGCCGAATCTAATTCTTTTCGGTTAACGATGATGTCATTTTTTACACCTTGTTCAAATTTAATTCCGCCTAATTCAATTAAAATATTAGCTTCAATTAATGCTTTATGACTTAAGCGAGCTAAACGTAAGCCTTTAATAAAAAAATCATGAGCACTTTTGTTTTGTTCAAGGTTATAATACAAGAGTCCTATATTTCCAAGTATGTTTGCCTGATTTGCAGAATCGCCAATTTGTTCATATAATTTCAAGGATTTAAAATTTATATCCAGAGCTTCTTTAAATTTACTTTGTCGAGTATAAACAGTAGCGATATTAGAATATATTCCTGCTGATTTTATATGATCATTTAAAGATTGCCTTATTTTTAAAGCAACCGAATAATAATGAAGTGTGGAGTCGAACTGAGCCATTCTATTAAATACATTTCCAATATCACTGTTTGCCTGCGCGGTTTCTTTTTTATTATCAACTTTTATAGCTAACTCTAATTCCTTTTTAGCATAAAACATGGCTTTTTCAATATCATTGCTCAAAAAATTCCAACTTATATCCCCAGCTAATTTAATTTTAACCGAATCAGGTGTTTTATTTAAATTTAATAGTTTAATTAAACTATCGTTAACGGTTTGTGCTTTTAAAACACTAATAAAAATTATAAATAATAATTGTAAATAATACTTCATGAGTTTGGTATAGAATCTAGCCCTTAAATTACTAATTTACTTTTATATATATATCAAGAATTTAAAACATGTTTTATAGGACATAAAAAAAACAGCTATGTTTTTATAGCTGCTTTTAAATTATGATTTAATTTATTAACGAATTAGTCCATTTAAATCGTCAACAATACCATTTGTTGCGCCCTCTTTTGCTTTAAAGGTTACTTTTCCCTCAGTGCCACCAACTATTTGATTTAATTGGTTTTTGTCTAATTTTTGAACGTTAAATTTAACTTCTTTTTTTACTGATTTTTTTAGTAAGTTTTTCATTGGATAATTTGTTAGTTGGTTAATTAATGTTTTATTTAATTATATTTAACACTGTTTTTTTTGAGTCGTTAAGAGATCTAATGTGAGTTGTTGTTTCATCCGCCCCACCAACTACTTTTTCTAATTGATTTTTTTCTAATTTTTGAATAGTTACTCTCGTTTCTTTTTTAGCTAGTTTTTTAAATAAATTTTTCATAATGAATTGGTTATAAAGTTTACGCTAATGTAAGTTTTTTTATTGTTACATATATATTTAATCCAATAATTCTACCAATAGTCTGCTACTAATCAATAAATTGGTATCTTTATAGCATAATGAAAACAAAAACACTTAAGAAAAATAAAGTAAATGTTGTAACGTTGGGTTGCAGCAAAAACATAGTTGATAGCGAAGTATTAATGGGGCAATTAAAAGCCAATAACTTTAATGTGGAGCACGAAAGCGAAAGTGACGATCATAACATTGTGATAATTAATACCTGTGGTTTTGTTGAAAATGCAAAGCAAGAAAGTATTGATACTATTTTACGTTACGTTGAAGCTAAAAAGGAAGGTAACATCGAAAAGTTATATGTAACAGGTTGTTTAAGCGAAAGATATAAAGCCGATTTAGAGAAAGAAATTCCAGATGTGGACGCTTATTTTGGAACAAGAGAATTGCCTAAAATTTTAAAAACTTTAAAAGCAGATTATAAAAAAGAACTTGTAGGAGAGCGGTTGTTAACCACTCCAAATCATTATGCTTATTTTAAAATCAGCGAAGGTTGCGACAGACCTTGTAGTTTTTGCGCCATTCCTTTAATGCGTGGTGGTCATGTATCTGAACCAATAGAATCATTAGTGAGTCGTGCAAAATTATTAGCAAGCAAAGGTACTCGCGAGTTACTATTAATTGCACAAGATTTAACATATTACGGATTAGATATTTATAAAAAACGTGATTTAGCAAATTTAGTTGATCAGTTAAGTGATGTCGAAGGAATAGATTGGATACGATTGCATTATGCTTTCCCAAGTGGTTTCCCTATGGAAGTTTTGGATGTGATGAATAAACGAAGCAACGTATGTAATTATTTAGATATGCCTTTGCAACATATTAGCGATAATATGCTAAAAAGTATGCGACGTGGTATTACCAAGCAAAAAACGATTGACACAGTCAATCAAATTCGAGATAAAGTACCAGGCATAGCTATTAGAACTACTTTAATTGCTGGTTATCCTGGCGAAACAAAACAAGACCATGATGAAATGTTGCGTTGGGTTGAAGATTCAAAATTTGAACGCCTAGGAATTTTTACATACTCGCACGAAGAAAATACACATGCTTATTTATTAAAGGATGATGTGAAGGAGAAAGTGAAAAAAGAACGAGCGGATGCTGTGATGAAAGTTCAGCAAGAAATTTCGTATAAATTAAATCAAGAAAAAATTGGTAAAACATACAAAGTATTATTTGATAGAAAAGAGAATGATTACTTTGTTGGAAGAACAGAATTTGATAGCCCTGATGTAGATAACGAAGTATTAGTGAAAGCCACTGATACAAATTATGTGCGTATTGGCGATTTTGCGAATGTGAAAATTAATGATGCCAGCGATTTTGATTTGTATGGTGATTTAGTGTAGTAGATGTTTTCATTTTTAAAGAAACCATATCCTTATAATACATTTTCATATAGAGATGTTTACTCTAATTTTTTGATTGGTTGTTTTGTTGCTTTTTTTTTAATTGTATTTCAGCCTTTTGGAGTATCGATATGGCAAACTAATTATAAAGTATTGAAATTATTGGGTTTTGGATTTGTGTCTTTTATATGCCCGCTTATTTTTAGATTCATTTCCACTTCTATTTTTAAAAAGCAAAATCCCGAAGAAAGCTGGACGGTATGGAAAGAAACGTTGGGTTTACTTTTAGTGTTAGTATTTATTACTTTTGGAAATTTATGTTATGGAAATTTAATAAGAATTAGTCACGTTAATTTTCAAGAATTATTACTGACATTAACGGCCACTCTTTTATTAGGTCTTTTTCCAATAACAGCCAATGTGCTTTTAAAATACAATCGTTTTGTCATATTAAATCAAAAGGATGCTGAATTGATGGAAGCTGAGGTTTTAGATTTTCAGCATAGAGTAGAGGCGGGGTCTCCATCAGATATAGTGAATGAAACTCGATTAACACAAGAAGCATTGATTTTATTTGCCGAAAACGAAAAAGATAAAATTGAGCTAAATCCAGAGGAACTATTATTTATTGAATCAGCAGATAATTATTCAAATATTGTGTTTTACAGAAACCATAAAGTCAATAAGCTATTATTACGAGGAAGCTTAAAACGCATAGAATCTCAAATTGCATTTCTGTTTATTGTTAGATGTCATAGAAGTTATATTGTTAATTTAAAGCAGATCAATCATATTAAAGGAAATGCTCAAGGTTACCGAATTGAGTTTAAATCCGAATTAAAGGAGACTATTCCTGTTTCCAGAAATTATAGTAAGGCGCTTTTTGAAAGATTAGAATCTTTAAAATAATTGACATTTACCCCAATTCATATAAAGACCTTTGTCATTCATCCCAAACTTTGATATTTATCCCAAAGTATTGCTAATCAGCCCTTTTAATTGACTTGAGGTATTAACTTGTTGTAGATTTGTTTCCATAAAAAAATATTAATTATGGAAAAAATGACTTCAATAATGCTTTTTATTCATGTGGTTGCTGCAACAGGTGCATTAATTTCGGGCGCATTAGCCATTATTTTAAAACGCAATACTCCAAAACATAAACCCGTTGGCAAATTTTACTTTTGGTGTATGACCATTGTATTCGTAACTGCTACTTTTGTATCAGTGGTTAAACATTTGCAGTTTTTATTTTTAATTGGAATTTTTACTTATTATTCAACTGTAATTGCTTACAGAGCTTTAAAACTAAACAACTTGCACAATGGGCAAAAGCCTCATTTAATTGATTGGTTAATTGAAGCAATAGCAGGCATCACCTTTTTAGGCATGGTAGCTTTTGCCATACTTGTTTTTTATCAAACTAAAAACACTGAAGCTATAATTCCTTTTGTGTTTGGCGTTTTTGGTACTTATGGCGTATATAGAAATATAATGAAGTTTATATATGGTCAAACAGAAACCATGTATTGGCTAAAAAAACATATAGGAAATATGTGTGGCAGTTATATTGGAGCTATCACTGCTTTTTTTGTTAACCAAAGTCAACATATTCCTTTTCCTCAAATTATTTTATGGTTGGGGCCAACTGCTATTTTGGTGCCTATTATTACTATTGAGTTAAAGAAAGTAAAATCAAAAGCTTTATAACGCTATTTTAAAGGCTTGATAATACGTTTATCAACACAATATTTTAAAAGGCCTAAAATACCTTTGGTGTCGGTTTTTCTGAAAATATTTTTTCGGTGTGTTTCAACTGTGCGCTCACTAATAAATAAGGTTTCGGCAATTTTAGCATTGCTATATTCTTTTGCTATCAATTCAATCACTTCAATTTCTCTTACAGATAAAGATATCTCTCTGGATTCATTAACCGTTGAGACTCTCATCATTTCGGCGTTTACTTCATCACTATAAAAAGTACCGCCATTTGCTACTTTATCAATTGCGTTTAATAATTCTTGTTTTCCAGTGTTTTTTAAAATGTAACCGTTAACGCCTGCTTTCAGCATGTCAGAGATTGTTTGTCTTTCTCCAAACATTGATAAGGCTATTACTTTTATTTTAGGATTTTGTTTTTTTAGAGATTCTGTTAGTTCAATACCATCCATTTCTGGCATATTAATATCAGTTAACACAATATCAGGATTGTAATCAATAATTTCTTTTAGTGCTTGTTTTGGGAGGTTAGATTCTCCAACTATTGAAATATGAGTTTCGCCACTTAATAAAGCTTTTAGTCCATCAATCAGCATTTGATGATCGTCAACTAAATATATTTTTATTTTATTCACAGTCTCTTTATAAAGTAAGAAATTACTTCACTAAAATACATATTTATTGGTTTATAATAAAAGATTAATCTATTATTTGAAGTAATTGAGCGTGAAGGTAATTTAGAATAACAAAATAGGTTTCTTATTTTAATGAAGAAACAAAAGTTTTTTCATATGCTTCCCATTTTAATTTTTGGTAATCGCCAGAACCATAATAATTAAGAATAGGCTCAAACGTTTTAGGTGGCATAAATCCTTTTAAAATATCTAATCGTTGAATTTGATTATTTAAAAATACAATAGAAGGATAGGCTAATTGATTATCTAAAATAGAAGAAGCAAATTGGTGAGGGGCTTTTGGATTTGAATTATCAGAGCTTACAAATACGTATTTATCAAATTTGACACTGTCTTTTGTTTCTGCATCAAACTTTACAGCATAAAAATTATCGTTAATATATTTTGCAATTTGAGGGTTACTAAATGTTTGGTTACTCATCATTTTGCAAGGGCCACACCATGTTGTATAAACGTCAATCATAATAGGACGAGGATTTTTTTTACATTTAATGTAGGCTTCATCAAATGTGATCCAGTTTACGGCTGAGTTTTCCTGAAATTCCGTATAGGTGTTTTCAGAAGCAAATGAAAATGATGAATTGTCTTGTTCAATGAAATTACTAACCCTGTTTTCGGGAGAATTAATTGATGCTTGTAGGGTGCTCTTTTTACAGGTATAAAACACAATAGCCAAAATTATAATTCCGGCCATTGAGATATCTTTCCAGTTAACGCTCATAATGTAAAAGTTTCAAATGCTGTGCCAAAATTTGTTAATCTAAACGACTTCGCAATTACCAAAACGTTAAATTATTTAACCCCACCCATTAATTTTTTCACTAAAGGAGAAATGCCAATTAATACGATACCAGCTATCAGTGCATATATACCTAATTGCTTATAACCATCTGCATAAATGCTTAGTTTTTCTAAGTTGCTTGAATTTTCGGATGCACTCGCAATATTAGCACCGAGTAAACCTGCAAAATATTGTCCATAGGCACTTGCTAAAAACCACATCCCCATAATAACGGCTTGTAGTTTTTGTGGCGATAATTTGGTCATAACCGATGTGCCAATAGGAGAGAGGCAAAGTTCACCAAAGGTGATGATGAACCAACCAAAAGCGAAAAGACCTAAAGAAGAAATACCATTTCCATCGCTAAATAATTTACTAGAATAGAAAATATAAAAGCCAATCGCTAAAAAGATGAATCCTAAACCAAACTTAACAATGGTATTAGGTTCGGCTTTTCGGTTAGCTAGCCACAACCATAGCAAACCTAAAGGTGTAGCGAAGATAATCACATATAATGAGTTGGACGAGTTGTTTACTCCGTTTGGATCTAATGGAATACCAAGGATTGAATCACTCAAATTATTGGCTGCAAAAATACTTAAAGAACCTCCACTTTGCTCAAAAAATGCCCAAAAGAAAATTGAGAAAATCATAAATAATAAGGCTGCCACTATTTTTTTATTTTCTACCACCGAAAAATTTCTCATTTCAAAAATCACATATAATACAGCTAAAGGTCCAATCGTGTACATAAACCAATCGGTATATTCTGTTTTGGCCACCATAAACATAATAACTGGGACTGCAATTAAAGAACCTACAAAGGTTAATATTTCTCTGGTTAATCTTGTGTTTTTTGGTAAATGTAAAAGTGGCGATAATCCTATGTTCCCTAATTTTTTTTGAGTTTGTGTAAAGGTTAATAAACTAATCATCATAAAAATAGATGACAATCCAAAAGCTACATTCCAACGCATAGCTTCAGGTACTAATGATGAAATCATTTCTCCTTTGCCAATAGCAATACAAGCATAGCCACCAAAAAAAGCACCGGCATTAACACCCGCATAAAATAACATAAAACCAGCGTCAACTCTATTGTCACCATCTTTATATAAATTACCTACCATACTTGAGATATTAGGTTTAAAAAAACCAGTTCCAACCACGTTAAATGAAATTCCTAAAAAAAAGAAATCACTTGGATTAATAGCTAGTAAAACACTACCAATAATCATTAAAATACCACCCCAAAATAAGGAACGACGTTTTCCTAATATTTTATCAGCAAACAATCCTCCAACAAATGTAAAGGCATATACAAAGGCTTGTGTGGCTCCATATTGTAAATTAGCAACTACTTCATTAAAATTAAGATGGTTTATCATAAAGAACACCAACATGCCTCGCATTCCGTAAAACGAAAAACGTTCCCACATTTCACTAAAAAATAAAGGCCAAATTTGTTTTGGGTATTTGCCTTTAAAGTCTTGTATTTCTTCTATTGTTAGTTCTTTAGACATAGTAATTGACATTGTTGAGGAAATCAAATATAATAAAAAAACCTCTCTAGTTTTTAGAGAGGTTTATAATATGAATTAACTGATTTTATTTTACACCGTGCATCATTTTTCTTAGAAATGGCGTTAATAGGAATAATATAATTGCTGCAATACCTGTTAAAACAACAAATACCATGAAAAATTCATATAAATTATGAATTTCCATGCCAACAAACGAAGGATTTACTGCACTAATTTGATTTTGATCTAATAATGCTAATTGTTCAGAAGTTGGGGTAACAGTTTTATTTAAAATTCCTTGAAGGTCAATTCCTAATTCTTCGGCTTTTTTAAATTTATCACCTGTAGCAGGAATTAATGCGCCTAAAGAACCCGCCAAAGCATATCCTGCGGCATTGGATAAAAAGAAAACTCCAAATAATAAGGATGCGAAACGTTTAGGAGATAATTTACCAACTAATGATAAACCAATTGGAGATAAACATAATTCTGCAAATGTTTGAATTAAATATAAAAGAATTAACCATTGAATTCCTAATAAACCACTATTTCCAAGGTCTTTTACATTATGAGCGATAATAAAATAACTGATAGCAATTAATGCTAAACCTATAGCTTGTTTAACAGTAGATAAAGGTTCTTTGTTTTTTGCTCTTAGTTTATCCCATAAAATACTAAACGGAAATGCAAAGGCAAAGACAAAAACGCCATTAAAAATTTGAACCATACTAGGAGGCATTTCCCAACCAAAAATATGCCTATCGGTTTGGTTATCCGCAATAAAAGTTAAAGAAGAGCCTGCTTGTTCAAATGCTGCCCAAAAAAATATGATAAAAAATCCTACAATATAAATTACTAAAATTCTTTGTAATTCTACTTTTGTTAAAGATTTATCAGAAATGATTAATCCTGCAAGCGTTAATCCTAATGCATAAATAATTGGATAGATAATTGTTTTTACAGGATTTGTACCTGCTAACATGTATCTAAATAGGAAAAATAAAGCAATAAAAGAAACCGCCGCCATGATTAAAGACATTGAAGAAAATTCTGCTTCCTGCGCCTCTCCTTCTTCATAGTGAGATGCATCGTTATGTTTTGGTAATCCTCCTAAAGGTTTTCCTTCGGGTGTTACTACGTATTTATCTTTTAAGAAATAAAAAACAGCAGATCCAATTAACATTGCAATAGAGGCTGCTAAAAAGCCCCATTTAAATGCATGAATATCTCTTATGCCACCAGCATCTTTAACATCGCCCAATAAAGGACAAATTAATTGACCTAAAAAGGCACCCAAGTTAATACCCATATAAAAAATTGTAAAAGCTGTATCTAGTTTGCTTTTTTCTTGTTTTGGGTATAAGCTACCAACCATACTCGAAATATTTGGTTTAAAGAAACCATTACCAAATATGATAATTGTTAAAGCAACCCATAGTAATGTTTTTGCCAGATCTAAATTGGAACTAAAAACAGTAGCGCTTCCAAACAGAATTAATTGACCAATTGCCATCATGACACCACCAAGTAATATACAATTTCTGTTTCCAAAAAAACGATCAGATACAAAGCCACCTAGCATTGGAGTTAAATAGCATAATCCTAAAAAACCACCGTATATTAATGACGAATCAGCTTCTTTCATCATTAGCGAATTAACCATAAATAAGGTTAGAATAGCACGCATTCCATAGAAGTTGAAACGTTCCCACATTTCTGTTCCAAATAATACCCAAAGTCCTTTTGGATGGCTTGTTTTTTGTTCAATTGCTTGTTCCATATAATAGTTTTAGTGTTTTTTAATTAGTCGACTAAAATACCAATTATTTACCTAATTCAATAGTTTATCTAAGTTTTTATAAAAAATAAGGGGTAAAAAAAATCCCCAGAAAGTGATTTCTGGGGATAAAATTTTAAATGGTATTATATAACTAAGATAGTTTTACGTTTACTGCATTTAATCCTTTTTTACCTTCTTGAATTTCGAAAGTAACATTGTCGTTTTCTCTGATTTTGTCTACTAAACCAGTTACGTGTACAAAGTACTCTTTTCCTGATTCTTCCTCTTTAATGAAACCAAAACCTTTAGTTTCGTTAAAAAATTTTACTGTTCCTGTGCTCATTTTATTTTTTTAAAAAATTATTTATGCCCAAAGCTAATAATAAATATTTTAGAAAAAAAACTTTTTTAGCAAAATAAATACCTCGTTTTAGGCTGATTTACATATCAATTACAACTTAATTAATCGCGCTACTGATTTTTGTTTTCCGTCAGTAACTTCAACAATATAAGAACCATTTGCTAAAAATGAGAAATCAAAAACTTTAGAGAAATTCTCTGTTAATTTGATATTTTCAGTTCTTACAATGTTTCCTAAAATATCGTACACATTAATCATGGTTTTATTTTCGTCTAATAAATTTGCGGCATTGATTTCAACTTTTACAGAGTTTGAAAATGGATTTGGATATAGTGAAATATTAAAATTGTTTGAATATTGATTTATACCTGCTACACCTGCTGTTATTGTAAATGATTTTTTGTTAATATCAAAAAATACATTTCCCACACTCATTACTTTTACTCTGCATAATGGTTTATTAACTGTAAAAGTTGGCAATGTAATACTTTGTGATCCATCGTTAGGCGTGTTTGCTAAAGAAAGAGTAAAAGTATTACCATTATCAGCACTAATGTAAATATCAACATTTGCACAACTAATTGGAGCTACATTTGTGTTATTTACATTCCAAGTAATTGTTTGTGTTGAGTTACTTGGATAGGAAATTCCAGTAGTACTTTGAGATGTAACTGCAAATGGCCCTGTTGTTGCATCTATGGTTACTTGAGTGGTTGCCGTGCAAACGCCACCGCCGCCCATTTTATTATCGCGAGCGGTTAATCTAAATTTTAATGTTTGCGCTGTGCTTGGTAAAAATTCGCCGGCTACAGTTGTATATGTTCCTGCGATAATTGAGGATAATCTTGGGAACAATCTAGTTGGTGTTGTAACAGGCGCATAAGATCTAAAAAATGGTTTTGCTCCATTATTCCAGTTGCCAGCAGCAGTTCCCAAATCAATTTCTTCCCATTGATAAGTTAATGCGTCGCCATTTGGATCGGTTGCAGATCCAGTTAATTCAAATGGTGTGCTTTTTGGAACTGTAATACTAGAGCCAGCAGAAACTGTTGGTGCACTATTTCCAGTTGCAGTCATTACATCACAATTATTACCTCCAGCATTATTAATAAAATTAGTAATTGCATCATAGCTATATCCGTGAAAATATGCAATACTATTTGGAGCAAGGTCTTGAGGCGAACAAATTCCAGCATAAGCCATAATGGTTACGCCACTGCCTGGTTCTACAGCATTTGCCGCACTTCTATTTCCCCCTGCGCAAGAACCTGTACTACCATTAAATGTATGATTTGCTCCAAATTGATGGCCAACCTCATGAGCTACATAATCGATATCGTAAGGGTCGCCAACTGGACTAGGACTACCAGTAATTCCGCTTGCCTTTGCACTGACATTACAAACACATCCTAAGCTAGCTAAACCACCGCCACCAGTACTAAAAGTATGGCCAATATCAAAGTTAGCAGAGCCAATAGTTGCTGTAATAACAGATTGACTTTTAGAGATTAGTGAACTGGCATTGCCATTATCAGCTGCAGTAAAACCAGAACCTGTTGTACTTGTAAATAATACCAATGTTGTGGTAGGAACCAATACTAATTTTACAGCAACTTCTGTTTCATATACTCCATCAACACGATTGATAGTTGTTACAACTTTTGCTAATGTTTGAGCGGTAGTTGGTGTTGCAGAACCTGTTGCTGCAACTGCATATTCTCTTGTACAAGCAACTGCCAAGCGATATGTTTTTAAGTTTGCTCCAGCGCAAATCGCAGTTGGAGCTGCAGTTTTTTCATGAATTTCAGATGAGTATTCAGAAAAACCTAAAACACCTTCGCAAATTCCTCTTTCATGTAATGGTTTTACAAAATCGCTTGTGTAATAAGTCATGTAATCATCGTTATTCCATTTACAGTACGGGTCAATATAAACATCTCCTTTTTCAGTACGAATCATTCCGTGAAATCCAAATTCAGTTAAATCTAATTTTCCGCTTGCATAGGCATCATCAATACCTCTTACATTGTAAGTTCTAATATTTGGAAAGCTATTTTGTAAGGCATCCTCCATAACTGGAGATTCAACTACTTTAAAGGATTGAATACCTCCATCCGGCATCGGAAGATTGATGATGGTGGATGAATTATCTGCCGATATATTTTTATCTAATGGAGCTGATGCTAAAATGGTTTTCAAAGAATTGAGGTCTACATGAAATGTTTTAAACTTTTCTGGTACGATTTCTCTTTTTCCTGTAACTTGAATTTCTTTTTCATTAATAGTTCTCCATAATTCTTGATTATATTGAGCTTTAGACGATAAGAAAGAAATAATAAGACTTGATAGAATAAATGTTTTTTTCATAGTTGAGCATTTGATTATTATAAATTTAAGAATCTAAATCGAAAAAAGCAAACTTCAAAAAAAATACAGTTTTGTTTTTTTAACAGTTTTATTATTAATAATATGATAAAAATCAAAGCATTAGTTTATAATATATAATATATTTGCTATATAATAAATCTTAACCCAACCCAATCATGAAAAAAGTATTTTTAATGTTAGCTTTCGCTGGATTAGTAGGAAGCGTTTCTGCGTCTGTTAACCACGATGATAAAGACAAAGGAAAAAAAGAGTGCAAAAAAGAAACTAAATCTTGTTGCAAAGAAAAATCAGGTGCTGAAGGAAAAGCTTGCTCAGGCGAAGCAAAAGCAGGTGAGAAAAAAGCGTGTTGCAAAGACAAAAAAACAGCTGAAACTAAACCAGCTGAAACAAAATAATAGTTGTTTTTTAAGATTAAAAGCTCACGCATCATTGATGTGTGAGCTTTTTTAGTTTTGTGAAATAATGGAACGCTGATGATGCAGATTGAACAGATTAACGTGAATTAGTACCAAGAATTATAATACCAATATAATTCATTAAAAATCATAACAATCAGCGTTATCTACGTTCCATTCTGCCTGTTTATAAATCCCTTTTGAATTACTCGTATTTTTTTGCTTTATTTGTTCAACTGATTTAAAATAACAAAAGAATATGAAAGTTGGAATTCCATTGGAAATATCCCAAAATGAGTTAAGAGTTGCAGCAACTCCAAAAACGGTGAAACGTTTGCAAAAGCAAGGGTTTGAAGTTTATATTCAACACAATGCAGGTGTAAAAGCTAATTTCTCTGATAAAGAGTTTGAAGAAGCGGGTGCCAAAATAGTAGCTACTGCTGCTGATATATATGGTAAATCTGATATTGTATTGAAGGTAAAAGAACCTTCGATGGAAGAAGTAGATTTAATGCGTGAAGGTTTGGTGATGTTGAGCTATTTATGGCCCGCACAAAATCAACCTTTGCTTCAAAAGTTAGCAGATAAAAAAGTAAATGCAGTGGCAATGGACGCCATTCCTCGTATTTCGAGAGCACAAAAAATGGATGTGTTGTCATCTATGGCAAACATTGCTGGATATAGAGCCGTTATTGAAGGTTCATTTCATTTCGGTCGTTTTTTAAACGGACAAATTACAGCAGCTGGTAAAGTAGAACCTGCCAAAGTGTTAGTGATTGGTGCTGGTGTTGCTGGTTTGGCTTCTATTGGTGCAGCCAATTCTTTAGGCGCTATTGTGAGAGCATTTGATACTCGTAAGGAAGTGGCGGAGCAAATCGAATCGATGGGTGCTACTTTTTTAACAGTAGAAATTGAGGAAGATGGTGCTACATCTTCTGGTTACTCAAAAGAAATGAGTAAAGAGTTTATTGAAGCGGAAATGAAATTGTTCTTAGAACAAGCTAAAGAAGTTGATATCGTCATTACTACAGCACAAATTCCTGGCCGACCAGCTCCTAAATTATGGATGGATTATCACGTAGCTGCTATGAAACCAGGTTCGGTTATTGTGGATTTAGCAGCTTCAACAGGTGGTAACTGTGCTTTAACAAGAAACGGAGAAGTTTACACAACAGATAATGGAGTAACCATGGTTGGTAAATTAAGTCAATTACCTAGTCAAGCATCTCAATTATATGGTAATAACTTATGTCATTTATTAGATGATATGGGGAAAGCCGAAAAATGGAAAATTGATATGGAAGATGCCGTTGTATCAAGAGCAATGGTAACTTATGATGGTAAAATTAACTGGCCGCCTGCGCCATTACCGGTAAGTCCTACAGCTGGAGGTGGCGCTAAAAAAGCAGCGGCTCCAACAGCCGAAGAAGTGAAAATTTCTGATGCCGAAAAATCTAAAAAAGCAGCTACCACAACTGTGATTAGTTTAGCTGTAGTTGGAGGTTTATTGTTATTAGTTGGGGCATTTGCACCACCTGAATTTATTCAACACTTTACCGTATTTGTTTTAGCGGTATTTGTTGGTTGGCAATTAATTACCAATGTAGCACATTCGTTACACACGCCCTTAATGGCTGTTACTAATGCGATTAGTGGAATTATTGTGGTTGGTGGTTTATTACAAACCAAAAATGATTTATCAAACCCCATGACCATTTTAGCTGTTATCGCCATTTTGGTTGCTAGCATTAATATTGTTGGAGGATTTGTAGTAACTCATCGTATGTTGAAAATGTTTAAAAAATAATGCTTCGGCATTTCAAAAAGCTCAATGACCGAAGGCTATTGCCTTTTTAAACTAAATAAAATAATTAAAAACTAAAAGAGTTAAAATAGAAATTATGTTTATCGCAAAAGAAATACAAATGGCAGCCTACTTATTTGCAAGTATCCTGTTTATTTTAAGTTTAGGAGGATTATCCTCTCAAGAATCAGCAAAACGCGGTGTATTGTTTGGAATAGTTGGTATGATTGTAGCCATTATTGCTACCGTTTTAGGTGAAGGTGTATCCGGACAAGTATACATTATAGCAGCTATTGCCGTTGCATCTCTTATTGGTTTAATGTTGGCTCGCAAAGTTGAAATGACTGCTATGCCTCAGTTAGTAGCTATCTTACATAGTTTTGTTGGTTTAGCAGCAGTGTTGGTTGGTTTTGGTTCATACTTAGATCCACACACTCATACGTTAACAGGCGCTGCACATACTATTCATTTAGTGGAAGTATTTGTTGGAATTTTTATTGGTGCCATTACTTTCACGGGTTCTATTATCGCTTGGGGGAAATTAGACGGAAAAGTTCCATCTAAACCTTGGAGTTTTAAAGGATTGCAAACAATGAATTTAGTGTTGTTAATCATTTGTACTATTCTTGGTGTTTTATATAGTAAAGCGGAAGGAACAAGCGGTATGTTATACCTTGGCATCATGACGGCTATTGCTTCGTTTATTGGAGTTGTTTTGGTTATGGCCATTGGTGGTGGCGATATGCCAGTAGTTGTATCGATGTTAAATTCGTATTCAGGATGGGCAGCAGCGGCAGCGGGCTTTATGTTAGGTAATGATTTATTAATTGTAACTGGCGCCTTAGTTGGTAGTTCGGGTGCAATTCTTTCTATGCATATGTGTCATGCGATGAATCGTTCTTTCTTTTCAGTTATATTTGCAAGTGGTTCAGGTAATGGCTCTGGTGGCGAGAAAAAAGCCATTGAAGGAGAAGTTACTTCATTAAATCATGAAGAAGTAGCGGCTTTATTAAAAGACGCACGTTCGGTAGTGATTGTTCCTGGTTACGGTATGGCAGTTGCAAAAGCACAATATCCGATTTATGATATGGTACAATTTTTACGTAAATCTGGAAAAAACGTACGTTTTGCGATTCATCCAGTGGCGGGTCGTTTACCAGGTCACATGAATGTATTATTAGCAGAAGCAAATGTGCCTTATGATATTGTGTTGGAAATGGATGAGATTAATGAAGATATGCCAGATACAGATGTAGTAATGGTTATTGGTGCTAATGATGTTGTAAACCCAAGTGCACAAGATGATCCCGCAAGTTCTATTTATGGTATGCCAGTAATTGAAGCTTGGAAAGCAGAGAAAGTAATTATTATGAAACGTTCGATGAGCGCTGGTTACTCAGGCGAAGACAATCCTTTATTTTACAAACCAAATTCAGAAATGTTGTATGGTGATGCAAAAGATAGCGTAGAGAAAATAATGGGATTTTTGAAAGCGTAATTTTTTAATTAAGTTTTTTTAAAGCGGGTTTTTTAGCCCGCTTTTTAATTTTAAATGATATGAATGTTAGAACTAATTTTTTTGTCTATCTTATTATTTTGGTAATATCTCATCTTTTGGTGTCTTGCTCTTCCAATAAAACTGAGGAAATAAGTCCTTATGAAAAAATGCAAAGACAAACCATCAATTTTATAGCACAGCCTACTTTTTCGGGCGATTACATTTTTGATAGTGACAATTTGTTAAAGTTCATAAAATATTTATATTTGTTAATAGCATTATGATAAAGGATTTTCGAATCATTATTTATAGCTAAAGCTTATAAATAATTAGTATGACAGAAAGGCAAATTACATTTAGCGGAACAGATATTCATATTTCAGAAGGATTATCCGATAACATCTCAAGTAGTAACGTTTTTGAATTAAAAACAGCAACACCTACAATTAATGTGTATGAAAACGGTAAATTAATTAAAAGCTACTTGCTTGAAACATTACTTTCCAATCCTAATCTCACAGGTCAGTATTTGCATTCCTCGGTTCGAATTTTTAAAAACGGCGGAGTAATGATCGACGGAATAATTTCACGAGATTCTATTAAATTTTCTACATGGACAGATCAAGATTATGAGGCAATTAGAATGCAGCCGTTTTTTCTTTCTGACGGCGAAGCATCAAATGTTAAGTTAAAAGGACAAGGACTATTTATGCGTGGATTGCATAATTCAGGTACGGTTACTCCTGGCGGTGTACGAGCTATTTGTATTTGCGATAACTGTAACAAGAGTTTTACAGTTCAACATTTTCATTCTGGTTTTTCTGAAGCACAATATTTTTATTCAACCGATAGTAAACAAACTCTTGTTGTTCCGCTCAGTGAAATGAAATATATGCCCGCGCCTTTACAAGTAGAAATTGATACCGAAATTCTTAGTATTGTTGAAGAACTTCTCCCAAAACCAACTAGCGGAACAGGCGAGTACAAGTTTTATAATCCTTTTCGATGCCCACATTGCGCAGCAGCGTACATTGACTTTGAAAATTATAAAAACATTAGGCCAACAGAATATTACGGGATTTATCACATTAATAATGAAATGCAACAGTATTAGATAAAAAAATTAATAGACTGTTATTCACATAAACAGTCAATTAATTTATAGTGAAATATTCTCCAAGGATCATAACTTACACCATTAAAATTTGAACTTATAGTAATTCTACCATAAGCACATTTTCCATTGTTTTTAGTAGCATAAAATCCTACATCAAATGTTTTATAATCAGGAAAGCCATTACTTTTTTTAATAATACTTATACTGTTGTTATAATAACTAAGCATTTTTAATTTATAGTCCGTATTATTAAATAGCTTCACTGCAATTTTTTCTACATCCGCACGAGTTATTTCTCCATCAAAGCCTTTAAAATCATTGTTTAAGTAATCTTTAGGTGCCTTGGTTTTATTAGTCAGATTTGAATACATTTCCTTTTTTTGAGCCTCTGCTTTTTTATTGGATTTGCTGATGATATCTGAAAAAGGATAGTCTTTAGAAAGTTCTTTAGAAAATTCCGCAACTTTTTTTAATTTAAAATTCGGCATTATTCCAGAAAACTGAGAAAAACGATCTGCATCTTCTGAAAACATACCAATACCAATTTGTGTACAATAACCTTTTAAGTGGTCATAAACGGTTACATCAAATTCATCAATGGCAACTTTCCATTTTTTTTGATTTGTTGTTTGTTTTTCCATTTCTTGCAAAAATCTATAATGAAAGTCTCCGTAAATCGTACTTACTTCAAATGAGACTGAATCGTTTGTTGGTGGTATTACAACTCCTGACCCACGAATAACCCCTTGGTTATCTTGAGTAGCTGTAATTTTATAGTGCTCTATTGGTTGAACACCACTTATTAACCGCATACTAATTAAAATGGATTCACTTTCTAATAGTTTCATTTTTTGAACATCGTGAATCTCGAAAGCTATATATACTGGGTCGGTTGAATTAAATTTTGAAACATTAGTGACTTTGGTTAAATCAGATTCCATAATTGGAGTAGTAGAAAATCGAATATATGTTTGAGAATAACTATTGAAGGTCACTAAACATATAATGAGTGTTTTAAAGAATAGTTTTGATGTCATATTAATTGTATTTATAGTAATAAGGTTAGTTATATAAATTTAAAAATATTTTGATTTATTTACATAATGTTTTTGTAAATTCTGAGTTTTTTTATGCTAATTAAGCAGCGAAAGCCTATTTTTTATAATATTTTATTTTGCTTTTTAAACACTTAAGTTGTCGTTTTAAGTTAGTCGAATTAAATTTAATGTTTTACAAACATCTTTTTTTTACTTCTTGTAAAATTTCATCATAAATTTCAACAGAAAAATTTGATTTAATTGACATTGCTGTGATTTTTTTATCTATTAGAAAATCCTCAAAGCTTTCATAACTCTCAATACTCTCATGAGGGTTGTCTGTAATATTGCATCTTACAATTTGCCTTTTAGTAATATCTAAGGTAATTATTTCGTGCTCGCATTTCCATTCTAAATTTTCCATGTGTTACTTTTTCTAATAAATGATATTAAGCCAGCCTATTTTTAAATGAATACTTTTTTCGGTTTTTGTGACCAGTTCAAAAGTGTGTGATGTTTTGTCTTCAACCAAAGTTGGTGCACTTGATTCAAATTTCAAGTCATCATATAATGTTTCGGCTATTTGCAAAGTGTATTCTTTTTCTGATCCCTTTTTTACTATGGTTATAAAATAGCGTGTTTTATCATAAGTTCGTTTAGAACCGCTATAAGGTTCTTTTTTATACATATCAATAATTTTTCCATTTAATACATAAGCTTGTGATTTTGATGGGATTTTGTTTATCATGTCAATACTTCCAACAATTCCCCACGAAATAAATACAATGCTAAATAAGTGCATCAAAATTTTAATGCCTAAAGGAAGTATCAAATACTCATGATGTTTGTACAAAACATCCAATACCATATAACTGATTAAAATACTGAATGGTAGAAAATAATAATAGTAGTTATTTATGATTAAATCAAACGGATTGAGAACTACATATTTTGGACTGAAAATCATATCGCTAATGCCAACAACTACACATAAAAAGTAGAATGTGAAAATGGGCCAAAACGCTTTACTTGTATTTGGTTTAATAGCAGCCATGTTTATATATCTATTTATCAAACATACTTAAAAACTCAGTTAAGAATTTTAGCTGAGCTTTTCGTTGTTCTAGTTGATAATTAAAGACCTTCTTTACGGCAAACATATCTAATATGCCTAAATTTGGATATGACAAATTAATTCTAAGTATAGATTGTCCTTTTTCATAGTTAAGTCCAAATCCATTATCTAAGAAATGCGTATTATCTATGAGCAATTTTCTAAATAGAGGATTTTTAAGTTTAGAAAGTATACTTTCTTTACCTATTTTACAGTAAATGTTTACATGTTCATTTAAATCTGAAAATAGACTGTTGAGTTTTTCATAGTCTTGCTGCGCATACATATAATCTGTATCTTTTTCCTTTTTTTTAGAAACTATAACTATTTCCGTTTCTGTATTATGGTTTAGTTTTATTTTATAAACAAGAAAAGTTCTAAAACGACTAGCATTTGGGTTCTTTTTTTGCTCCTCTATTGTGGCCGTTGAGCGAAAATACTCTCGTTCCTCAAAGTGCGAAACAGTCCATGTATTAGTGATTAGCCCCGAGTAATAAAAATATAATTTATGGAAGGGTGTTTTTTTATCTTCTGGGATACCATGAGTCGTTAAATTGAGAGCTTTGCCTATTAAAATAGCATCCGCGATCATGGATTGAGTAAGTTTTAATTCATAATTAATCTGTGAAGTAACCAAAAATGCTGCAGAAGTAAACGCTGCCAATGATGCGCCAATTAAGGTAGGTGTTGTAATGATAAATTTTTCGCCTTCACTTGGGAATGGCCAAATTAATAGTAATAACACTCCTAATAAAAATATACCTAAATAGCTCAGCCATTTGGCTTTTTTAGTTGGTAATTTCTTTTCAATTAAAATGGTTGAAATAATAGTAAAGATAATACACGATACTACGGTAATTATTCCTCCAAAAATGAGTTTGTCATCTTCTGTCATAATTAATTTTATTTAAAAATAAACAAAATATTTTTTATACGATAAAAGAGTCAGTGTTTTTCAAGAATTTACTTAAATAGTAATTTCTATTTCTCAGAGTTAGTTTTACTCTTTATTATTATTCTAAGCAGCGCTTTGAATTAATTATTTAGTGGAGTTTAAGAATTATTTTCTTGTATTTTTTTAGCTTAGATTTTTCTTTTGAATAAGAAATATATAATAAATGAATTTGACATTATGACGAATTTTTATAATATCAACGAAGGACTTAGCACACAATCTTCAAAGCTAAAGGCATTATTTTTATAGAGAGTTTATGACTTACCTTTATTGGCTCGCCATCAAAGTGCACGGGCAATTCCCCGTCAAATTCAATATCGATCTGTTTTCCTTTTTCGGATTGCAAATTAATAGAGGTATGTATTTTTTTAGAAAACAGTTTAATACCAATCATTGGGATTGCCACTTTCGAAAATTCTTTTAGGATACTCACATTTAAAATTCCATCTGTAAGCTCTGCTTCTGGTGCGATGTAAACATCATTACCCCATTGTCCAGCGTTAGCTACGGTTATTAAAAAGGCTTTGGTTTCTATAACCTTGCCGTCAACGGTTATTTTATATAAGTTAGGGCTATATCCAAAAAATTCTTTTACCGATGTACTAAAGTATGTAATGAATCCTCTTTTGGTACTGGCTGCAAATTCGTTAGCAATATGAGCATCAAAACCAACTCCAGCGGTGCAAAAAAATGGATGATCGTTAATGGTAGCGCCATCAATTTGTTTTACGGTGCCGCGCTCTATAATTAGTAAGGCTTGTTTTAAATCTAATGGAATGTGGTTACTTCGGGCTAAGCCATTTCCTGAGCCTAAAGGAAAAATACCTAATGCCATATTAGTATGTGCTACAACAGACGAAACTTGATTTACTGTACCATCGCCACCACAAGCTACGGCTATGGAATAGTTACCTGCTAGTATTTGTTGTTTAACCGATTCGAAATCATCTTTGTTTTTCCAAACAATAAAGTCGTAAGGTATGCTTTTAGGGAAGTTTAATTTGATAAATTGAATGATATCAATTTTCTTTTTAACACCAGCATTTGGATTAATGATAAAAGCTATTTTTTGTTGCATCATATTACTTTTTTGCTGTCGTAAAGAAAAATTCTTTTAAATAATTTGGTTCAGCATAAGCCACATCTACGAAATCTTTTGCATGGTATTTAGCATAAGCTAATTCAATCATGTTATTGGCACTTGCCGAAATATCATCTATAAAAAAAGTGAGAGGCAGTGTTTGTAAAAGTTCTTTGGCTTTTGGCATACCATCTCCAAAAAAATAAATTGGTTTCTGTAAATCAAAAACTTTAATACTTTCTTCTGTCAAAACTAAAGCTTGCAAAGGTATAATGTCATTTAAAGTATTTGTGTAAACAGCACAATACACCTCCATGCGTCGAGCATCCATTAAAGGACAAAATAAAACATCTTCTTTTGTTTTTTTGATAGCACTTACAGTGAGTGCTTTTAAAGTGTCGATGCTAATTAATGGAATATGTAACGCATAAGCTAAGCCTTTAGCGGCCGAAAAACCAATTCGTAAACCAGTGTATGAACCAGGACCAGAACTTATTGAAATAGCTTGTAAATCAGTTGGCTTTAAAGCATTTTTTTTTAGCAGCTCATCAATAAATACATGCAGATTTTCGGCATGTGTATATCCATTGTTTAATTCTTTAATCGCCAATAAGTCTGCATTTTTTGAAATAGCGACTGAACAAACGGTTGAAGTACTTTCTATATGAAGCAGGTAAGCCACTATTTATTTTTTATCAGAAAATAATTCGTCTTTTTCAACGACTTTAATTTTTTTACCACTCTTCAAAATTTTAGAAACAGCGCCGTATGGTCCCGAAATAATTTCATCTCCCACCTTTACTCCGCTCTTAATTTCAATATAATCGTTATCCTGAATGCCAGTGGTCACATAAACCATTTTAGCGACCCCATTATCGTTTACAAATACGCATTCTTTAATTTCTTCTTCTTTTTTGCTGTTGGCTTTCTCTTCTTTTTCATCTTTCACCACAACGTCTTGTTCTTCATCGCCACCAATGTTTTGTTTAGTTTGGGTTGTATCAGAACTACGAGTTGTCACACCTTGAATTGGAATAGTAATAATGTTAGCAGCACGCATGGTTTGTATTTCAACGCTGGCACTCATGCCAGGACGAAAAGGTGCAGGATTAATATCAGACACTAAGTCTAAATACGATTCTCTGAGTACTCTAATTTTTACAACAAAATTAGTTACTTGATCTACAGATATCCCTGTTGTATTGGCAGAGTTCGCTACTTCGGTTACAATACCTTTGAATTTTTTTCCAATATATGCATCCACTTCAATAATTGCTGTATCGTTTTTGTGAATACGAATAATATCATTTTCATTCACTTCTACACTAGCTTCCATTTCATTTAAGTTTGCTAAACGTAAAATTTCTGTTCCTTGTAACCCTTGCACACCAACTACACGTTCACCTTTCTCTACGTTTAATTTAGAAACAGTTCCATCCACAGGCGCATAAATAAATGTTTTATCTAGATTTGAGTTCGCTTCTTTTAAAGAGGCTTCCACACTTTTTACATTGTAATCAGATGCTTTAATACTTTCTATTAAGCCTTCTACATTTGCTTTAGCGGCTTCATATGCTGCTTTCGAAGCATCCATTTCTTGTTGAGAAATGACGTTTTGATCAAATAATTTTTTGTTACGAGCATTAGAAGCTTCAGCATTAGCTAAATTTGCTTGTGCTTGCGCTAATTGTGCCGCTGCTGTTTTCACGTTAGCTTTCGAACTATTAACGGTGGCATTCACACGTTCTAGGGCACTTTCGTAAATATCTGGTTTAATACGGCAAAGTAATTGACCTTTTTTAACTTGGTCGCCTTCTTTTACCAACATTTCAACTACCTCTCCTGATACATCCGATGTAATTTTTAATTCGGCTTCGGGCTGTATTTTTCCATTTGCCGAAACAGACTCAATGATGTTACGAGTCGTTGCTTTTTCGGTTGTTACTTCTGTTGGTTCTTCTCCTTTAAAAAATTTAAAACCGATTACGACAAATAGTAATACAATACAAATTCCGATAATCCAATATAATTTTTTCATGTTTTTTTGTTTTTTACCGCAGAGTCCGCCAAGTTTTTACGCAGAGTCCGCAGAGTTTTTTAATTATTTTTACTTAACATTTCTTTGTGTTCTTTGCGCAATTCTCTTTGCTCCCGATAGCTATCGGGACTTTGCGGTTAAGTTCTAAAATTTCAATTCTTTTCCTTGATAAAAATCTAACACTTTTAATTTAAATACATAATCATATTTTGCTTGCACTAAATTACTTTGAGCACTTTGTAAACGCGTTTTAGCGTTGTTATAATCAAATGTACTAATAGCACCGACATTATATTTTTGTTGAGCGTAAAAAAATGATTGTTCGGATGCTTCAACCGATAATTTAGTCGCGTTGTATTTATTTAAAGCAGCTTTAGAGTTTGCGTAGGCTTGAGCAATGGTTTTATACAAATTTTGTTCGGTTAAATCTTGAGTGTATTTTGCATTTAATGTGTTTAATTGCGCATTTTTTATACCAGTAACTGTTTGTAATCCATTAAAAATAGGAACAGTTAATGTAAAACCAAAACTTTTATTTACATTATCACTAAATTGATCTGAAAAAGATTTTTTTGATGTAACGATTTCTGTTTTAGGAGTATAAATAGCTTCTCCAGATTGAGTAACATAAGGAGCTTGTTCAATACCGATAATATTAACAGCATCAATGTTTTTATCTAATTCAGATGTACCCGTTCCTAAACTTCCGGTAGCAGATAGAGTAGGGCTTACTCTTCCCTTTGCTGCCGCTAAATTTTTTTCGGCGGCTAATAAATTATAATTAACGCTTTTAATAGAGTGTTGGTTTTTTAAGGCTGTTTCATAAATATTTTGAACAGATAAAGTCGCTAATTCATTATTCAACATATCCACATTTGGCCTTGAAATATTAAAGTTATTTAAAGTATCTAAGTTTAATAGTTGTTTTAATGTTAACATCGCTATTTGATAGTTGTTATCTGCGCTCGTTACATTTACTTCTTCGTTAGCTAATTGGGCTTTTAAATCAAAAACAGCACTTTTTGCTAAAGTTCCTGCATCTGCTAATTTTTGAGTACGCTCTAATTGCTCTTGAGTAATTTTGTATTGAGCTTTAGCAATTTGTAAAATTTCGTCACTAAAAATTACATTGATGTAAGTAGTAGCTACATTTAAAGCTAAATCATTTTTTTGTTGTAGATAGTTTTCTGCGCTCGATAAATAATTATACTGATTTGCTTTAATAGTATTGTATTGAGCTAATCCCGACCAAAGCACAACATTAGATGACACATAAAAATTTTGTGATAATACTTGCGCATTAGCAAAGGTGTTGGTATATCTATCAATTGTTCTACCAAAGTTGTAAGTGTGTTGTGCTCCTGCATTAACGGTTGGCAAAATAGCCGCTTTACTTTGTGTGGCATTGTTTTTATTAATACGTGCCGAAATTTCGGATTGCTTTAAGCTAATGTTGTTTTTTTGCGCATAATCAACACATTGTTGTAAATCCCATACAGAGGATTGAGCAATGGAGAATTGTACGATTCCTAAAAAAAGGAAACTATATAGGATGGTCTTCATAGGTTTTTATAAATCGAAGTAAATTTAACTAAAAAAAGCGCCCATTTTACCCAACTACACAAGCGGAAAAAAAGTAGGGGTATTGGTAAAAAATGGCCACATAAATTTATCAACTTTAGCAATTGTAAGCCCCTTTTTCACTATTTTTCTAATCTCATATTTTGTTATTAATCAGGTTAATGGTTCCATTTTTACAATACATTGCTCAATATATCCACACGCATCATGCAGATGATACAGAGCGTTTATGTATTGTATTACCAAACAAACGGGGTGCTTTATATTTAAAACAGCATTTAGCCAAAGCTTTTCAAAAAACAATTTGGTTACCAACTATTATTAGTGCCGAGGAATTAGTAGCTGAACTATCAGGCTTACAACAAGCCGATAGTATTGATTTGATTTGTGATTTATATGCCGTTTACACCAACGTTTTAAAAGAAAAAGCCGAGCCTTTTGAAGCTTTTGCCAAATGGGGAACCTTAATGCTTCAGGATTTTAATGAAGCTGATCGGTATTTAGTAGATACCGACTCTTTATACCAAAATTTAAAAGAAATTAAAGAAATTGAGAATTGGAGTTTAAGTGCCGATAGTTTAACTCCCACACAACAAGATTATGTGAATTTTATGCACCAAATGGGAAGCATTTATCACGAGTTTGCAAAAGTATTGCTTCAAAAAAAACAAGCCTATCAAGGTTTAATGTACCGTAAGGCCGTTGATAATTATAAGGATTCGGAATACATTAATCAATATTCTAAAATTTTAATTTGTGGCTTTAACGCTTTAAACAAAGCAGAAACCATTATTTTTTCAGATTTAGTAAAAGAGAAAAAAGCGACTCTTATTTATGATGCAGATAAATATTATGTAGAAAACGAAAGCTATGAAGCAGGATTGTTTCTTCGCAAAAACTTTAGTGATACGTGGTTAAATACTAAAAATCATATTGGAGATTATTTTAACGAGATTCCTAAACATATTGATATAGTAGCTGTTCCAAAACAATTGGGACAAGCACAAGTAGTATCTCATCAATTACACGAATGGATCAAGCAAGGAAAATCGTTAAACAAAACCGCAGTTGTCTTAGCGGATGAAAGTTTGTTGTTTCCTATCTTAAATCAATTGCCGAAGGAAGTACAGCATGTAAACATTACAATGGAGTATCCTTTGCGTTTATCACCCATTTACGATTTAATTGATAATTTAATTAGTCTTCATCAATCTACTCAAAAGGTAAGCGCTTCTAGTAGCTATTACTTTGCGGATATATTTAAGATTTTACAAAACTCCTTATTTAAAAAATACTACAAATCATTTAATCCTACTGTTCCATTACAATCTATCATTCAAAAGGTCATTGATAAAAATTATGTGTGGTTAAATACTAAAGTATTATCCGAATTATTTGAAGATAATTACCAATACATTGATAATTTATTTAATACATGGTCAAATTCGGCACAAGGCATCGCCTCAATGTCGCACATTATTAATGTGTTTAATGTGTCTGAAAACGAAGACTTGCAATTGTCTAGTACCGAAAAAGAATATTTACATGTGTTTACAAAGTATTTTAATCGCTTACAATCTTTAATTGAAACACATCATTATTTAGATTCTTTACTAACCTTAAAAAGTTTATATAAACAAATTATTGGCGCTGCTTCTGTTCCTTTTATTGGCGAGCCATTGCAAGGCTTACAAATTATGGGAGTTTTAGAAACCCGTACTTTGGATTTTGAAAATATTATTTTGTTAGGCGTTAACGAAGGAGTTTTACCTTCAGGTAAATCTTCTAATTCATTTATTCCTAATGATTTAAAGCGTTATCATAGCATGCCACTATATGGCGATAAAGATGCGATTTACGCTTACCACTTTTATCGAATTTTACAACGAGCCTCAAATATTTTAATCACCTATAATACCGAACATAGTGTGTTAGGTTCAGGCGAAAAAAGCCGTTTTATTACACAATTGCAATTTGAATTACGAAAATATAATGAGGCTCATGTGATTACCGAGCAAATGTTAAGTGGCGACACTTTGCCAGCAAGCTCTCGCAATAACATTTCAATTACAAAAACAGATTTAAATTTAGCGCCCATTATTTATAAACTCACTACTGATAGTCAGTACACTGGGTTGAGTCCCTCGGCTTTAATTACCTATAAAGATTGTGCTTTACGTTTCTTTTTTAGGTATGGCGCAGGTATTAAAGAAACAGAAGATGTAGAAGAAAGTGCCGAAGCAAATACACAAGGTTCTATTTTACATGAATCGTTAGAAATGTTGTACAAACCTTTTATTGGTAGGGTTTTAAAGGAAGAGAATATAAAAGAGTGTCTTTCAAAAACAGAAGAGAGTGTTAATTTGATTTTTCAAAATTATTTTAGTCAGCGCGAAAGCCAGTTTGGAAAAAACTTTTTACAACGAAAAGTATTGTACGAGTACGTTAATAAATTATTGAAAAACGATTTACGTTTAATTCAACAATCACAAAAAACAAATGAGTTGTTGAGTTTAATAGATTTAGAACGTAGCTTAACGGCCTCTGTTACTATACCTATTAAAGGTATTGAGACGACTATTTATTTAAAAGGTTCCGCTGATAGAATAGATAAATTAGGAAACAAGATTAGAATTATTGATTACAAATCGTCAGTTAAAGATTCAGATAAATTTAAGTTCAGCAATTTTGACGATTTGTTTACCGATAGCCAATATAATAAAATGTTGCAATTATTTATGTATGCTTGGTTAGTGGTAAAAAATAATTTAGCAAAGCCCGAAGAATTGCAACCTTGCATTATTCCATTTAAAAAGTTTGAAGAGCAGCCTAAATTTATAATGGAAGATGTTAAAGGCGGTGGCATTTTATATTTCAGCTCTGAGTTACTTCAAGAGTTTGAAGACCATTTAAAGCAAAAGATATCTGAAATCATTGTTGGTTCAGAGCCATTTACGCAAACAGAGGATGAGGATAAGTGTGAGTATTGCGCTTATGCGAGTATTTGTAATGTATAATTGATGGTTAAAAGCTCAATGGTTCCCTACTTGTATGTCTTATGCGTAAAATGGTGACGTTATTTTCAGATATTTGATATGATATGCGATAACTAAAAACAATGGCCGTTTTAAATGATCCATCATTATTTTTCTTAAATCTATCAAGAGGATAGTTGTTGTATTGACTTGAAAGACTTTCAATCATATCTAATAATGCATTAGCTACAATTTCTATTGCTTGAGGAGCTTCTTCAAAAAGATACTCTAATATTTCGAAATATTGAGTTTCTGCATTTTTTGACCAAATAATTTGTTTTATTTTCTTTTGAACCATTTTGCACTCTGCTTTACGATGTCTGCATGTGTTGTTGATTCGCCATTTTGTACTTGTTTGATGGCTTGTTCAATTTCTTTGTTGTATTGTTCAACCGAAATGTGTTTTTCTTTTTTATCGATATGAAGAATGTTTTTTACCATATCTAATAAAATGACTTGCTGTCTTTCTGATAACAAAGGCAAATAGGTTGCTAGTTCTTTATTTATTTCGGTTGCAGCCATTTTTTAATTTAATTATTACAAATTTACAAAAAAATGTCGTATTTGTTTTCTTAATGATACAAAAACAGTAACTATTGTCTTTTTTTTACGATAATTATATCTAACAATCTACTGTTTATAAAATCAAAAAAACGCCTGCAAAGCCTTTGCAAGTAGCTCTAATTTTATATTAAAATTTTTACACCCAAATAACATGCTTCTTTCTTTAAAAAGAATTGCCTTTACTATAACGGTAATGTTTTGTATGAACATTAGTTTTTCTCAAAACCTCACCGTTGATTTTGAGGGAAGAGTAACCCATGAAACGTCTGTTTTATCAGAAGTGATTGTGCAAGTGTTACAAGATGGGAAATTATTAACCTCTTTTAAAACCGATCAAACTGGTAATTATAATGTGTATTTACCTTTAGGGAGCGATTATATTATTTCTATTTCTAAAAATGATTACGTTCAAAAATATTTTAGTGTTAGTACTAAAGGTATTCCTGCCGATCAATCTAATGTTAAGTTTCCAAGCATTAGGGCCGATGTAGATTTGTTTAAATATTACGAAGGAGTTGATTATACATTATTTGATGAACCTATTAATAAATTTTTTTACAGTACTCGAAAAGGAAATTTTGAATATGATAAAGATTTATTGAAAGAGAAAAAAGAGGCGATGAAAAAAATTAAATTAGCTGAAAAACAAGCTATTTTACTAGCCTTAAAGAAAAATGAAGAAAAGCAAAAACAATTAGATAAATCATCAAAATCGGAAGTAGCTAAAAAAGAAAATGCAGATAAGTTAGCGGATGAAAAAAAGATGCTGGATGATAAATTAGCGAAACAAAGTTTGATGATGAAATTGATTGAGGAAGACGAAAAGCCTATTTTTAAAACTAACAGCGAGAAAAACGATATTCAATTAAATATTGTGGCTGCAAATAGCGAAGAGAGTAAAAAAATAATTGATAAAAAAATAACCGACTTAGTTACTAAGCACAAACAAAAAGTAACAGAAGAAAAACAAGAAACAGAAAGTGTCGTTATTGTAAAGCGAGTTGTTGTTCGCGATCAAGAAACCTGGGTTTATGAGAAAAAAACCTTTAGCTGGGGAGGAGTATCTTATTTTAGAGATAAACAGCGTATTACAGCGAGTACCTTTAATATGGAAACTGCTTCAAATTAGCAGTTTTTATTTTTTGTTAGCTTGTTTTATATTATAATTAACAGTCTTTCGTTAGTTACTAATGTAAAAAATCAAAGTTCTTTTCGAGCTATTTTTTGTATATTTAGACTTTATACTAAACTAACAAAAAAGCACTTTTTACTCTATGAAAAAAGCATTTGTATTTCCAGGTCAAGGTTCTCAATTTTCTGGAATGGGAAAAGAGTTATATGATAACTCTGATTTAGCAAAAAAAATGTTTCACCAAGCTAATGATATTTTAGGATTTAATATCACAGAAACCATGTTTACTGGGTCTGATGAAGAATTAAAACAAACTAAAGTTACACAGCCTGCCATATTTTTACATTCGGTAATATTAGCTGCAACGATGGGCGAATCTTTTATTCCTGATATGGTGGCTGGGCATTCCCTAGGCGAATTTTCGGCTTTAGTAGCTAATAAAACTTTAAGTTTTGAAAGTGCTTTAACTTTAGTGTCTAAGCGTGCTATGGCTATGCAAAAGGCTTGCGAAATAAATCCATCAACCATGGCGGCTGTATTAAATTTAGCAGATGATGTAATCGAGAATATTTGTAAAGAAATTACAGCGAGCGGCCATGTGGTTGTGGCTGCCAATTATAATTGCCCGGGTCAGTTAGTGATTTCTGGGTCTATCGAAGGAATTAATATTGCTTGCGAAAAAATGAAAGCGGCTGGAGCTAAACGCGCTTTAGTGTTACCTGTTGGCGGGGCATTTCACTCGCCATTAATGGAGCCAGCTCGTGTGGAGTTAGAGGCTGCTATTAATGCCACTACTTTCAATCAGCCAATTTGCCCTGTTTATCAAAATGTTACAGCTTCTGCCGTATCAAATCCTGATGAGATTAAGAAAAATTTAAATATACAACTAACAGCTCCTGTAAAATGGACACAAACCGTTACTCAAATGATTGCTGATGGAGCTACTCATTTTACAGAAGTTGGTCCTGGTAAAGTATTACAAGGATTAGTGAAAAAAGTAAATCCAGCCATGGAAACTATAAGCGCATAAAATCATGATTAAAAAAATCGTTATTTGCCTTGCTTTGATTCATTTGACAACTCAAATGAACGCTCAATTTTTTAGAGGAGTAGGTTTGTTTGTTGGAGGAACATCTTCAAGTGATAGGTATAAAAATTTAAACGCAAAGGAATATGTAACTTATTCTCACGTGTATCCTGCACCTTCTCATCGCTCTGCCGAATTGCCTTTTTTTAGTGTTGGATTTTTTGGAGAGTTTTTAAAATATTCTCATGTCCGTTGGCAAACAGAATTAGAGTATTGCAAAAAAGGTGGCATAGAAAGTGAAATGGGACCTCCCTTAACAGGCATTAGAGGTCCAAAAACACCAAATGCTTTTTCAAATATCCAATGGAATAATTTTTTGAAGGTTTTTGGAAATGAAGGATATAGAGGAATTCCTTATGTAATGTTGGGCGCAAGATTAGATTATAATTTTGCAAGAAGTATTTCGGCTTATGCAGCAGTTGCTGGAGCGGCACCAAAAATTAACTTAAGTCCTGATGTTGGTATTGGATATGAGTTTGCTTCGTTTAGTAAATGGCATGTTTTTACAGAACTACATTATAATCCAGATGCAATTAAAATGGTGATAGCAAATGTTGGCTATTGGCATCGCATGTGGGAATTAAGATTAGGTATTATTTATCGCCCAAGAAAAGCGTTGGATGATTGTAATGCACCAAGATATCATGGTAGTGATTATTAATAAAAAAAATCGTTCAAAATGGTAATGACTAAAGACGTTTTATTTTCCTTAACCAAAGGTGGTTATGCGCCTCAAGAAGAAATGCTTGAAGTGGCTAGAAAGAAAGGTAAATTATATATTGGAATTCCAAAAGAAATGGCATTTCAAGAAAACCGTGTACCCTTGGTGCCAGATGCTGTTGCTTTATTAGTAAACAATGGTCATAAAATTGTGGTGGAAGCAGGAGCGGGTTCAAATGCTCATTTTGAAGATACTGATTATAGTGAAGCAGGAGCGGAGATTGTTTACTCGGCCGAGGAAGTTTATAAAGCGGATATTATTTTAAAAATTGCTCCCCCAACTTTAGAAGAAATTGAAAGTATGAAAACAAAACAAACTTTGTTTTCAGCGCTTCAATTAACGGTTCAACCTGAAGATTTCTTAAAAAAGTTAGTAGCAAAAAAATTAAACTGTGTTGCTTTTGATTTGATTACAGATGATGCAGGTATTTTTCCGGTGATTAGAGCTATGGGCGAAATTGCTGGTGGCACATCGATACTAGTGGCAGCGGAGTTATTAAGTAATGCAAATAATGGAGTAGGTTCTATCTTAGGAGGTATTAGTGGTATTTCTCCAACCGAAGTTGTTATTATTGGCGCAGGTACGGTTGGCGAATTTGCAGCTCGTGCTGCATTAGGATTAGGAGCAACCGTAAAAGTATTTGATAATTCAACCTCTCGTTTACGTCGTTTACAAAGCCAATTAGGTACTCGTATTTTTACGTCTGTAATAGTTCCAAAAGTTTTAGAAAAACATTTAAAAACTGCTGATGTGGCTATTGGAGCATTACGTGCCTCAAAAGGAAGAACACCTTGTATTGTTTCCGAAAATATGGTAGCCGAAATGAAAACAGGTTCTGTAATTATTGATGTGAGTATTGATCAAGGTGGTGTGTTTGAAACATCATCCGTGACTAATCACACAAAACCAGTTTTTAGAAAGCATGGTGTTATACATTACTGTGTGCCAAATATTCCATCGCGTGTGGCGCGCACCGCTTCCTACGCTTTTAGTAATATTTTTCAACAAATATTAATGAATATGGGCGATGAAGGTGGCTTTGATGGATTAGTAAGAAAAGATGCAGGTGTGAGACATGGCGTTTATATTTATAATGGTATTTTAACGAATCAGTTTTTAGGAGAAACGTTTAACTTACCTCATAAGGACATCAATTTGCTCATGGCGGCAATGTAGAAATTAGTTAATGAGATATTGATTGAAGAATTATTGAAGTAATAAAAAAAACATCTACTCATATCATAAAATTTAATTCAATCTTGAACTCTACTATTAATAAATCTCTAACTCAATAATTCGATAATTCAATATCTAAAATGAACTTTAAACAACGTCTTCGTCTTTTTTTAATTGGGTTTGTACCTGGTTGTATTATTTTAATGTTCATCATTAACAAAACTGGTTGTACTAGCCCTAATGAGCTAAAGATGTTAGAATTACAACATCAGCATTTAGAGTTGGGAAACAAAGCTACTTGTAAATTAAAATGTTTGGTGATGATTGATAAAGGTTTTAAAGTGAATATGCGAAATTTTCAGGTGAATTATGATTTAAGTGATGTGCATAAAAAGCCATATGGAACTTATTATTTGCAAGCAATTGATTCTAAAAATGCTAGATACGAATTTGTGGCAGAAGATAAAGACACGACTACTTTTGTAAATGATATTAAATTATTAGGCAATGAAGCAGCTAACTGTCATTGCGATACAGTAAACTAATGGAAAACCAATTAAAAACAGATTTATCTAAATTTAATAACGACTGGTACAAAAAAGGTGGCAGTTCAGTTAAGCGCATATCATGGTATATATTAAATGCCGTATTTTTTAATTCAGCATTTCCAATTATGACTGTTAAACGTTTTTTATTACGGTTATACGGCGCTAAAGTTGGAAAAGGAGTGGTTATTAAACCCTTTGTAAATATTAAATATCCATGGCGTTTGCGTATTGGTAATCATGTGTGGATTGGTGAGCGTGTGTGGATTGATAATTTAGGTTTAGTAGTTTTGCATGATCATACATGTGTATCACAAGGGGCCATGTTATTATGTGGTAACCATCATTACAAAAAAGTAGCATTTGATTTAATTGTTGGTAATATTACTATTGAAGAAGGCGCTTGGATTGGTGCGCATTGTATTGTTTGCCCTGGTGTAAAAGTTGGAAGTCATGCGGTGCTTACAGTTAATAGTGTAGCAACTGCTCGCCTAGAATCTTGGAGTATATATCAAGGAAATCCAGCTGTTAAAATTAAGGATAGAGTAATTAAGGGGTAGCGTAAGCCCCGTTTTGATAAAAGTAATTTTTACCTTTTAATGCAAAAAAGTAGTATTTTTATCATACAAAAAGTTCTTTGAAAGGCCTTGAGGATGTAAGGCTGCGTTGAAATTGGCATTAGAGTACGTTTGGTAGCACAATGTCAGCGCGCTCTTTTAACGCCCCTGAATACAAATACGGCTTTAATGGAAAAGAGAAAGATGATGAAACTACTGTTGGTGGTGGTAGTTATGATTTTGGAGCAAGGATGTATGATAGTAGATTAGGTAAGTGGATGAGTGTGGATATAATGTTTAAGATGTTACCGTCTGAATCACCTTATAATTTTACATTTAATAACCCAATTATTCTAAATGACCCAACTGGAATGTTTCCTGAAGAGCCTGTGACATTTTTCAATAGTAAAGAAAAAGAACAATTTAGAGATGCTCCGAAAAATTTCAAATATAAAGTAGGTGATGGTAATTTTTATATTTTTGCTCACGGTAACCCTAATGGTGTGTATATATCTGATGAGGACAGAACGGTTACTGATCCCAAAGAGCTTAATTCTATATTAACAGAAAAAAGTAAAGCATGGGAAAGTGCTATGAGCAGTGGTAAAAAAATTACGCTAGTTTTATATACATGTGAAGGTGCAGAAGGTAAAGGACCTTCTAGGTTTGATAATGGAAAATCTCAAATCGGAGCTGACGAGACTTTCGCTGCAAAATTTTCAAAAGAGTATCCTAATGTAACAGTTGTTGGAGCTGATGGAAATGTAATGTATCAAGGAACTGTTAAGTCTGATAAATCGAATCCGAAAGATTTATTAGAAAATGAGAAAGTTGTAGGTGTGAAAAGTAATAAAGTTGGTGGTACTGGGAAATGGGATATTTATCAAAAAGGAGAAAAGATTGGCAGCAAAGTCGAACATTTTGATTCTGAAAAGAATAAAGTAACCAAGAAGTCTCCAGTAGTTGTAAGTAAAGGTAAAGTAAAATAACATATGTATAATATTAAGCAATTTATTTATTTGTCATTATTCCTAATACAATTTGGATGTGATAGTAACAAAAGTAATAATGTCTCTAATAACGATTTAAAGTATAGTAAAATAGATACAGATTCATCAGCGCAAATTTTAACGATTGATAAAGATGATTTACCATTTGAAACTTTAGATAGTTTGAAAGAAAAAGCAATAATCAATGGTGATGAAAGTGCTTATATTATATTGAAAAAGCATTATTTTTTAAATGATAGATCATTTGATGAACATTTATATTTTCATATGATAATGGCAAATAAGCATAACATAAGTAGTGCCTACAGAGAAGTATATGGGATTTTATCATTTAATAAAGACAAAGGTTATTGGGATGAAACAACAAAAAACATAGCGTTCTATTATCTTTTGAAAGCTTATGAAACTGGTAATGATAAATACATAAAAAAAATGTTACTAGATAGTTTTAAAGTTGAAAGTAGAATCCCTAAATCAAAAAAATATCTCCAATGCATTTAATCATATACTGGTGCATTTCTAAATATTTGACGTAAAAAACTAAAAACCCGTAGCCCCCAAGCTACGGGTTTTTGTTTTTTGTGCCTCAGCATTGCAAATGCAGCGGAGCGGGGGAGCAGGGTAGCTTAACAATTATAAAAACAATATTTAACAACTTAATTTTAAAACCATGCTCAGATGATAAAGTGAACATTACTGAATCCAACAATCAATGTTCGGAGCTAATATTTTTATATATTTTAATAATTCATAATTTGGAGCGTATATTTTATTTTTATAACAATATAATCCATTATTATCAAAATAAACAATTTCTGGCAAAGAGTTAATAGTATTCAATTCAAGTTTTACTCTAACGTCAATTTTAGTTGCGGTATTTAGTACGCCTTTTTTTAAAAGTTTTTTTAGTTTACAAAACTTATTTTTATCATAAAATAAAACGCTGTCCCTGCCTTCCACATTTTCAAAATTACTCTCATTTATCCATGTTTCATGGGTTGAATAACAACTTAAATACCCCAATTTTACTGCTATTTTATCTTGTGATAAACAAGCTATAGAGAGAAAATAAAAAATAAAAAATAATATACTTTGGATACATATAGACTTTTTCATTATATTTTAGTTCTAAAAAGATGGTACACTTTTACTGTTATTTTTTATTTCAACAGATGTTCCAGAACCTTTTATATTCTCTGGTGTGACTATTGGAATATTTGATGTAGAGGAATTTACATTGTATGAATCAATATAATAAGCCTTTCTTGATCCAAGACAAAAATAATTCAAAAATGAATTGTCAAGGATAGATGTCTTATGCTCTTCCTCATTGGGAAATGAAGCAACGTTTTTATCTAAAGATTTTGTAGACCCATTATCTTGTAAATCTGTATTTTGCTGAGTAGGATTAAATAAATAATTATAGCTATGTTTTAATTCATGTGATAGACCACCTGATGGAGGTACATAGGCATCTACAACCACCTTTCCTTCACTATTTATACTGGCATAAACTCTACCTTTGCTTGGATTGAAACTAACATCTGAGCTATTACCACTACCTCCTCTAGTTGGTCTTTGAGAATTACCCTTAGTTGTTTCTTTGACATTTACTGTAACCTTATCATCTGATGCAAGTTTATTAAGAACATCTGATGGGCTTGGTTCTTTAGCATCTACTGATGTTGTTACTTGATTTATTTGAGCAAAAGCAGCTAAAGTCTCCTGAACAAATTTATTATCTGGTACCTTTTGTTTAGAGCCATATTCATATTGCGAATATATTATATCGCCTTTTTCATTTCTATTTCCACTGTCATAGTATATAAATATTTTCTTTCCATCAATATCTTTAAAACATATCGGCGAATTTCCAGAAAAATTATATGGACTCATTTCAGGGTACTTAGATTGTAGAGGATCTAATGACAACCAACGGCCTAATGTAGGGTTGTATATTCGAGCTCCATAGTCTTGAGTTCCTTCACCTGTTCCAACAACCTCGTTATCATTCTCTTTCCCATTAAAGCCGTACTTATAAGAAGGGGCGTTAAATGAGCGGTTAGGCATTGTGCTACCAAACGAATACAAGAATTATTCAAAGAACGCAAGTAAATTTAAGTAATATTTTTTAGAGTTAAAATTTTAAGCTTTACCTAAATAGTTCCGCAGCATTGCAAATGCAGCGGAGCGGGGGAGACTGCGGGGCTTTTTTTCATAGATACCTAAGTTAAAATAAATATAGGATAATTACTTACAATTATTAAAAACTCTTTGTTTCAGTTTTTATTGAAATTTCAATGATTTACTGCACATTGCTCGTGGAGTGTGCGGTGCACATTTGACGTGGAGGATGCTGTTGGCTATAGTTACAAACTGGTTAATTAATGTTCTTTAGTATCCTCATTATCTAATGACTGGTTTCTATTAAAATACCAAATAATTAATCCAATAGCAGAAATTGAAATTGCAATAATTCGCTCTAAAGTAATAACACCTTCTGATTCATTTCCTGTTTCAAAGCTACCAGTCGTGATTCTCTCCCAATTATATATTTCCATATAGGTAGATAAAAATATATTAATTAAAACGATACTTGCAATAACTAAAATATTGTAGAATTTATATTTTTTCGACAGAAAATAATTAACAACAAGTGTGTAAACAGGGACAATAAAAGAAGTAAATGTTAGGGAATACATCGAAGCTTTTGTGGACTCACTAACTCCTCCTTCCCACATTGGGAAAAGAAATAAATGAAATAGTATTGTTGGGCTAAAACAAATTAGCAAAGACCAAATTAAATATTTTTTATTTCTAACCATAAGGAATAAAATGTTAAAAGTTACCTTGGTTTAACTATTGTGTTATCTTTCGGAGCAACATCTCCTTGTTTATTACCAGTGTAATTTAGTATATCTTTTTTAATTGCTTGGTTATTAGCATAATCTTTTTTTCTTTGAGCAACTTGTTCTTTTGAGGGTAATATCTCATTTGTAACAAGTGTTCCTTTATTATATTTTTTAATTCCATCATACCTTTCATTTGGAACAGGTGTTTTCATTTTTATTTCAGTATTTCCAATCTTAAACCTTCTTCTTCCTTCATCTTTCCCGACTGATTTTAAAGCATCAGAACAAACATCAATGCAGCTGTTTTGAGTTACATCATAGAATGATTCTACACTTTTAGCAGCAGCAGTTTTCATTTTCTTATCTTGGTTTTCATTTGTCGTTATACGAAATGCACTTGTATATTCACTTTCTTTTCCATCCTCAGATAAATTATATTTTAATGCGAAATTATCAAGAGAGCCAACAGGGATGCCGTTTTGAGGGTGTTTATCAGCGTCTCCAGATGAGCCGCCAGAACTCAAAGTGCCATTTTTAGAGTACAACACCCAACCTTCCTTATCATTTCCGATTAAAACAGCTGCATGACCTTTACCCATTGCACCTAATGGAGCACTTAAAACTATAATATCTCCACCATCGGGGTCAATTACAAAGATTGGACTATTAACAGCAAATGTGTATGGGCTAATGCTAGGATATTTTGATGATTTTGGGTCAATGCTTAACCATTTACCTAATGCTGGATTATAAATCCTTTCGCCATAGTCTTGAGTACCGCTACCTGTTCCAACAGTCTCGTTATCATTCTCTTTGCCATTAAACCCGTATTTGTATTCAGGGGCGTTAAAAGAGCGACTTGACATTGTGCTACCAAACGTACCCTAACGCCATTTTTAATATAGCCTTACACTAGCAAGGCTTTTCAAAGAACTTTTTGTACGCTAAAATTAGTGATTTTTTTACATATTTAGGTAAAAAAAAGCT
>JBIICN010000018.1:0-69413 GCA_044238845.1 Bacteroidia bacterium
TGGCCCTGCAATTAATTTTGGAAACAATAAAATGTAAGTTTGATAATGCCAAAAGTTCTTTAATGGTTTGTGAATGCCTCTGTAAACATCAACCACGTAAGTAACACTTTCAAATGTGTAGAATGAAATTCCTATAGGTAACACAATTTTTAACCAACTAATTTCTTTAATACCAGCTAAATCTAAAGCTCCATTAATATTATCAATAAAGAAATTGGAATATTTAAAATAAAATAATAAGCCTAAATTCATTAATAATGAAATGACTAATAACTGCTTTTTTCCTTTAGAGGTTTTTGCTTCGGCCATTTTATTGACCAAGAAATAATCTAAGAATGTTGTTCCAAGAATGACGAAGATAAATTTTGGCCCACCCCACGCATAAAAAACTATACTAAAAATTAGAATACAAGCATTTTTAAATTTATTGGGAGTTAAATGATACGCCAATAAAAAAATGGGTAAAAAGTAAACTAAAAATGTTATGCTGCTAAAAACCATGTTATGATTTAAGATTTTAGAAGTGTGATTTAGGATTTTTAATTCTTAAATCTACATTCTTAATTCTTACTTATTGATATTGTTTTTCGTAATAATTAGCATAAGCTCCCGAAGTAACATTATTTAACCATTCTTCGTTTTGTAAATACCAGTCTACTGTTTTTGATAAGCCTTCTTCAAATTGAAGTGATGGTTTCCATCCCAATTCGTTTTGAAGTTTTGTAGAATCAATGGCGTAACGTAAATCATGTCCAGCTCTGTCAGTAACAAAGGTGATTAATTGTTGATTAGTTCCTTTTGCTCTTCCTAATTTTTCATCCATCATATCGCATAATAAACGAATTACATCAATGTTTGTCCATTCATTATGCCCACCAATATTATAAGTGCTACCTAAAGCAGCTGTATGAAAAATAACATCAATAGCACGTGCATGATCTTCAACAAATAACCAATCTCTTACGTTTTCGCCTTTACCATAAATTGGTAATGGTTTATTGTTTTTGATATTGTTAATGCAAAGCGGTATTAACTTTTCTGGAAAATGGTACGGACCATAATTATTTGAACAGTTAGAAATCACACAAGGTAATTTATAGGTATCATGATAAGCTCTTACAAAATGGTCTGAACTCGCTTTGGAAGCAGAGTAAGGACTATGTGGGTCGTAAGCCGTTGCTTCTGTAAATAAGCCAGTATCACCTAAAGAACCATATACTTCATCAGTTGAAACGTGATAAAATTTAGTGAATTTATTTGAATCTGCTTTATGTAATTCTTTAGCGGCGTTTAATAAATTAACTGTTCCAATTACGTTTGTATAAACAAATTCTAATGGATTAGTAATACTTCTATCCACATGGCTTTCAGCAGCTAAATGAATAACAGCATTAAATTGATGCTCTTTAAATAATTTATTAATAAAATCAGCATCAACTATATCTCCTTTTACAAAAGTGTAATTGGTTTTGTTTTCAATATCAGTTAAGTTAGCTAAGTTACCTGCATAGGTTAATTTATCTAGGTTTACAATTTCATAGTTTGAATATTTGTTTACAAATAATCTCACAACGTGTGAGCCAATAAAACCTGCACCTCCTGTAATTAATACTTTCATTTTGTATATGTTATAAATCAGTTACGAATATAATAAAAAAGTGCGATTTGGGAATGACGAATCACGATTTAATCAATCAATATTAGTAAGCCGTGATTTGTACTTTTGTAAATCTTAAATTATTTGCCTCGTCCTTGAACCACAATTAAAATGGTGTGAATTAAGATTTTAAAATCAATAATTAAGCTCATATTTTCTATATACAATAAATCAAATTTTACACGAGACACCATTTCTTCAATGTTTTCGGCATACCCATATTTCACTTGTCCGTAGCCAGTAATTCCTGGTCTTACTCGGTGTAAATGCACATAATGTGGTGCATGCACTACAATTTGATCAATAAAAAATTTACGTTCAGGTCGTGGCCCTACTAAACTCATATCGCCAATGATAACATTGTAAAATTGAGGAATTTCATCTAATCGTACTTTTCGCAAAAATTTGCCAACTTTTGTAATTCTAGGGTCATCTGTTTTAGAAAGTCTTGGCCCAAATTTTTCAGCATCCGTATACATTGTTCTATACTTAATAATAAAAAATGGTTTTCCTCCTTTGCCAATACGTTCTTGTTTAAAAAACACTGGACCTTTTGAATTTAATTTTACAATAATCATCAAAATAATATATACCCAACTAAAAGTAATTAAAACAAATACCGAGGCACTAACATCAATAAATCGTTTAACTGATTGTTGCCAGTTTGGCATCACTTGTTTATTGATAACGATTAAAGCGGTATCAGAAATAGAATTCATTTTTACCTGACCCGATAAAATATCATACATATCGGGAATAATTTTTATAATAGCTTCAAAGTCATTAAGTTCATTGATGATTTTTTCTAAATAACCATGTTCCCATGACTCAATAGCTATAATAATTTCTTCGATTTGATGAGTTTGAACTATTTCTTTTAAATCTTTGTATTCACCTAAATGACTTAGTTTTTGTTTTAATTGATCAGAAAATCCGTTTTTTTCATCTAAATGAATAAATCCAACAAATTTATTACCTGAGGATTTGTGGCTTGATGTGATTTCGTCATAAATTTTTAAGGCACGTTGGTTACTGCCAATAATAACGGTATTAAAACCAATTTTTCCTTTATTTATTTTATGGTTAGTAATGGTTGATAAAATAAATCTAAGAATAGCGGTGATAAAAAAATGTAAGCCAAATAATACCGTGTATACTTTATAATAGGCTTTGTAACTCGATACAAAATCATCTAATAAAATAAAAAAGAAAATAAATGTAACACCAATAATAGAGGTGGCAATGGTTTGCATTAACTCATTAATTCGTGATTTACGGTAAATGTTTTTATAAAATCCAGTTAAATAATAAGCTAATAACCAGCCTAATGGAAGAATTATCATTCCTAAAATATATTGTCTATCAAAAATTTGTTCAGGTAAAATTCCAAATTTATCAGGTTCAATATAAAATTTACGGTATAAATAAAATAAACTCCACGCTAAGCAAGCCGATATATAATCGGCAAAAATATATTTGAATGTTTGTAGTTTTTTATTCATTTATTTATTGATAAATAAGTTTAACGTTATCAATATATATTTCAGGAGAAGCCACTACTTTATCGGCATGTATAAATACTTTATAATTTGTATAGGAGGGTTGCAAATTAACTACTCCTGTTAATTGAACATAAATTTTATTCCATTCTTCTGATTTATTAATCGTTAGGGCGGTTCTTCTTTCACTTCCACCAATAATGCCAACCGTAAATGGCTGATTACATTTGTAATTAAGCTCTAAATAAATGGTAGCTCCTCCAGCTGGTAAAAAATAGGCCTGAGATTGTAGCATTTCAGCCGTTGGCTTGGCATCACTCATCGACATGTATATCGTGCCAACACCCTCAAAAGCTTTGCCTTGAGTAGAAATTGATGCAGAAGTATTTACATAAGCCGAATCACCGTTGGAAATAAATGAGCTACCACCCGGTTCAAAGGCATCAGCGTAATAAAAGAATGCCCCAGAATTATAGGTAAATTCAGGAGAAATGGTATATGTTTTTCCAGGTTCCGTTTTTTGATTAAATGTTATGGCATTATATAAAGCATATGGTGTTCTAGTTGCCGAAATTCCGTTGTTTTTAATACCAGCGTATAATGTTATGTCAGCATTTCCGTTCGAAACAATAGGCATCACACTTGCTACAGGAAAAATCCCTTTAAATTGACCATCCACATAATACCAAATATCGGTAATCTTGTGGCTATTACTGCCTTGCGTTAAATAATTTGTTTTTAAATTAACGGGATTTACAACTAAAAATGACGATTGAGGCGCTTTTAATTTGTCCTTATTACAAGAAAAAAGAAAAATTAAGTTAATAAACACTAATAAGTACAGTAAATATCTAAGCATACGTGTTATAAAACGTAAAGATAACAGTACTTATTGTATTGCCATAAATAAAATTTTATTTTTTAAAGTATAAAATTATCTTTTTATTGGATGAATTTGAAAATCAATATCTTGTACCACTTGCAAGGCAATTTCTGCATCAGATAATGATACTGCTAAAGGTGCATCGTGGGTTATACTTTTATAAAAACATTCTAATTCTGTTTTTATAGCATTTACAGGGTTTATTATTGGTTGATTGTGAAGGATTTCAAATTTTTGTTGCCCAGCTCCTGGATCAATGATAATTCCCTTATTGTTTAAAGAGGTGTTTTTTGGAAGTATACTATGAATTGTAGTGGATTTATTTAGTAAATCAATGTTAATAAAGGTGTTATCTTGAAAAACATCCATTTTTCTAACATTTTGTAAAGCTACTCGATTGGCAGTTAAATTGGCAATACAGCCATTTTCAAATTCAATTCTTACATATGCTAAATCGGCAGTTTTGCTAACAATAATTGCTCCCGTGGCAGATATTTTTTTGATTTTACTTTTTATGGTATTTAATAATAAATCAATATCATGAATCATTAAATCCATTACAACCGAAACATCTGTTCCTCTTGAGTTATAACAAGCCAATCGTTCGATATTAATATGCTGAGGATTGGTCATAAATTCTTTGGCAGCCGTAAATGCAGGATTAAAACGTTCAACATGTCCAACTTGTACAATCACACCAGCTTCTTTTGATAAGCGGTTTAATTTTTTTGTATCATTAGGATTATCTGTAGCTGGTTTTTCAATAAATACATGTTTTCCATTTTTAATTGCTTTACTAGCAAGATCAAAATGAGTAGGAGTGGGAGTTATAATTAACACACTTTCGCAAAGAGATAAAAGTTCTTCGTAACTATCACATATTTTTACATTATTTTGATATGATAAGTTAGCTATAACGCTTTTATCGATGTCATAAATAGCACAAACATTAAATTCAGAAATTTCGCTCACTAACTTTAAGTGAATTTTTCCGAGATGACCCAATCCAACAATTCCTACATTCATTAAAAATAATTTTGTGTAAATGTAATATCTATTAAAAACTAATTGTTAGAAATGATTTTTTTATATTAAAACTCCATTGTTTATTATCATTATTTTTAACCATGCACATTAATATAAGTAAAGAAGACGATTACCTGTACCAAGGAAAAAGAAAACGTTTAGTTGAGCAACTCAAAGAAAAAGGAATTGCCAGCCAGGCTGTATTAAATACGATATTAAAAATTCCTCGACATTTATTTTTTGACCAATCCACCGAGCGCCCAGCGTTGTTAGATCATGCTTACTCGGATAAAGCTTTAAAAATAGGAGCCGGGCAAACTATATCTCATCCTTTTACGGTTGCATTTCAAACAGAAAAATTAAACATTGTAAAAGGTGACAAAGTGTTAGAAATTGGGACAGGTTGCGGGTATCAAACTGCCGTTTTGTTAGAAATGGGCGCCAAAGTTTACTCAATTGAGCGCCAAAAAGAATTATTTGATAAAACAAAAGTATTTTTACCATTAATTGGCTATAAAGGAGCAAAGCTTGTTTATGGTGATGGATATAAAGGATTGCCACAATTTGCCCCCTTTGATAAAATTATTGTAACAGCTGCTGCGCCATATATACCGCAGGATTTGTTAGCTCAGTTAGTTATTGGTGGTATTTTAGTGATTCCATTAGGTGAGGGAGAGGAACAGGTGATGAATGTCATAATTAAGAAATCTGGCACAGAGTTTGATAAAAAGGCATTCGGAAAATTTAAATTTGTCCCTATGTTACAAAATAAGACATAGATATAAGCTTAAGTTTTTCGGTATTAACAATTACGTGTTGATAATACAAGATTGTTAATATCTAGTAATAAAATTTAACAAGTAATTTTGAACATTAAACAAACAAACAAAAAAACAATTATGAAAAAATCAATCGCTCTAGTAGCTTTAGCATTCGGTGTAACTGGTGCTTTCGCTCAAGATTTAACTTCAAAAAAAGGTGAACCATTTTTGCCAGAAGCTGGTGATTATGCAGTAAGTATCGATGCAACGTCTTTCTTAGATTATGCTGGTAACTTCTTCGGAAAACAAAACAAAAACAATGCTCCTACTTGGAACTTTTTAAACGGAAATAGCACTATTACTGGTAAATACTTTAAAGATGCTACAACTGCTTACCGTTTAGGTTTACGTTTAAATTTTGGTGGTAATACAGAAAAATCTATGGTTGCAGATAGAACTGTAAGAGATGCTGTTCCTTCAACAAATACTTACCCAAATGTAAATGCAATGGTAGAAAACAAATGGAAACAATCAAATACTAATATTGGTATTTCTGTTGGTTTAGAAAAACGCAAAGGTAAAACTCGTTTACAAGGATTATACGGCGCTGATTTAGGTATTTATGTATCTTCTCAACGTAACAAGTTTACTTATGGTAACGCTTTAGTTGCTAACTCTTCTAGCGCAACTGCTCCAAATGTAAACGTTGAAGGTGCTGATGGTTTTGCTGGATATGGTAACGCTAACTTAGTATCTCAAGCTAATGCTCCTATAACTGGTATTAATGCTGCTGGTGCTCGTTTAACTGATCGTAAATCTGGTCTTACTTTATCTGTAGGTGCTCGTGCTTTTATTGGTGCTGAGTATTTCGTAGCTCCAAAAGTTTCTATTGGTGGTGAATTCGGATGGGGATTAGGTTTCTCAATGACTGGAAAATCTAAATCTACTTGGGAATCAGTTGGTACTCCATCTGCTGCAGGTTCAGTTGCAACTGTTGGAACTGCTGAAGTTGAAGGTGGAAAATCTTCTTCTTTCAAGTTTGATACTGACGGAAATAATGGTGTTTTTGGACCAAATGCATCTTTACGTTTAAACTTACATTTCTAATCTTAGAAATAAATAGTAATTTAAAAAGCCCTGCATTTATGCGGGGCTTTTTTTATTCTTCTATAATCTTTATCCACATTCTGATATCAATCAAAGGTCTATTATCTTTATTTTTACCAACGGCAGCAATTTTGTCAATGATTTCTAGTCCTTCAACTACTTCTCCAAAAATAGTGTATTGGCTATCTAAATGGGGAGTTCCACCAATAGTTTTGTAAATTGTTTTGTGTTCGGGAGGAAATGAATAATGTAGCATTTTAGAATAATCATCCTCAACCATTTTATTTAACTCTTTAAAATAGATCATTAAGCTATCATTATTTTGTTCCTTTTTAGCGATATTTATTTTTTCTCTTAATACTTCGTTTTCGGGTTTATTTAATACATCTTCTTTTATTTTTGCAATGATAGGTTTGTTAATGCGTTTCTCATAGGAGATTAAATCTTCTTCTGTTCTAACCTTTCCTTGAACAATGTAAAACTGACAAGCTGATGAGGCTTTTTCAGGATTCACATCATCTCCGTCTCTAGCCGCGCACAACATCCCTTTTTTGTGACATAAAGTTGTAACAAACTCAGCATGAATGGTGTACTTTAAATCCCCATCTCCCAAAAATTTTGCTGGATCGGCATATTTACTGTCAGGATCGCCACCTTGTATCATAAAATCTTGAATCACGCGATGAAACAATAAACTGTCGAAAAAATGCTCTTTAACTAATTTCAAAAAATTATCTCGGTGTTGAGGCGTTTCATTAAATAACTTTACTTTCATGTTCCCTAAAGTGGTTGAAATAAGAATGGTTTCTTTAGAAAATGTTTGAGAAAAGCTAGTTTTAATAACCAAAACAAGGCTTATGCTCAATAGTATGATTTTGAAATGTATTTTATTCATTTTTTTAGTATATTTGGGGTACAAATATTAATCCAATATAATTAATATAAAAATAAAATGAAATTAAAATTATTCTTCGCAACCTTTGCTTTAGGTTTAATTACTTTAGGTATTAATAGTTCTTGCCAAAAGAAAACAGATTGTAAATTAATTATTACAACTCATGATGAGTTGGGTAATGCCTTAGGTAATGCTACTGTTAAATTATATGCCAATGTAAAAACAGCATCAGGCTCAACAGTGGAAGCAGATTTAAAAGCAGAAGGTGTTTCTGATGCAGGTGGTACAAGTACATATACGTTTAAATTGCCAGCTATTTTAGATGTTAAAGTGGTGGCTGGTACTAAAACAGGTATTGGTATTGTTAAATTAGAAGAAGGTAAAACTGTAGAGAAAATTATTGTTGTAAAATAGATTTTACAATATTTCAATATTAAAATCCTTTGTGAATAGCAAAGGATTTTTTGTTTTATAAGGTTTTGTAAAAAGAAATTAATTGTTGAGCAATAAGCTTGTAATCAAAGGTTTTTTCGGCTAAAGCCCGAGCAGATTGCTGTAAATCTTGTTTTTTTGAAGGGTTAGATAATAATTCAACAATATCATTAGCAAATGCACGACTTGTGTCGGCAATCATCAAATCTTTATTGTGTGAGTAGGGAATGCCTTCGGCTCCAATGCTTGTGGTGACAATAGCTTTTCCGTAGGCTAACCCTTCTACCAATTTTATCCGTAAGCCGCTTCCCGACCATAATGGAACTAGCATGATGTCGTATGTTTTATAAAATTCGGCTGAATCTTTTACATCATCAATGATACTAATATTGTTTGATGCTAATTTCTTAAATTTATCAGGCATTCCTCTTCCGGCTAATATAAGTTTGGCCTCGGGTTTACTTTTTAAGACGTCATTCCAAACAGTATTCAATAACCAATCAACGGCTTCAATGTTTGGTAACCAATCCATAGATGCAAAATGAAACAATGTATTTGGATGCGAGGCATTAATGACTGTTTTATATCTATTTAAATTAATGCCCGTTAAGCAGGTATTAATTAGTTTATTTGGACACAGAGAGGAAATAGTTTTTTTGTCCTCATCAGTGATTGTAACAATAGCGTCTACTTGATTAAAGGCATTAATTTCAAATGATTTTAATCGATTGTTTTGAAGAGTTAGATATGTTTTTTTGAAAATATTTTTTTCGTTTACTAAATGCCTTTCCCAAATCTGATGCTCTAGGTTATGGCTTCTTAATACAATTTTAGCATTAGAATGTTTTTTAATTATTGGAATATAAGTACACATAAAAACACCTTCTATTTGCACAATATCAAAAGTGGTGCTTTGTAATTTTTTTATCAAAGCCTCTTCATATTCTTTAAAATAAAAACGACTGACAAAATAAGATTGTGAAGAAAATAAGTTAGTAAAAGCCCCAATTTTAGTGGTATCTGCATTTCTGTAGATAGATTTGTAGTGAGTTTTTTGTATAAAATCTGAGGGAATATTTTCTTCGGGTTTAAAATGCTTTTTGGTATTAATGGGTAGTAGATGTAGTTCAATGCCATTATCTGCCAAACCTTCGGCTAATGTACAAATGGCAATGGAGCTTCCGTCGTTTGCAGGGTAAGGTGCTTTATTACAAAGTTGTAGAATTCGCATTTGGTGTTTTACGTTTAAATATTTTTTTGATAGGATCAGTATATGCTGTCATATCAAATAATGCAGAATCTTTTGCTGCCTTGTAGGTTAAGAAAATACCCAGAGGTAAGAATAAAAATAAAGGAAACCAAGAACCAAAAACTACTGTGTAAACTCCTTCAATAACCAAATCTTTGTAAATAATATCAATCACATAATATAATAAGAAAAATATAACGGCCACCACCACAGGTAGTCCCATGCCGCCTTTACGAATAATAGCGCCTAAGGATGCCCCCACAAAAAATAAAACGATACAAGCAAAGGAAATAGTTATTTTTTTATGCCAACCTACTTGCCATTCTAATTTATTTAAAGTTTTTCCATAAATTTCATCATTTATTGAATCAATAAAACTACTTGAGCTTCTTGTTAAGTTTTGAGCGTTTTCAACCGATCTGTTAAATTCATCTTTGTTTAAAGAGGCGTAAAATTGTTTAATAGGTTGATGTGCTATTTTAAAATCAGATGTTCGTAGAGTTCTGGCTAAAAAATAATTTTTAAATTGGTCTTGTAATCTTTCATACTTACCATTTATAGCAATATTCATGGTGTCAATTTCTTTATCTATTTGCCAAATATTCATCATTTCATGATGTCCTTTAAATAATTCTTCTTGAGTTTGTTTCATTTTAAAGCCACTCATGTCCACATTTACATTTAATTCTTTATAAATTAATTGCATCAAAGGTCTTGTGTTTTTGTGATCGGCTTCTTGCACAATATCTTCATAGCGAGTTCCATTATTTAATTGTATTTGTAAATAATTGGTATCGGGCGAAGTTTTCATTTTTCCGCTATCCGCATATAGTTGCACGTTATTACCAAGTCCATCCGAGTGATCGTAAATACTTAAATTAAATAAGGTTTGTCCATCTTTACTTTTTTTAGCCACCTTTATGCTATAGCCATCTAATTGGCTATAATACACACCTTCTTTTATGCTCAAAGTAGGTTTTGCTTGTCGTATATCCCATAGCATACGAGCCGATTTTAGAGTTATTTTTGGTAGAATAAAATTATTAAATACGAACGTAAAAGCTGCCAAAAACAAAATGAAAACAAAAATGGGACGTATAATTTTAAACAAAGATAAGCCCGATGATTTCATAGCAGCCAATTCATAGTTTTCGGCCAAATTACCAAATGTCATAATGGATGAAAGTAAAACTGCCAAAGGCATAGCAATTGGTATAAATGTTAAAAAAGAATAGGCAAAAAACTGAGTCAATACCCATGTTCCCATTCCTTTACCTACAATATCATCCATATAAGTAAACACATGAATTAAAAAGAAAACAAACACCCCAATAAACAGAGTTAGAAAAAAAGGCGGTAAATACGCTTTTAGGAGATATTTATGTAATACTTTAGTTTCCAATATTTGGGTCTAATTTAAAGGATATTTTTTAATGAGAAGTATACAAATTATATAAACTTTGTTATTTTTGTAGGATATGATTAATGGAAAAAAGATAGTAGTTGTTTTGCCAGCATATAATGCTGCATTAACTTTAAAACGCACGTATGATGAAATCCCTTTTGATATTGTGGATGATGTAGTGTTAGTTGATGATCATAGTACTGATAATACAACCGAGGTTGGGCGTCAATTAGGTATTAAGCACGTTATTCGCCACGAAAAGAACAAAGGATATGGCGGTAATCAAAAAACATGTTATGATAAAGCCCTTGAATTAGGAGCGGATATCGTTATTATGTTGCACCCTGATTACCAGTACACACCAAAATTAATTCAAAGTATGAGTTATATCATTGCAAATGAATTATATCCATCAGTGTTTGGATCGCGTATTTTAGGTAAAGGGGCGTTAAAAGGCGGAATGCCAATGTATAAGTATATTTTTAATCGATGCTTAACTTTAACTCAAAATATTTTAATTAATCAAAAATTAAGCGAGTATCATACTGGATATAGAGCTTTTAATAGAGAGATTTTAGAAACGATTAGTTATCACGAAAACTCTGATGATTTTGTATTTGATAATCAAATGATTTCTCAAATTTTTTATGCAGGATTCCAAATAGCTGAAATTACATGTCCTACAAAATATTTCCCTGAAGCAAGTTCTATTAACTTTAGAAGAAGTGCAAAATACGGAATGGGAGTATTAGGAGTTTCTTTTAGTCATTTCTTTAATAAATTAGGGTTAGCTAAAAATAAAATTTACGTTCGTAAAAAATAATCTTTCATACATTTTATCATGAGAATAATTAATCTGTTCATTTTTATCACATTAATTATTCTAACACCTTCTTGTAAATCATGTAAGGATGATAAAACAGAAGAGCAAACACCAGAAGCACCAGATAATGGACCAAATATAGAAAATACACAAGGTTTTGGAGTATTAGCTAAAGTAAATGGTATTTGGGATGGACCAGTATCTTCAACAACAGGGCTTGGTAGTTATCCTCAATGGATAGTAGATTTTAGACCAATTTCAGAAAATCAAGTTTCGGCAAAAAACGAGTTAGATACTATGAATGATATTTTTATGTCGTTTTTTATTGTGAAGCATCATAACTCTTATAAAGTTGCTTTTAGAAATGGAGGATCATTTGGTGGCAGTAAAAGGGTTTCTTACATGTTAACAGATAGTGTTTCAGAAACATCAAGCCAATCTTTTTATCGTTTTTCGGAAGTAGTAAAAGGTAAAGCAAGAGCTTATTCGGAAGTTATTAGAAAAGGCGATAGTTTAATTTTAAAATCTTATACCAATAAAACAAATACATTGCCTTCATCAGTACCTCATATGGTTTGGAGGGCAAAGATGCAAGATAGTACTTCGGCTTCTGCCGCAGCAACGTTGTTTAGTTTTCCAAAAAAATCAATGGCAAAGGATTTCTCTTCAACCTTTGTAGGGCAAGCCGAATCTATTTATTATGCAGGTGCTGGTATCCCAGCTGGCGATCCTTATCCCGAAACAGCACAACCATACTTAGGAAAAACAACCGTTAATTATACCTACGATGGCGCTCATGTGCCTGTAGTAGGAAAAAAAGTGTTATTAATTATTATGACACAACCTTTGTTTAGTGGTTTTACGCCTAATTTATCTAATCTAAAGTACAGATCGCGATATGTCATTTTAGATGCATTAGATCAAAGTTTTGCATTTAATTATATGCATCCTGGGTCTTATTTCGTGTATGCCTTATATGACACTGATGGAAATTTAACTCCGAGTAATGGCGATTGGTTAAGTACTGCTAATACTTCCTTTACTTTAGGGGCTTTAGGAACAACAACAGTTAGTCCACAAATTAATTTTACAATTCCTTAGTAGTTTAAATTAAGTTCAACTCTTCTATTAAACTTTTTACATCTTTTTCTTTACTCAATAAGTGAGCGGTAATACCTGTTTTTAAAGCTCCATCGATGTGTTGAGGAGAATCGTCAATGAATATTGTTTCAGAGGCATTAAGGGTATTTTCATTTAATACAAAATCAAAAATCTCCCTATCAGGTTTTCTCATGCCTATGCGACATGAATAATACACTTTTTCGAAAAATGGTTCTAAATTTTTAAAGCCATGTTGTTGGTATAAATCTTTTTCAAAACGGGTAATATGCGTTTCGTTGGTATTACTTAGTAAAAAGATACGGTAGCGATGTTTTAATTGATTGAGCAATTCTAAACGATGTATTGGGAAGTCTAATAGCATGGCATTCCATGCATTTAGGAGCTGTTTATCGGTTAAGGGATTATCCAAGGATTTATTAAGTTCAATAAAAAAATCTGTTTCGTTTATTTGTCCTTTGTCAAATAAATCGAAAATAGGAGTTTGTTGTAATTGACTGTAAATAGATTCAAAAGGTTTGTTTGTCAATTTATTAAACTCAGATATGGTTTTAGGGATATCTAAATTTATTATAACACCACCAAGGTCGAAAATTATATTTTTTATTTCGCTCACAATATTTTGTTTATGTGCTACAAATATATATTTTTGCATCCTTATTCTGAAGTAAAATTCATAATGCTCCTATAGCTCATTCGGTTAGAGCAACTGACTCATAATCAGTAGGTGCCTGGTTCGATTCCAGGTGGGAGCACGGTTAAAAATAAAATCCTTTGATAGCAGAGCTTTTCAAAGGATTTTTTATTTTAGGGGGTCGTTTTAGGTGTCTGAGGTTATAAATAGTGTTATGGGCTGGTTTTATTCCTTAACTAGTTTTAAAACTTGTTTCAGATTTTCTTTGATAGTTAAAAAGTAAATACCTTTCGCCAAGTTAGATATGTCAACGCTGGTGTTTTCGGAAATTATTTTTCCACGCAATAGGATTCTTCCTAAATTATCATTCACAAAATAGTCTTTGCCAAAAAAAGAAGAATTTGCTTTTATATTTACCGTATTGCTGGCTGGGTTGGGGTAAATTTCAATATTAGAAAGTTTATTATCTTCAATACTTGTAACTACTGATACACAGTCTGAAAAATAGTTGGTTATGTATGCTTTTTCAGTTGCGTTTGCTTGATGAAAAGCAGCACCTTTTACATGAGTAATATCTCCTCCCAAATACGAATAGGCAGTAATTGCTAAAGTACCAGTGCCTGTTGTTGTGCCGGACGTTAATATACCGCCAGAATAACCTTTATAAGTAGCTATATTAAAGGCAGCCGTTTCTGCTGGCAAAAAAGTTGCGCCTACTAAAGAAGTTCCGCCTAGATATGGTATTAAATTGTCGTTAGTATTACTTATACTCAAATATTTTCTTGAGTGTATTGGGCTTACAGGAACATTGTATCCACAATTTACATTAACTGAACTTGTTGTGGCTGCGTTTGGTTTATAAAAAATCCCTGAGCGATAATTGAAATCACTAAGATGAGAAACAATAGCACATACCATATCTATGCCTGGGTTAGTGTTTTCAATAAAAACCCGATTGGTTAAACCCGAGCCATTAGAGACGCCTAAAATTCTAATTTTATTTGGATTAACATTAGTAGTATATGTTTGTAAAATATTTACTAGGTCATTTATCATATCAACATCAGGAGCATCGCTGTTTTCTGAACAAATATTCCAACTATTTTCAAATCCGGTTGGAGCAACAAGTATATGGCATGGAAGCACTGAACCAAATTGACCTGGACCAATCATTGGAGGTCCTGCTAAAGTTGAAAGGTTCTGAGAACCATTACCATGAAGTAAAATACACACAGGAAACCCACCTGGAGGAACAGTGCCGCTTGGAACTGATATTGCAATTGGGTAGGTATAGCCGCTCGGCTCGGTAGGCCAAGTTTTTGTTATGATAATACTAGTGCTTGGAGTTAAAACCTGAGAAACTCCAAATATTGGTATGTAAATCAATGCGATGAAAAGTAATTTAGTAATGTTTAAAGTTGTCATATATTTTGTTATCAATATTTTAGTTTAATCGTATCTTTTTTTTTAACTTGCCCATAACGTTTTCGCGCTAAGCAACGGATTGATTTGAAACATTGTCTACCAAAACGCTCTAACAAAGATAAATGTTTAATGGACTTTTGCAATCGCCAAGGCCGAAAATTCAAATTGAATCTTGGGTGGATATTGGCTGTAAATTATGTTCTATTTGTTTTCCATAATGATGTCAAATTGCAATTTATCATTATTGGCATTTATAGTTGAATCATCTAATAGTTCATATTTGCTCATTGATAGTGCATATATTTCATTGTCAATAGGTATAAAATACTTTGGTTTTTTATCTGTACAAATATTAACTAATTCTAAATAGTATTTATAGGGCGTTTCATTCGAAAAAACTACTTTAATTCCATGAATACTATCAAATGACTGTTTTAGGAAATTTAGTTCTGTTTTAATTAATTTTAATACACTATCATTTTTTACTTCATCTGATGTTAAATGATAAGGCTTAAAAACTCTTTTTGTTTTCCAATACTCTAACATACTCGTGCAAGTCATTGAACCACCAAAGGATATTTTTACACTATTATTATCAACCAAATTTTTATTATGATTAATCAAATAAAACCCAATTAACGATAATAATGAAATGATTAATATCGTCAAGAGTATGTAAAATTGAGCTTTGTAATTCATTCTAGTGTCGATTTCATTTATTTTTTATTATGTGTCCGTAAAATAGGGTTTGACTATTTAGAAATATACAAATTTCTACCCCAACATCTCCAAAAACTCATCTTCGTTAATCATCTTCACACCTAAAGATTCTGCTTTCTTTAATTTCTCTGGCCCCATATTATCGCCTGCTAACACAAAGCTTGTTTTTTTGGAGATAGAGCCCGAGTTTTTCCCACCATGCAATTCAATCATTTCTTTGTATTGGTCGCGGCTATGTTTGGCAAACACGCCACTAATCACAAAGGTTAAATCTTTTAACTTATCACTGCCACCTTGTTGTTGTTCTTCGGTTAGTTCAAACTGTAAACCTGTTGCTTTTAATTTTTCAATAATGGCTTTATTTTTTTCGTTACTAAAAAAGTCGTGCAAACTAATGGCAATAATTTCTCCAACTTCATCAATGGCTAATAGTTCTTCTTTGGTGGAGTGTATCAACACATCCAGTGACTTTACTTTCTTGGCAATTTTTTTAGCGGTGGTTTCTCCTACATGTCTAATTCCAATGGCATAGAGCACGCGTTCAAAAGGCACTTGTTTACTAGCTTCTAAGCCTTCAATTAAATTGTTCGCTGATTTCTCGGCCATGCGCTCCAAAGGCAAAATTTGTTCTTTTGTTAAATCATATAAGTCGGCAATGTTTTTTACTAAGCCAGCATTATATAATTGCACCAACGTTTCGCCACCCAAACTGTCAATATTCATCGCCTTACGCGATACAAAATGATCCATCTTTCCAATCACTTGTGGCGGACATTCATTTTCATTTGGGCAAAAATGGTTGGCTTCGCCTTCGTCGCGTTTCAGTTCTGTATTACATTCGGGGCAATGCGTAATGTATTGTGTTGGTTCGGTATTTGGTTTGCGTCTAGTTAAATCTACCCCAATAATTTTAGGAATAATTTCTCCACCTTTTTCTACAAACACAAAATCGCCCACACGCACATCTAGTTTTTCAATAATATCGGCATTGTGCAAAGAAGCACGTTTCACCGTGGTGCCACCTAAAGCCACAGGTTGTAAATTAGCTACAGGGGTTATAGCACCTGTGCGCCCTACTTGATAAACAATTTTTATTAATTCGGTACTTACTTGCTCGGCTTTAAATTTATAAGCAATAGCCCAGCGTGGCGATTTTGCGGTGAAACCTAAATTTTGTTGCTGGTTGTAATTATTTACTTTAATCACAATGCCATCAATATCGTAAGGTAAATCAAAACGTTTTTTGTCCCAGTAATTAATAAAATCAATCACCTCGTTAATGCCGCTGCATAATTTAGCATCTTCCGAAATTTTAAAGCCCCATGTTTTAGCTGCATGCATATTATCAAAATGCGATTGGTGTGGTAAACCATCTCCCAACACATAATATAAAAAGCAATCTAATTTTCGTTTAGCTACTTGCGCCGAGTCTTGCATTTTCATACTGCCACTGGCAGCATTGCGTGGGTTTGCCATTAAGGCATCTCCAATTTCTTCGCGCTCTTTATTAATGGCATCAAACACTGGGCGAGGCATAAATACTTCGCCACGTATTTCAAACTTAGCAGGGTAGTGGCCTTTTAATTTTAAAGGAATGGATTTAATGGTTTTGGCATTGGTAGTCACATCATCTCCTTGCACACCATCACCACGGGTAATGGCTTGTTTTAATTGTCCGTCTTCATAAATCAAACTAATGGATAAACCATCAAATTTTAATTCGCACACATAATCTATTTCTTCAGAAAATAAATTCATAGCTGACGGTGACTGAGGCTCTCGAAGTCCCGAAGCCATGCCCAATCCTTCCTTTACACGTCTGTCAAAATCTAATAAGTCTTCTTGATTATAACTATTACTCAGCGACAACATCGCATACTGATGTTTCACGCTTTGAAAGTTCTTGGTAATTTGTCCACCTACACGTTGGCTTGGAGAGTTCTCAGATAAAAATTCAGGAAACTGTTTTTCTAAAGCAATGAGTTCTTCTAAAAGTTTATCAAATTCATAATCACTAATGGTTGGATTGTCTAACACATAGTAATTGTAGTTATGTTGTTCTAATTCGGCAGAAAGAGCTAGTATTTTATGTTGTGCGTCGTGCGAAGTCATATCGTTTGTAATTCTTTAACAAATTTGTTATTTTTGATGAAGAATACATTATAAATTTGTCAGGAGAAATCAACAGGTTTTGAAAAAAAGTTTTTCTAAAATATTTATAGCCTTTGTAGCAATCATTTATGTATTGTCTACCGTTGGTGTATCTGTGTTTTCGCATTACTGTGGTGGAGAGTTGGAAAAGGTATCATTATTTTCTAAAACAAAATCTTGTTGTGGTGACGAAGAGGAAGTTGCGATGGAAGATGATGGTTGCTGCAAAGATGAAATAGCACATGTGTTTTTTCAAAAAGACTTTACATTTTATACTTTAGTTAAAAGTATCAAAGCTCCTGTAAATGAGTTGTTTATTATTCAATCAGACTTTAATGTAGTTTTCTATAAAACACATATTGCTGATTTTTTATCGATTGATGAAAAAGTGCATCCACCCAATTTGGTGCAGCAAGATATTGTTTCCTGTAGTGTGATTAGAATTTGATTTGTCACCCTGAACTTGATTCAGGGTCTAATGAGATGCTGAATCAAGTTCAGCATGACTTTATTTATTTCAAAAATCTAATAATAAAACAAATGAAAACAATTATCATATTATTTGTAGGTATCATCTTTTCCTTCAAGATTCAAGCACAAACAACAGTTACCACATCCTCTATTTCAGTGAAAGGCAATTGCGACGAATGTAAAGAACGCATTGAAAATGCCGCCGATATTAAAGGTGTAAAAAATGCCGTTTGGGACGAACATAAGCAAGCAGTTACTGTGACTTACGATACAAAAAAAATTACGCTTGATCAAATTGAAAGTGCGATTGCAAAATCCGGACATAAAACAACACACCACGAAGCTGATTTAAAAGCTTATAAAGGTTTGCCTTCATGTTGTCAATATCAATCTACCGATTGTAAGAAAAAATAGTAACTATGAAAAAGTTATTATTAGCTCTTTTTGGGCTTGTTTTGGTATTGCCTAGTTTGGCTCAGGTGCGGGGCAGAGTGGTCGAAATTTCTCAAAACAAGAAAGATACAACCGCACTTCTAGGCGTAACCGTATTTTGGTTTAGCACCTCTATTGGTTCTACAACCGATGAAAATGGTTTGTTTTCTATTCCTTCAACAACAGAAACTAACCGTTTAATTGTGACAACAGTTGGTTATAAAAGCGACACGTTAGTGATAAAAGACACTACGAAATTTTTGTCTATTAGGATGAAAGGTGGCGTAGAATTAAATGAAGTAGAAGTAGTTTATGAAACGACAGGCACCGAAATGTCTTACTTAAATCCAATTAAAGTGGAAACTTTAAATGAGCGTTCCTTAATGAAAGCTGCTTGCTGTAATTTATCCGAAAGCTTTGAAACTAACCCAAGTGTGGATGTGAATTTTGCGGATGCCGTTACAGGAACCAAGCAAATTCAAATGTTAGGTTTATCGGGGCAGTATGCACAAATTACCAAAGAAAACATGCCTTATATGCGAGGACTCGCCAATGGATATGGATTAAGTTTTGTGCCAGGAACTTGGATACAATCCATTCAATTAAGTAAAGGCGCCGGTTCAGTTATTAATGGTTATGAGAGTTTAACAGGCCAAATAAACACCGAATTGCAAAATCCTGAAACGTCGGATAAATTAAATTTCAATGCTTACTTAAATCAAAATGCGCGTAACGAATACAATTTGAATGTAAAGCATCGCTTCAACGACAAATTTGCTGTGGGATTATTATCTCATGCTAATTTCAATCCCATGCCCGAAGATTTGAATAAAGATGGTTTCGCCGATATTCCAACAGGTAAGCAATATAACATTATGAATAAATATGTTTACAATTCGGGCAAAGGATTTGAAGCGCAATTTGGTGGTGGTTATTTAGAAGATACTCGTGAAGGAGGACAATTAAAGTCTTTACAAAAAAACTATTCAGATACCTTGCCGTATTATTTAATTGGTATTAAAAACAAAAAATGGGAACTGTATAGTAAAACAGGATTTGTGTTTCGTAAGAAACCCGGAACCAGTATGGGCTTACAGTTGTCGTATTTAAATCATGAGCAAAATAATTATTACGGTATAAATAGCTATTATGGATTGCAAAAAACATTTTATGCGAATTATATTTTTCAAGGAATTATTAAAACAACGGATAATACGTATAAGCTAGGTGCTAGCTTTATGAATGACCAAGTTGATGAAACCTTTAAATTATTTAAATTTAAACGAAATGAAAGAGTAGGAGGAGCTTTTGCAGAATTTGCTCATAACCAAGGAGAGAAGTTTAATTTGGTAGCAGGCTTAAGAGCAGATTATCATAATTATTACGGATTGTTTTTTACACCTCGTTTGCACATGCGTTATGCGCTAAAAGGTAGTAAAACAGTTTTTAGAATTAGTGGAGGACGTGCTTTAAAAACAGCTAACGTCTTAGCTGAAAATACGGCTTTAATGGCAACTTCAAGAGATTGGATGATCACGCCTAGTGATTTAACCATGCCCTATGGTTTAAAACCAGAAACAGGTTGGAATTATGGTTTTAATTTCACTCAAAAACTAAAATTAAATTATAAAGACGCTTATGTAACGGTTGATGTATACCGAACTGATTTTACACAACAAGTGGTGGTGGATGTGGATGCTAATACGCAGCAAGTGTTATTTTACAATTTAAAAGGGCCTTCATTTTCAAATACCGCTCAAATTGAATTTGGTTGGGAAATACGTAAACGCTTAAATATTAAAACAGCGTATCGTTATGTGGATACAAAAGTCAATTACCAATCTGGTTTGTTACAAAAAGCTTTAGTATCTATGCACAGAGCCTTCATTAATTTAAGTTACGAAACCAAAAAGAAACATTGGTTGTTTGATGCCACTTTACAATACAATGGTAAAAAGCGTTTGCCGCAAACCAACACCAATCCAACAGAGTATCAACGAGCAACGTATTCGCCCGATTTTTTTAATGTGTTAGCACAAATTACGTATGTTGCTAAAATTAAAAAAGCGGATTTTAATATTTACGTGGGTGTTGAAAATGCTTTAGATTATAAACAAAAAAATCCAATTGTAGCTAGTGGTGCGCCATATAGCAAATACTTTGATACTAGTATGGTGTGGGGGCCAATTTATGGAAGAATGATGTATGTTGGTTTGAGATATAAAATAAAGTAGAAAAATCTTGTGAGGCTGAGCGGAGTTGAAGCCTAATGCCTTTTTCTTTTTTTGTTATGATTAAAACTAGGGCATGTATCACATTTATTTTTGCCTCTAAATATATAGCAACTTGATAATAATAAAGAGCTGCTTAAAGCAACAATTAATAGGTAAATGTATCTAGAGCGAATCATAATTTCAAATATACGAAAATTCGTAAAACTTTAATACCTGACAGGTTTTTAATACCTGTCAGGTATAGTTAATAAAGTAAAAAAACATACATTTGTATATGAACTCAAATGAACAGTTTTTAAGAGAGGAATATATTCCTTTGTTACAACAATTATCAGACAATGAAGTTGGATTATGGGGTGTTTTATCTCCACAAGGAATGATTGAGCATATGACTGATGCTTTTGCAAATGCACACGGAAGAATTAAATTACCTGCGCAGACACCCGAAGCTATTTTACCTAAAGTAAGAGCCTTTGCATTAAGCGAAACTCCCTTTAAAGAAAATACAAAAAATGTATTAATGAGCGAGGAGCCAGCGCCCTTAAGAAACCATTCGATAACAGAAGCCATTTGGGAACTTGAAAAAGAAATAAAAGCATTTATGGAGTTTTATAATGCAAATCCTGACTCTAAAAATTTAAACCCATTTTTTGGAGAGTTTAATTACGAAGAGTGGTTGCATTTATTGCACAAGCATGCTAATCATCATTTAAAACAATTCAATTTATTATAAGTATGGATCATCACAGAGGAAGAAATAATAGAAATAGTGAAGAGAATTTAGAGAATTTAATTTTTGGTACACGTGCTGTTATTGAAGCAATTAATGCCGGTAAGGAAATTGATAAAATTATTATTCAAAAAGGTTTATCAAACCAATTGTATAGCGAGTTACGCAAGGCTATTAAAGATCTAGATATTCCTATTCAAATTGTACCACCAGAAAAAATTAATCGCATCACCTCTAAAAACCATCAAGGAGTTTTAGCGTTTGTATCACAAATAACCTATTACGAAGTAGAGGATTTATTGACAGATGTTTTTGAAAAAGGAAGAGTTCCATTAGTGTTAATTTTAGATAGAGTAACCGACGTTCGTAATTTTGGAGCTATTGCTCGTAGTGCTGATTGCGCAGGAGTTGATTTTATTATCATTCCTAGCAGAGGTGCGGCTCAAATAAATGCAGATGCGGTGAAGACAAGCGCGGGTGCATTAAACAGAATGAAGGTTTGTCGAGTAGATAATTTAAAAAATAGCATCGAGTATTTAAAAGAATCGGGATTACAAATTATTGCTTGTCACGAAAAAACAACGAGTTATCACTTTAATGCTGATTTAGCAAAACCTTCAGCAATCATTATGGGTTCTGAAGAGAATGGCATCTCTAACGAATATTTGAAACGTAGCGATATGCAAGTTAAAATTCCGATGGTGGGAAATATTGCTTCTTTAAATGTGTCCGTAGCAACAGGTGTTATTTTATTTGAAGCAGTTAAGCAGAGATTATAATTTTTATTTATCCCCCTCTGGAGGGGGCAGGGGGAGGACTTTGAAAACAACAGAAGACATAAAAGAACGTAAGCTTATTAAAGAGTGTGTCTTTAAAACAGCTCGTTCTGGAGGTGCAGGTGGACAAAACGTAAACAAGGTTGAAACAAAAGTGGAGTTGTGGTTTAATATTGCTGAGTCAGATTTATTAACGGACGAAGAGAAAAAAATATTACTTCGAAAATTACATAAGAAACTAGAAAAAGAAACAACCATTCATTTACAAGAGCAAACAGATAGAACACAATTAAAAAATAAAGAATTACTCAAAGAGAAATTTTATAAATTAATTCTTTCAGGATTTAAAACAATAAAACCACGAAAGCCAACTAAAATTAGTAAAGCGGTAAAAGCCAAGAGATTGGATAATAAAAAAGCAAAGAGTGAAACCAAACAATTAAGAAAAAAGATAATTTAGAAAATAGGTTATTAATTATTGAGAACAACAACTTATAACTTATAACTCAAAACTTATAACTGATAACAGTATGCCAAAGATTTTAATTATTGACGACGAAAAAGCGATTCGTAGAACGATTAAAGAAATTTTAGAGTTCGAAAAATACAATGTTGACGAAGCAGAAGATGGTCAGCAGGGTTTGGATATGGCTTTGAAAGGAAATTACGATGTGATTTTAAGTGATATTAAAATGCCTAAGTTAGATGGTACGGAGTTGTTGAATAAATTAATGGCTCATGGCACCGAATCCTCATTAATTATGATGAGTGGGCATGGAAATATTGAAACTGCAGTTGATGCTGTTAAAAAAGGTGCTTTTGATTATTTGGCAAAACCAATTGATTTAAATCGTTTGTTGGTAACCATCCGTAACGCCATGGATAAATCAACTTTAGTTATTGAGACTAAAATTCTAAAAAAGAAAATTGGAAAGTCTTATGAAATGATAGGTGATTCAAAAGCCTTGAATAACATCAGAGACATGATTGAAAAAGTAGCGCCAACCGATGCTCGTGTTTTAATTACAGGAAGTAATGGTAGTGGTAAAGAATTAGTAGCTCGTGAAATCCACAATAAAAGTAGCCGTGCTAATTCGCCTTTAATTGAAGTAAACTGTGCCGCTATACCAAGCGAGTTAATTGAGAGTGAATTGTTTGGACATGAAAAGGGAGCGTTTACAAGCGCCGTGGCAACTCGTAAAGGTAAATTTGAATTAGCAGAAGGCGGCACTATTTTCTTAGATGAAATTGGCGATATGAGTTTATCGGCACAAGCAAAAGTGTTAAGAGCGTTACAAGAAAATAAAATCACTAGAGTAGGTGGCGATAAAGAAATTAAAGTAGATGTAAGAATTATTGCAGCTACCAACAAAGATTTAAAAAAGGAAATTGAAAAAGGAGAATTTAGAGAAGATTTATTTCATCGTTTAAGTGTCATTCCAATTCAAGTGCCATCATTAAATGATCGTAAAGAAGATATTCCTGCATTAGCGGAACACTTTATTAATTTGATTTGTGCAGATTACGGTATGCCTATGAAAACAATTACTAAGGATGCTTTAAAAGCATTTCAACAAAAAAATTGGACAGGAAATATCCGTGAATTTAGAAACGTGATTGAACGTTTAATTATTTTATGTGGTAAAGAAATTACAGATAAGGACGTGAAACAATTTGCTTAATTAAATATCGATTGAAATTAAACCCAATTCCTCCTTTGAAGGAGGTGTCCGTAGGACGGAGGATGTAAACATAATAAAAACGCTACGACTGAGTATTTTAAACATGAATTTGTATTTAAAAATAGTTCTTATTTTTATTTTAATTGCTGGTTTATATGGCTGCAATTCAAGTAAGCAAGAAGAAGCAACTACTATTTCTTCGAAAGTAAATTTGTTAGATACGGCAACGTGGTTCATTGGAACTTGGCAAAATCAAACATCAGAAGGTTTATTTACTGAACAATGGAGTCAAAAAAATGATTCAGTTTATTCGGCTATAAGTACAGTAGTTGTTAATCATAATGATACAGTATTTTTTGAGTCCATTTTATTGGAGCAAAAAAACAACGAATTGTTTTATACAGTTTCTGTAAAAGATCAAAATAAAGAATTACCTGTTTCTTTTAAATTAGTAAATGCAACAGCTAATCAATTAGTATTTGAAAATCCAACACATGATTTTCCAACCCGGATTACCTATTCAAAAATTTCGGAAGATTCTATTGTTGCTTCTATTTCTGGCTTAATTGACGGAAAAGAAAAAACAGAGCAATTCCCAATGAAAAAAATATAATAAGATGCAAAAAACAACCGAAGCAGATTCATACTACAATAACCTTGAAACGATGAGTGTTCAAGAATTATTATTGAATATGAATAAAGAAGATAAAACTGTTCCATTAGCTGTAGAAAAAGCAATTCCTCAAATTGAAAAATTAGTGGACGTGATTGTTTCTAAAATGCAACAAGGCGGGCGCTTATTTTATATGGGGGCAGGTACAAGCGGCCGATTAGGAATATTAGATGCAAGTGAATGTCCACCAACCTATGGTATTGAACATGGTAGAGTAGTGGGTTTAATTGCTGGCGGTGATACTGCTATTCGTAAAGCTGTTGAGTTTGCAGAAGATGATGTAAACCAAGGTTGGACAGATTTACAAGAACATCAAATTAACCATAACGATGTGGTAGTTGGTATAGCAGCATCAGGAACAACACCTTATGTGATTGGAGCATTAGAAACTTGTAATAAAAATAATATCGAAACAGGATGTATTGTTTGCAATAGCGGTTCACCAGTGGCTACTGTTTCTAAATTTCCAGTTGAAGTAGTAGTTGGCCCAGAGTTTGTAACTGGTTCAACCAGAATGAAATCGGGTACAGCGCAGAAGTTAGTGTTGAATATGATTTCAACTTCGGTGATGATTAAATTGGGAAGAGTAAAAGGAAATAAAATGGTGGATATGCAATTGAGTAATCATAAATTAGTAGATAGAGGAACTCGCATGGTGATGAAGAACACTGGTTTAGAAGATTATGAAGTTGCTAAAGAATTGTTATTAAAACATGGTAGTGTAAGAAAGGCAACTGAGAGTTTAAATAAGTAAAATATTAATTGAATATTAAACCAATTCCTCTCCCGATAGCTATCGGGATGAAGGAGGTGTCCGCCAGCTGGCGGACGGAGGATGTAATTAGAACATAAACAGAATAAAATGCCTGAACAAAAAAATAATCCACTACACGGTAAAACACTACAAATGATTTTGGAGCATTTGGTGCAGCATTACCGTTGGGATGGATTAGCTTACCATATTGATATTAATTGTTTTAAGTCAAATCCAAGTATTAAATCAAGTTTAACGTTTTTACGTAAAACACCTTGGGCACGCAAAAAAGTAGAAGATTTGTACGTAGATTTAATAAATTCTTAATCAAACATTTCTCATTAAAAGTTTTATCTTTGGAAACATTATTCCATTTTAATTGTATTATATAAACTAAACTTAAAACCAATAAAACTATGTTATTGAACAAACTAAAAACGATTACAGGTGCAATTGCCATTGCAGCTATTACAACAACTTCATTAAGTGCACAATTAAAAGTGCCTGCTCCAAGTCCATCACAAACATTAAAACAAGCTTTTGCTTTATCAGATATTACTGTTGAATATTCTCGTCCAAGTGCAAAAGGTCGTGTTGTTTATGGCGATGTGGTTTCTTTTGGAAAAGTATGGCGTACAGGTGCAAATGGTGCTACTAAAATTACTTTTGGTGAAGATGTAAAAGTAGAAGGTAATGATATAAAAGCTGGTACGTATGCATTATATTCAGTTCCTAATAAAGATAGTTGGGAATTGATGTTATACAAAGATTTAACTTTAGGTGGTAATGTTGGTGATTATAAAAAAGAAGATGAAGTATTACGTTTTACGGTTAAGCCAACAGCTTTAACTGAGAAAGTAGAAACGTTTGAAATTAATGTAGCAGATATTACTTCCACTTCAGCTAACATCGAATTATCTTGGGAAAAAACTCGCGTGGCTTTTAAAGTAACAGCTGATATTGATTCTAAGATTATGAAAACAATTGAATCAACGGTTATGAAAGATAATCGTCCTTATTACCAAGCAGCATCTTATTATTATGATAATGATAAAGATTTGAAATTAGCGACTGAGTGGATTGACAAAGCAATTGCAAATAACCCTAAAGCATATTGGGTTGTTTTATTAAAAGCTAAAATCCAATTTAAAGCAAAAGATTTAAAAGGAGCTGCGGTTACTGCTGAACAAGCAAAAGTTTTAGCAACGGCAGATCAAGATGATGCTTACGTTAAAATGGCTGATAAAATTATTGCAGATTGCAAAAAATAATTTAGAGTTTTTATAATTCAAAAGTCCTATCGGTAACGGTAGGACTTTTTTTGTTTTACGATATGATTATTTGGGCGTGCCCCGCAACGTACTTCGAGTTCCTCAGTAACCAAGGCAGCGGGTCGTGCTTTTCGCTGCAATCTTTTTTGAGAAAATTCAAAAAAGGATTTACGCTACAATCACTCACGCAATTCAGTCAAAAATCGAAGTGTAAATTTCAATTTGAAATTAAGCTCGCGTGAAGGATTGAAGTGGAAATCCTTTTATGTAACGCAGTGGAATAAAAGATTGAAACGGAAAGCCTGACCGCTTTTAGCGGGCACGACCAAATTATTCTGCTACTTGTCTTTTATTTAAAACTAACTGAATAACAAAAGCAAATCCCATCACCAGTAAACAACCAATCACATTAAGCCACAAGAAAGCAGTTAAATCAGTTATCCAAGCGTATACAATAAAAGCTTCGGCTATTAAGGCGGCGTAAAAAACAGCTGTTCCGCTAATGTGTTTCATATAAAAGGCAACTAAGAAAATTCCCAAAATAGTGCCGTAAAATAAAGAACCTAAAATGTTTACGGCTTCAATTAAATTACCAACTCGGCTGGCATAAAAGGCAACCATAATACAAAACAAACCCCAAATAACGGTTGTCCAACGGGATGCCGATAAATAAGATTTATCACTTTCTTCTTTTTTAAATAAGCGTTTATAAAAATCAATAATGGTTGTTGATGCCAATGAATTTAAGCCACTAGCCATGGAACCCATCGATGCTAAAAAGATAATGGCAATTAATAATCCAACCACACCAATGGGCAATTGTGTAGTAATGAAATTTAAAAAAATGTAATTCGTATCATTCACGTCCGCTTTCGGATTATTTTTTTGCATCAAAGCGGTTGCTTCTTTTCTGATGGCATTACTTTTTTTATCGGCAGCTTGCACGTTTGTTCTTGCTGTATTAATGGCTTGCTCATCTTCACTGTGAATGGCTTCTACAAGCTTATTGACTTCGGTTTGTTTTTCGGTATGAGCAATTACGTAGGCTTTTTCTAATGCTTTAAAATCTTCTTTGTATACACTGTTTTGTATGCTACTTACTTCTACTTTATTAAAAAAGATAGGAGATTGATGAAATTGATAAAAGGTAAATACCATCACACCAATTAATAAAATAAAAAACTGCATTGGTATTTTCACTAAACCATTCATTACTAAACCTAAACGACTTTGTGCAATTGATTTTCCTGTTAAATAGCGTCCCACTTGCGATTGATCTGTACCGAAATAAGAGAGTTGCAAAAAGAAACCTCCAATAATTCCTGACCAAATATTGTATTTATTATTCACATCAAATTTAGTATCGATAGCATTGAGTTTATCCATTTTACCTGCAATGTGTAAAGCGTCGCTAAAACTCACGTTGTCAGGTAATAAATGAACTACCATGTAAGCGGCTAAAAATAGTCCGGCAAAAATCACACTCATTTGAAATAATTGCGTGTAGGATACCGCTTTTGCTCCCCCGTAAACAGTATATGCAATTACAATTAATCCGTTTAACACGATGGTATAATTAACGTCAATATTTAAAATGGTTGACAAAATAATGGCTGGTGCATAAATAGTAATACCGGTTGAAAGCCCACGTTGCAATAAAAATAAAAAGGCAGTAAGTGTTCGTGTTTTATTATCAAAACGTTTTTCTAAAAATTCGTAAGCCGTAAATACATTGAGTTTATGGAAAATAGGAATAAACGTAATACACAAAACAACCATGGCCAATGGTAAACCAAAATAGAATTGTACAAAGCGTAAACCGTCCGTATAACCTTGACCTGGAGCTGATAAAAAAGTAATAGCACTTGCCTGCGTTGCCATTACCGATAAACCAACATGATACCAAGGTAATTGTCTGTCGGCTAATAAGTAACCTTCAATGTTTTTTGTATGACGGCTTTTCCAAACGCCATAACCAACGATAGATAAAAGTGTCATACTTAATATAATCCAATCAATAAAGCTCATTTATAATGTTGGGTAAAAAAGTAAAGCGAAACAATAACAGCTAATAATACGCCAATAACCAATGCGTAAACATTGCGCCATGATTTTAAGATTGGTGATTTTTCTTCTTCTAGTTTATTCATTGGTTAAATAGGAACACGGATAAAACGGATTTGGCTGATTAATTATTTCTATGTTTACTATGTGACTATGTGTTTAAATTCTACTTATTCTCAGGTAAACTTAACAAATTCACAAATAAGCGGTAAGCGCCAGGAATACCAGCTGGTAGCTCTCTAAAGAAAACTAACCCAGTATAAACAAAATTACCTTTGCCATATTTGCCTATAATTAAACTACCGTCGCTTGATTTTTCGTTTGGGTCGTTCATGGTAAAAATGGTTTCATATTGTTTGTCAATTTCAGTGGCAAAATAAATGCCTCGTTCTTGAATCCAGCCATCAAAATCTTTTTGAGTAATTTGATTTGGGAAGTTTAGTGCAGAATGTTTCTCGTTACTAAATTTTACTTCTGCTTTTTCGTTAGTCACTCTATCTCTTGAAATGGTAAAAGGATAGGGACCAATATTTGCTTTTACAGGCCCAATGCGGTTATTGGTATTGTATTGCACAATTAAATTACCACCATTTTTAACATACTCCATCAATTTTGGATAATGAACTTGTAAACGGTCATTAGTGTTATAAGCACGAACCCCTGATACAATAGCGTTATATTGAGATAGATTTCCGTTAACTAATAATTCATCTGTCAAAACAGTAACGTTATATCCAATTTGCTTTAAGCAGGCAGGTACATCGTCTCCAGCGCCAGGAATATAACCAATAGACGTTCCTGTTTTCTTTAAATCAATATTTACTAAACCAGCTTCGGCATCACTTAAAATAAATTGATAAGGAATGTGGTCGTACTCAATTCGTTTAATGCTCTTATTATATGAAATACTATTTATTAAAACAGAAGCTTGTATTTGTCCATCTTTTGCGTTTTTATCAGCTACAATAGTTGCTTCTATAATAGCCTCATCACCCTTGTTAGCTAATTTAAATTCTGGATTTTTAATAGAGATATTCCATCCCGCACTTCCATTTAATTCGAGTTTACCGTTTGTATTTGCTGTATTAGCTTTAACGGTTATAGAAATTGTTTTTGGAGTTGCGTCTGTAAATACAAACACTTTCTCAGGAATGTTAACCGTTGCTGGAGGTAATATCTCAAACGGACGATAAATTTCTCCTTTTACAGGGTCGGTAAATTTATATACTAATGCGCGTTCAATTTTTAAATTCAAATCTAAAATTGAGATATTAAAAATAACTTTAGTTGATGATGCATTCTCTGGTTTACCAATTAAATCAGGATTAGTAACGGTATATAAACCAATATCATGTTTTTCATTTAACCAATAAGGATTAGAAAAAGATAATGAATTAGATAGTTTTTCTTTACGTTTAAACGTATACAATTCATTTGCTTTTAAAGATAAAGCTGTCGTTGTATCACTATTTAAATAAGAAACACTATTTAGTTTTACATCGCTTTTATTACGATTTACGATTTGTGTAGTGATAGCAACATCGTTTCCAGATATACCAATATAATCAGCAGTTGACGCCTCTAACCATAAACCAGAACAAGCAAGTAACAAAGTTTCAGTTTCTTTTAATTTTTGTTGTTTCCAATATTTTAAATGAGTATTGGATTCATCTAATGCTTGAATTTGTTTGTAAATAGCAACTAAGTCTGCAAGGCTATTTTCAGGTGCTTGAGGATTATATGTTTTAATACAATCGTCAATTAATTTTTGAATTTTTTCTTGCCCTTTAAATTTTGCCCAAGTGGTATTAATGCCTTCAAACAAATCTGCTGAAACGCTATCACCTTTTAGTAATTTAAAATATTCGATGTTAGAACCACGTTGTTTAGCAGAACCAAAGCCTTGACTTTTGTGACAAGAGCGACTCTCAGCAGCAATTTCACCATAGCTTTTTCCTAATAAAGGATTAAACACACCCACATCTATTTTTAATTGATTAGGAGCTGTGGTGTTGGTTGTTCCAAAATTAAAAGTGTTCCAAAAGATTCTTTTAGCTTGCCATACTTGAACATATTTTAATTGTTCTGGGAAACGTTTTGGATCGGCTGCGGCATCAAATGCCTCAACGGCTAACATAGCAGATGCTGTATGATGTCCATGCCCACCTTCGCCAGTTGTAGGAAAACGACAAATAATCACATCAGGCTTAAAACGACGAATCGTTAAAACGACATCAGCCAAAATACTGTCTTTGTTCCAAATAGTAAAAGTTTCTTCAGGATTTTTAGAGTAACCAAAGTCATTAGCTCTTGTGAAAAATTGCTCTGCACCATCTATTCTTCTGGCTGCTAATAATTCTTGTGTTCTTATTAATCCTAATAATTCGCCTTGTTCTTTACCAATTAAGTTTTGTCCACCATCTCCACGGGTTAGAGATAAATAACCAGTTCGTAATTTCTTTTCATTAGCCAAGTAACCTAACAATCGTGTATTTTCATCATCAGGATGCGCCGCTACATAAAGCACGCTTCCAACAGTATTTAATTTTTTTAAACCTTGAATAATGTCAGCGCAATTTTGAGCATAGTGTGATATATATCCAAATAAAGGAAGAGCAAGAAGCAGGAGTTGTTTTTTCATATGTCTAAATTATTGTTTTTTTATTGCCATATGGTATAACCATGTTTAGTCATTCGTGTTTGTAATGGATGTAACATGGTTATTTCATATTCGTTTTAATACAAGATTTTGAAGATAATAATTATTACTTCAATTAAAATAATTATCAATTGTTAATTTGAATCTTTATTAAAGACAAATTAAATCCTATTTTTGTTTTGTATAATGAAAAAAGTGTTCAACATAAACGAAATGACGGATGGAATTTTATCATCTAACATTTCCTATGTGAGTAAAGCAATTACATTAGTTGAATCTACTAAACAGGAGCATCAAGAGCAGGCTCAGCAAATCATTAATGCCATTATCAAACATAGCGGTAATTCTTTTCGATTAGGAATTACTGGTGTGCCAGGTGTAGGGAAAAGTACTTTTATTGAAAGCTTTGGTTTAGAAGTGATTAATCGTGGACATAAATTGGCTGTATTAGCAATTGATCCAAGTAGTCAATTAAGTAAAGGAAGTATTTTAGGAGATAAAACGCGTATGGAACAATTATCTGTTCATCCTAAAGCCTTTATTCGTCCCTCGCCAAGTTCTGGTAGTTTAGGGGGTGTGGCTCGTAAAACGAAAGAAAGCATCATTATTTGTGAAGCAGCAGGATATGATTATATCTTTATTGAAACCGTTGGAGTAGGGCAAAGCGAAACAGCTGTTCATCAGTTAACAGATTTCTTTTTATTGTTAATGTTGGCTGGAGCAGGCGATGAGTTACAAGGAATTAAGCGTGGTATTATGGAAATGGCAGATGGTATGGTAATTACCAAAGCTGATGGGAGTAATACTGATAAAGCTAAGATGGCTCGCGGTGAATATGCTCGTGCCTTACATTTATTTCCACCAACCGAAAGTAATTGGATTCCGGAGGTGTTAACTTGCTCAAGTACTGAAAATAAAGGAATTAAAGAAGTGTATGATATGATTGATAAATACAAACGTCATACAATCACTAATCATTTTTTTGAGACAAAACGTGCCAACCAAACTAAACAATGGTTGCATCAAACCATTAATGATACCTTGATTGAACGCTTTTATTCTAATCCAAAGATAAAAGAAGAGATTTTAAAAATTGAAAAACAGTTAGAACAAAATCAAATAAATCCATATCAAGCAGCCATGGATTTGTTTAAGAACATATAAATTAAAAGATTGAATGAAATATTTCCCCCTCTTGAGGGGGTGCCCGCAGGGCGGGGGAGGAAAAAGATGATTGCAGAAAAAGAAAACCATTTACTATATAATAAAAATCTACAACCATTTGCTAATAAAAATAGAAAGCAAATGACTAAAGCAGAGGCTTGTTTGTGGAAATACGCTTTAAGAGCAAAACAAATGGGTTATACTTTTAATCGTCAACGTCCCGTTTTAAATTACATTGCTGATTTTATGTGTAAAGAATTAAAGTTAATAATTGAAGTTGATGGTTATTCTCATTTATTAGAAGATGTAATAGAAAATGATATTGTAAGACAACAAAAATTAGAAAATGCTGGTTTTAAAGTCATTCGATTTAAAAGCGAAGAAGTTTTAAAAGATATAAAAAGAGTAAGAGAAATTATTCAAATTACAATTGACGAATTAATAAAATAATAAATCCTCCCCCTGCCCCCTCCAGAGGGGGATATGTTGTGTATGCAAAAAAAAAGAATCATAGTTTCCGTTATTAATGATTTGGTAACCGACCAAAGAGTAGCTCGTACATGTTCAGTCTTATTTGAATTGAATTACAAGGTACTATTAGTTGGACGAGAACAAAAGAACTCTAAGCCTTTAGAAAAAAGAGATTACGATTGCATTCGCATGAAATTGTTATTTGAACAAGGACCGCAGTTTTATCTATTCTTTAATATTCGCTTATTTTTTGTTTTGCTATTTACCAAAGCAGATGTTTTGTTAGCAAATGATTTAGATACCTTATTGCCAAACTATTTTGTTTCTAAACTAAAAGGTATTCCTTTAATTTATGATAGTCATGAAATTTTTTGTGAAGTACCAGAGCTTCAAAATAACCCAAGCAAAAAGCGTATTTGGGAAAAGTTAGAATCTTGGATAGTTCCTAAATTGAAGTATTGCATCACTGTTAATCAAAGCATTGCTGATTACTTCACCAATAAATATAAAGTACCATTTATTTTTGTGAGAAACATTCCTCATTATCCTAAATTAGTGAGTTTAAAATCACGTTCAGAATTAAATTTACCTCCTGCTAAAAAAATAGTGATTTTGCAAGGCGCAGGAATAAATGTACAACGTGGGGCCGAAGAATTGGTTGAGGCTTTTCAATATTTAGATGAAAATTATTTGTTGCTAATTATAGGTAGCGGAGACGTGATTCATCAATTAAAAGAGAATGCCATAAAATTTCAATTGCAAAATAAAGTTAAATTCATTGATAAGATTCCTGCATCAGAATTAAGACAGTATACTTCTAATTCAAACCTTGGAATCACCATTGATAAGGATTCTAACATGAATTATCATTTTTCTTTACCAAATAAAGTGTTTGATTACATGCATGCTGGTATCCCAATTTTGGCATCAAAACTTCCTGAAATTGAAAATATAGTTAATGCCTACCATATTGGCACATTTATTGAAAATCACGAGCCACAACACATTGCTCAACAGATCAGTAGTTTTTTAAACAGCAACGAGTATTTAGAATATAAAAGTAACACCGTTATTGCTGCTATCGAAAACAACTGGCAAACTGAAAAGCAAAAATTAGTAAAACTTTTCAATGAAATTTCATAAATACATATTTGTTAGTTTCATTTTAATTTCTTCTATAGCTTTTTCCCAACCTACGTTTACAAATATTGACACTCTTTTTACTAGGAATTTTAAAACAGTTAGTTTAAAGGATTCCACTCTTTATTTAAAGATTTTAAATCAATCAGCTATTTTTAAAGGTAAAACCGCTAAAAACAAATCGGATTCATTATTGATATTAAAGCCATTCACAGATGCGTATTCTGATTTAATTGAATCCTTAACCGAAATGAGTTTAAGTCCAGATTTCATCGTTGAGTACTCTAATTACGAATGTTTAAATAAAAAATTAATATTAGCTAATGCCGACGGTAAAACACCAATTCATGTGAATCTGATTATCAATAATTCATTTACGGTGAAAATGTTATTTTGGGTAACTGCGAATAAAGGGAAGTACTCTATTGAAACACCTATGATTCCTATGTTTGTAGAAAATAAAGAATAATTCTACTTTCTCTCTCCAATTTGTTGTCTCCACATGGCGTAGTACAACCCTTTCTCATTCAATAAATCTTGGTGTTTGCCTTGCTCAATAATTTTCCCTTGTTCTAATACAAATATTTTATCTGCATGCATGATCGTAGATAAACGATGCGCAATTAAAACGGTGATTTGATCTTTCTTTGAAGATATATTTCTGATAGTTTGTGTAACCTCTTCTTCCGTAATCGAATCTAATGCAGAAGTAGCTTCGTCAAAAATCAATAAACGAGGATTACGTAATAATGCCCTCGCAATGGATAATCGTTGTTTTTCTCCACCCGACACTTTAATACCTCCTTCACCAATAGTAGTATTTACTCCATTTTCAGCACGTTTTAATAAATTATGACAAGCCGCTTTTTGTAACACATCATTAATTTCTTCATCTGTGGCATTGGGTTTCACAAACAATAAATTGTCTTTAATAGTTCCGCTAAATAATTGTGCATCCTGAGTCACAAATCCTAATTGTTGTCTTAATTCGGTTAAGTCAATTTCTTTAGCATTTTTTTCATTGTAAAAAATATCACCTTCGTTTGGATTATATAATCCAACTAACATTTTCACTAAGGTTGTTTTTCCACTTCCTGACGGGCCAACAAAAGCAATGGTTTCTCCTGCGTTGGCTTGAAAAGAAATATCTTGAACGGCATAGTAATTCGCTGTTTGATGTTTGAAAGTAATGTTTGAAAAACGTAAGTTGTTGATGGCGCCAATTGTTTTTGGATTCTCTGGTTTTGCTTCACTTTTAGATTCCATCAACTTTGTAAAATTGTCCATGGATGCTTTCGTTTCATTATAAGTAGCAATCACATTTCCTAGTTCTTGCAGAGGATTAAATAAAAAGAAGGAGAAAAACATTAATGTGATTAAATCACCTGGTTTAATAATTTCTCTAAACAAAAACATATAAAGAGTAAATACTAAACTGGTTCTCATAAAGTGTACGGTTGTACCTTGTATAAAACTTAAGGAACGAATGAAACGTACTTTTTTTAATTCTAACCCTAAAATTTTAATAGTAGTAGTATTTAAACGATTCACTTCTTGCTCGGTTAATCCTAAGCTTTTTACCAATTCAATATTTCGTAATGATTCAGTAGTTGCTCCAGCTAAAGCGGTTGTTTCTCCTAAGATTTCTTTTGATACCTTTTTTATTTTTTTACCTAAAAAAGAACTAATAAAAGCAATCACAGGAACGGTTGCTAAAAATATAGGACCTAATAACCAATGAATATTTACGGCATAAATCACTACAAATGTGATACCTACCAATGATTGAAAAATCATTGAGATAGAAAAGGTAATAAACTTCTCGCAATCACTTTTAACCTTTTGTAGTTTGCCTAATGTTTCACCACTTCGTTGGTCTTCAAAATCTTGGTAAGGTAGTTGAAGCGCTTTTTGGATGCCATCTGTATACATTTGAGCGCCAACTCGTTGAATAATAATATTTGTGAAATAATCTTGAAAGTTTTTAGCGATTCTCGACATCATAGCTGCACCTAGCGATAATGCTAACCAGCCAATAACTGCTTTAGTAAAAGTCGCATAATTTTGATTGAAATTAGCTAAACCAACACCGCATTCGTTCATTAACTTACCTGTAATGATAGAGTCGCAAAGAGAAAAGCATTGATTGACTGCTGCCAAAAACAATGCTAAAAATAGTAAAGGTTTATGGGCTTTTATATATGTATATAGAATTTTCATATTATAATTAAAATAGCCTGCAAAATTACAACTAAACTTATCATAATCTGAATTAATAATGAACGGTGAATAACTATTTAATATTGATTAACGTATAATTGAAACAAGCTTTAATTTAGCTTCATGAAATAGCCATGTTTCTGTGAGTGTAAAAAAACATTACAATAACATGGCTATACCATACGCCCATTAAAAATAATATTAATTACGTATGAATTTTGGTATTTGTTCTCTTAGTGTTATTCCTTGCCGGAAAGAACCTGCTAGTACTAGCGAAATGGTTACCCAACTATTGTTTGGAGAAACGTATACCATTGTTGAAGAAGGTGAAGACTGGATTCAAATTACCACTAATTACGATCATTACCCTTGTTGGATTAGTGCTAAACAGCATACTCGCATTACAGATTCTGATTTTAAATCATTAAAAACAAATACGTTAAGCTCAGAGTTAGTTCAAGTAATTAGTAATACAAGCAATCATTCTGTGTTCCCTTTAACTGTTGGAGCTAGTTTGCCCAACTATAAAGATGGTAAATTGAAAATAGGCGATGTTGAATTCACTTTTGAAGGACAAACTTCAGATATGGGCATCAAAAAGTCGGTCGAAGATTTAAAAGCTACAGCGTATCTATTTTTAAATGCTCCGTATTTATGGGGTGGTAGAAGTCCTTTTGGAATTGATTGTTCAGGATTTACACAATTGGTTTACAAATTAAACGGTTATCAATTACCGCGCGATGCGAGCCAGCAAGTGGAGTTAGGAACACCATTAAGTTTTGTTGAAGAAGCAGAAGCAGGCGATTTAGCATTTTTTGATAACGAGGAAGGAAATATTGTACATGTTGGTATGGTATTAGAAAATCAGCAAATCATTCACGCCAGCGGTTGTGTGCGTATTGATAAGTTTGATCATTACGGTATTTTCCATTCGGATAATAAAAAATACTCTCACATGTTGCGTGTGATTAAAAAGATTATTTAGGTTCATAGAATTTTATTAATTTTGGAACTTTAAAAACAACTACATACACAGATTCGTATATTCGTACTCGATTCGTAATCTGGAAAATACCAGAGATCAAATATTAAAAACAAAGCACTATGAAAGATATATTCGCAAAAATCGAAAAGAACATGGGACCTATTGGAGAGCATTCAAAAGCTTCTCATGGCTATTTTACATTTCCAAAATTAGAAGGAGAAGTTTCTCCTCATATGGGTTTTAGAGGAAAAAAATTATTAAACTGGAGTTTAAATAACTACTTAGGATTAGCAAACCATCCAGAAGTAAGGCAAGCAGATACTGAAGGTGCAACTAAATTTGGTTTAGCGCTTCCAATGGGAGCTCGTATGATGAGTGGAAACTCTGATTTACATGAGCAATTAGAGCAAGGTCTTTCTAAATTATCAAAAAAAGAAGATACAATCCTTTGTAATTTTGGTTATCAAGCTATGGTGTCTGCTATTGACGCTTTGGTTGATAGACATGATGTTATTGTTTACGATGCAGAATCTCACGCTTGTATTTTAGATGGTGTTCGTTTGCATATGGGTAAACGTTTTGTATTTAAGCATAATGATATCGAAGATTGTGAAAAACAATTAGTTCGTGCACAACGTTTAGCTGAACAAACAGGTGGTGGTATTTTAGTTATTACCGAAGGGGTTTTTGGAATGCGTGGTGATCAAGGTAAGTTAAAGGAGATTGTTGAATTAAAGAAAAAATTTACTTTCCGTTTATTTGTAGATGATGCTCACGGTGTTGGTACACTTGGGCCAAATGGAGGTGGTACAGGCGAACAACAAGGTTGCCAAGATGGAATTGATATTTATTTTGGAACATTTGCAAAATCGTTTGCATTAATTGGAGGTTATATTAGTTCTACTAAACAAGTAGTAACCTATTTACGTTACAATATGCGTTCTCAAATTTTCGCTAAGTCATTACCAATGCCATTGGTTTATGGTTTATTAAAACGTTTAGAATTAATTAATAAACACCCTGAATACCGTACGAAATTATGGGAAATTTCAGGGGCATTACAAAAAGGATTAGTAGATGCAGGTTTTGATATTGGTGTAACTAACACTCCTGTAACACCTGTTTATATGCGTGGTTCAATTCCAGAAGCAACTAATATGGTAATTGATTTACGTGAAAATTTTGGAATTTTTTGTTCAATGGTGGTGTATCCGGTAATTCCAAAAGGAATGATTATCTTACGTTTAATTCCTACTGCTATGCATACATTGGAAGATGTAAAATACACTATTGAAAGTTTCTCTAAAATTAAAGATAAATTATATGGTGGTCAGTATGTAGCTGACGAAATCAGAGAAGGTTTTTCTCAAGCTCTTTAATTATTTGTCACACTGAGCTTAGTCGAAGTGTAAAAGTAATGATACCATATATTAACATACATACACACCATTTGTCGGAAGATAATGGTGTGTTTTTGTTTAATAACCGTTTTGGTTTTGATAAAGAAATTTATCTGGAAAAATATTTCTCTATCGGCATTCACCCGTGGGACGCTGATTTACAAGTTTCGACAGTGGAATTTGAAAAAATAATCCAACATCCAAATTGCTTAGCTATTGGAGAATGTGGTTTAGATAAAGTGAAGGGGCCTGATATAGAAATTCAAAAGAAAGTATTTATTGATCAATTAGAATTGGCCGTAAAATATCAAAAGCCATTTATAATTCATTGTGTCAAAGCCTTTGATGAATTGATAGAAATATGTTATCTCTTTCATTCGAAAATTCCGTTAATCATTCATGGATTTAATAAATCTCAACAACTGCTTCAACAATTAATAAATAAGGGGTTTTACATCTCTTTGCATCATTCTGTTTTTGAAAAAGTTGATGATATTTTTTTTAATAGTCAACTAGAAAAAATATTTTTAGAAACTGATAATAACGAATCAATTTTAATAGAAGATGTATATAAAAAAGCAGCGGCTTGTTTTCAAATCCAAGAAGATGATTTAAAAGAAAAAATTTATACTAATTTCACAGCCTTATTTAAAAACCATGGAAGATAGACATTGGATGCAACGTACTCGCCTTTTAGTAGGTGATTCAGGAATTGATAATTTACAAAAAGCTCATGTATTGATTGTTGGTTTAGGTGGAGTAGGGTCTTATGCCGCTGAAGCCTTGTGTAGAGCAGGAATTGGCGAATTGACTATTGTTGATGGAGACGTGGTTGATCCTACTAACAGAAATCGCCAATTACAAGCCTTGTCCACAACTCATGGGATGAGTAAGGCTAAATTAATGGAAGAGAGGATGTTACAGATTAATCCTTCTGTGAAACTGAATGTAATTTCTGAATTTCAAGACCCTGAAAAGATGATTGCCTTGTTGCAAAAGCCTTTTGATTATGTAATTGATGCCATTGATAGTATTACACCCAAAGTACATTTAATAAAAACAGCCTTAGAAATGGGACATCGTCTAGTATCCTCTATGGGAGCTGGTGGTAAAATGGATCCCACTCAATTAAAAGTCTTAGATATATCAAAAACTTGCCATTGTCCAATGGCATATTACCTGAGAAAACGTTTAAAAGAAGTTGGGATTAAAAAAGGATTTAAAGCGGTTTTTTCAACAGAATTACCTGATAAACGCTCCATTATGAAAACAGATGGCACCAATTTTAAAAAATCAGCTTATGGAACTATTTCATACATTCCAGCAGTTTTCGGAATGACCTGCGCATCTGTTGTTATAAGAGATTTAACAGATTGGAAAGAAATCAAGTAAATTGATTATCAGAGCTTTAGTTTTTTAACAAATATAGTGTTATCAAATTTTTAACAATGTTTTGAATTAATTAAATTAATCGTTAAGTTTGTAATTAGAATAAATCCCCATTTATTTAATTTATAAATCATATAAAAATGAAAAAATTATTACTTAGTGCTACGGCATGTTTCTTAGTTGCTTCATCTATCAAGGCTCAACAAATTCAGCCATGTGGTACATATCAAGCTCGCGAAATCCATTTAAAAAATACTCCTGGTTACGCAGCTAAATTAAACGCGTCAGAGGCAACTTCAGCAGCTGAATATCAAGCATATTTGCAAAATTTAAATTCTGCAGCAAAATCATCATCTTTAACTGAAACATATACGTATACAGTTCCAGTTGTATTTCATGTATTACATTTAGGAGAGCAAGTAGGAACTGGTACAAATGTAAGTGATGCCACTTTAATTAATACTTTAGCTCAAGTTAATAGGGATTTTGCAAGAAAAGGTTCTGATACAATAAATATTGATCCATTATTTGACTCTTTATACATTAATTCAAGAATTCATTTTGAATTAGCTAAAAAAGATCCTAAAGGTAATTGTACGAATGGTATAGTTCGTCATTATGACCCAAATACAAATTGGTCTCAATCAGATTTCTTTAATTTCAAATATAGTACGATGGCTCCAGGTAATTGGAATCCTTCAAAGTATTTAAATATTTATATTGTTAAAAATATTATTGATGATGGTGGTTCTTCTGGAACTATTGTAGGTTACACATACATTCCAGGTACATCTCCAATTGACCCAGCTGATGCAATTGTTTATCGTTATGATTTCTTAACAGGTTTAAATGCTCGTTCGATGAGCCATGAGATTGGACATTGGTTAGGATTAAGTCATACTTTTGGCTCATCTAATAACGCTGGTGTTGAATGTGGAAATGATGATATTGGTGATACACCTGCAACAACGGGTTTTTTTAGTACTTGTCCAAAAGCTGCTTTGTATTCAAATAATCTAGTGGTAGCAAATCCTTCAGATAGTTCTGATATTGTAAAAGTAGATTTTGGTACTATTATAACTACTGCAGGCCCTGTAATTCCACTTTTTAATACATCTTCTTTAAATTCAGCGGTTGGAGTTTTTTCTTTTCCAACTTCTACAAAAACTGGTACAACATCTGTTACTGCTTATCATACTGGAACAGCTACTGCAAATGGAACTGTTGGCGGCTATTCAGATTATTCAAGTATTTATCCTTTCGATTTTGCAAGTGGTACTAATCTTCAAATTAAAATTACAAGTACGGCTTCATATTCTGTAAATAATTATGTGGCTGTTTATCTCGACAGAAACCGTAATGGTAGTTTTAGTGATGGTGGTGAAGCTGTTTTTGTTTCTTCTGCAAATTTATTAGGGACTCAAACTTTTAGTACAAGTACTTCATTAACTGGTTCTGGTTTAATGAGAATGAGAGTTATCACTAGTAATTCTCCTATTACTAATGCTACTGCCGCATTAAGTTCTGGTGAATTTGAAGACTATACTTTAAATATTGGTTTAATTTCTTGTCAAGCTGATCTAAGACCAAATATTGAAAATATCATGGATTACTCTGCTTGTCCAAAAATGTTTACAAAAGCTCAAACTGGTAAAATGAGACAATCACTTCGCTCTATGGTAAGTTTAAGACAATTAGTTGTTGATACGGTTAATTTAGTTAATACGGGTTTGTTAATCAAAACAGTTGGTACTTTTACAGCTGCTCCCGTTCCCCCATCTACAGTTGTTACAACTTATACAGCATATGTCTATACTCCTGCATCAACAACTCCTTGTGCACCAATTGCAGACTTTGCATCTAATAAATATATTAACTGTGCTGGACAAGCATTTACATTTAATAGCACGTCATATAATTTCAGTTCTCCTATCACTTCTTATTCTTGGGAATTTGAGGGCGGTTCTCCTGCAACATCTACTTTAGCTACTCAAGCTGTTACCTATGCAAATCCAGGTACTTATTCTGTTTCGTTAACTGTTACTAATGCTGATGGAACATCTTCTAAATCAAAATCTTCATATGTTAAAACAGAATGGAATGCAGGACAAATAACTTTACCATATAAAGAAGATTTTGAGAGTGGTCAATGGTGGCCTCAAGGAATGGTTATTAAAAATAACGATGCAGGAAGTCCAAGTTGGGAATTGTCAAATTATGGTGCTGGTGTTACAGCTCCATCAATGAAATCAATTGTTTTACCTAACGCAAATTATGTTGGAGGTTTCCCTGGTTTTGCTTCACATATTGATATTTTAGAGTTACCTGCTTTCGACTTTACAAATACAACCAATATCTCCTTTTCCTTTGATTATTCTTTTGCTAGAAAAAATGCAGTTGTTGCTGATACTTTTAAAATACAATATAGTTTAGATTGTGGTGGTTCTTGGATTAATTTGCCAGGAGCACCAGCTGCTGCAGTTTTAGCTACTAGCGGTGGAACGGTTAATGCTCCTTACATTCCTTGGAGTTCAGTAACTTCGTCAGTTGTTCCAAATCCAAAATGGATAAATAAAACTATATCATCTGTGGTATTAGGTGGATTAAATAATAAAAGAGATGTGAAATTCCGTTTTTGGTTTCAAAATGATATTGCTACAGGTACTTCACAAAATTTATACATAGATAATATTAATGTTTCTGGAACAGTTGGATTAAATGAATTTGAAAACTCTTTAGGATTATCGATTTATCCAAATCCTACAAGTTCATCATCTATTATTGAATTTACTTCTCCATCTAATTCAAAAGCTAACATCTTAGTTTATGATGTAACTGGAAGAGTTATTGAAGAAGGTAATATGACTGTTAATTCAGGAGTTAGTTCAAAATATACTGTAAACGCTTCAAATCAATTAAACTCTGGTGTTTATTTTATATCAATCACTATTGATGGTAAAAAAGTAACTAAGAAATTAATTATTGAATAAATTTAGTATCATTATTAAAAACGCCTTTCTTGTTAGAAGGGCGTTTTTTTTTTTGATAAAAATCAAATCATATAATCAGTAAAAAATAATTATCTTTGCCCCCTCATTAACAAGTAATTGAGACTAAAAATAAAGTACTTATGAAATTTTTAAGATTTTACATTTTATATAGATTAGAAATTATTATTGCCCTAGTTATTTTAGGCATTTTATCACATTTATATCTGGATGCTGTTACAGCTTGGATTTGTTACACATTAGCAATATTTTCTCTTGTATTTTATTTTGGGATGGGAACCATGCGAATAGTGCAAGAAGCTGTTGCTGATGGAGATGTTGATTTAGCGATGAAATATTTAAATAAAATTAAGTTTCCTAGATTACTATATAAACCAATAAGATCGGGATACTATATGTTACAAAGTAATTTATCAATGGCATCAAATGATTTAGATAAAGCTGAAGATAATATTAGAAAAAGTTTAAAAATTAAATCAAAGATAGTTGGAGATATGGAAGGCTCTAACTTAATGCAGTTAGGATTTATTGAATTAAAGAAAGGACATACCAAACAAGCTCGAGTTCATTTATTAGAAGCAGTTAAAGCTGGAATTCCTGATAAAGATAGTTTAGCTGCTGCTCACTTACAGTTATGTAATATCGAAGCACAACGTATGCAATATAAGATTGCTAAACAACATTTTAAAAAGGCAAAGGATTTAAAACCTAAAAACGATGAAATTGTTTCTCAATTAAAACAAATGGAGAAACAAATTAGTAGAATGCCTGGTTAATGCATATTAATCAACAACTTTACATGTAACGCCATTTTTTGGTTCATTCCATTCAGAGCAATCTCCATTTGAAGATTCAATAATATTGTATGGATCTCCGTTTGGATAACGACAATCGCAAGCATGTTTCTTTTTACAACTATAATGAATGGAACCTAGTGCAACAATAAAAATTACTATTTTAATTTTATTGCTCATTAAATCCCTTTAGGATAGCAAATAAAATATTTCGTTACTTTTTTACTTAGCATCTTAATATTTAATTGGTCAGACGCTTTTGCGACATCAATCAATTGTCCATTTTTATGTAAGATATTGATTTGAACTTTTGATGAATTATAAGCACTGTTATTCACACTTTCTGCAAATACAAAATATTCAGATTCCTTTTTTGTTAGCTTATATTTCTTCATTACCTTTTCTTGAATTTGGTTTTTATAAGTAGGTGTGAAGTTTTTATTTTGTAGTTCAATTTTGTATAAGTTTCTATCAATAATATTTGTACAAAGAGTAGATAAAACAACATCTTTATGATTCATCCAAACTTTTACAGCAGCCATGATATCGTAATCATCTAATAATACAAACTGTTGTAATAACTCAGGCTTACTAATAAAATCTTTTTTACTATAATTGTTTTTTAAGAATAACGACAGAGCGGGAGTTGCAAATAAATCTTCGCCTGCTAATGATAATTCTTTGGCACGTTTTAAAACATTTACTAATAATTTCTCCGCACTTAAAACAGTTTTATGTAAATACACTTGCCAGTACATTAAACGGCGAGCAATTAAAAAACTTTCTACACTGTAAATTCCTTTTGCCTCCACCACTAAATTGCCATCTTTTACATTGAGCATTTTAATAATACGATCGCTACTCACAACTCCTTCCGAAACTCCTGTGAAAAAACTATCTCTATTTAAGTAATCTAATCTGTCCATATCTAACTGACTAGATACTAATTGATGCAGGAATTTTTTAGGATGTTCGTTTTTAAATATTTTAATAGCTAAGCTTAACTTTCCTTTAAATGTTTTATTTAATTCATCCATCAACATGGTTGAAATATCTTCGTGATGAATTCCTTTGACAATAGTATGTTCCAAGGCATGAGAAAACGGACCGTGACCTATATCATGTAATAAAATCGCCACAATAGCCGCTCTTGACTCCTCATCTGTAATTTTAACATCTTTTGATTTTAAAACTTGAAGAGCTTCAGTCATTAAATACATGGCACCAATAGCATGATGAAAACGCGTATGTAAAGCTCCTGGATAAACTAAATTAGTTAAGCCTAATTGTTTAATTCTGCGCAAACGCTGAAAAATAGGATGATTGATTAAATCATACACCAAATCATCTGGCAATGTAACAAAGCCATAAATTGGATCGTTTATTATTTTTCGTTTGTTTGAAACCATAGTTTTAAGAAGTATTACAACAAACAAATCTACTATTTTTAAACCGTTTTTTTATCCTAAAATAGTATCATAAATAGCACATAAATGATTATTTTTGTGGCTCAATTTTTAAAATTATCTTATGCCAAAAATATCAGTCAAGGCTATTGAAATGCCTTCTTCTCCAATTCGTAAATTAGTTCCATTCGCAGAAGCAGCAAAAAAACGTGGGACTAAAATTTATCATTTAAATATTGGTCAACCTGATATTGAAACTCCTGAATCATTTTTAAACGCAGTTAAAACAGCTGATTTTAAAGTGTTAGAATATAGTCATAGTGCAGGTAACGAAAGCTACCGTAAAAAATTATGTAACTATTATAAATCATATAACATCAATATTGATGCAAGTGAAGTGATTATTACTTGTGGTGGTTCTGAAGCTATTGAAATTACCATGAAGACTTGTTTTAACGAAGGTGATGAAGTTATTATTCCTGAGCCTTTTTATGCAAATTATAATGGTTTTTCTACATCAGCTGGAGTAAAAGTTGTGCCAGTAAGAAGTTATATTGAAACTGGTTTCGCTTTACCTCCAATCAGTGATTTCGAAAAAGTAATTACTCCAAAAACTAAAGGGATTATGATTTGTAACCCTGGAAATCCAACGGGTTATTTATATACAAAAGCAGAATTAGAAGCATTACGCGACTTAGTAAAAAAATACGATCTGTATTTATTAAGCGATGAAGTATACCGTGAATTCTGTTACGATGGAAAAGAATATGTTTCTGTAATGCACTTAGATGGTATCGAAAATAACGTTGTATTATTAGATTCTATTTCTAAACGTTATAGTGCTTGTGGGGCTCGTATTGGAGCCATGATTAGCAAAAACAAAGAAGTAATGGCAGCAGCTATGAAATTTGCTCAAGCGCGTTTATCTCCGCCAAGTTACGGACAAATAGGAGCTGAGGCTGCATTAGATACTCCTCAATCTTATTTTGATGGAGTGAAAACAGAATATATCGCACGCAGAGATTATGTGATTGAAGAAATTAATAAAATTGATGGCGTGTTTTGCCCTAAACCAAGCGGTGCATTTTATTGCATAGCTCGTTTACCAATTGATAATTCTGATAAATTTTGTCAATGGTTATTAGAAGAGTTTTCGTTTAACGGACAAACTGTAATGATGGCACCAGCAACAGGATTTTATTCAACACCTGATGCTGGAACTAATGAGGTACGTTTGGCATATGTTTTAAATAAAGAAGATTTGAAAAATGCTATTATATGTTTAAAGGAAGCTTTAAAAGTGTATCCAGGTAAAACAAACTAATTAGTATTCTATTTTTATAAGTCAAAAACACCTCAATTGAGGTGTTTTTTGTTTTTTAAATGACAGGATGACTTAAAATAATTGCAAATGGCAGCCTTTTTTGAGATGGTATGTTTTTGGAGTTTAAGTTATCGATGAAAAAATTTCCTCTTGGCGAACTCTTATCTGTAATTAAATACCCAGTATTGTTTTTAGCAATAATATGGACACTGTTTTTTATTGATCATCATTGGAACTTAGATTTATATCAATTAGGAGTTAATCCTCGAACTATATTGGGTTTAAGAGGAATTCTTTTTGCGCCATTAATTCATGGTGACATAAACCATATTCTAAATAATAGTTTGCCTGTTTTTATATTAGGTTCTATGATTTTCTATTTTTATAAACCCATTGCTTGGTCATCTATTTTTTGGATTTATTTAATTAGTGGACTTTGGTTATGGGTAGGCGGAAGAAATAATGACGTGATTCCCAATTATCACATAGGAGCAAGCACCTTGATTTATGGATTTTCTACTTTTTTATTTTTTAGTGGTGTATTTCGTAAACACAAACAATTAATGATGGTATCTGCTTTTGTTGTATTTACTTATGGAAGTATTACATGGGGGATTTTTCCGATCGATAGAACCATGTCGTGGGAAGGACATTTATTTGGTTCCATTTCTGGTATTTTAGTGGCTTATAGTTACCGAAAAGACGGCCCGCAGCCAATAGCCTATCAATGGCCAGTTGAAGAACGAGATTTGGAAGCTGAGTATAACGAGCAATTAGAATTAGAAAAGCGAATTGAAGAGCAAACTGCTTTGCAAATGCAAGTAGATATACAAAATGATAAGCCTTCATTAGACCCTTTTCAAATTGTTTATCATTACAAAGAGTCTGAGGAATCAAAACCTACAGAACCAAAAGAATAACATGTTAAAATCTGATTTTTTTAACAGAAAAAATTGAGTATATTTGCCCGAATTTTAACACCGAAAATTCATTCTTATGGCATCAACACTTTTAGCAAACAAATTTGCTCCCGAAGGTTTAACGTATGATGATGTATTATTAGTTCCAGCTTATTCAGAAGTGTTACCTCGTGAGGTAAATATTTCTAGCCAATTTACTAAGAACATCAAAATAAATTCCCCAATTGTTTCAGCAGCTATGGATACTGTTACCGAGTATCAAATGGCGATTACTATTGCTCAAGAAGGAGGAATTGGTGTATTACATAAAAACATGACGATTGCTGATCAAGCAATGCACGTTCGAAAAGTAAAACGTAGCGAAAGTGGGATGATTGTTGATCCATTAACCATTATTCAAACTGCTGCTATTAGTGATGCATTAGCTATCATGGCAGAAAATAAAATTGGTGGAGTGCCAGTTGTTGATGCTGATAAAAAGTTTGTAGGTATTGTAACGAATCGTGATTTACGTTTCGAGAAAAACTTGAAACGTTTAGTGAAAGAAGTAATGACTCCTGCTAGCAAAGCGGTTACGGCTAAACAAGGTGTGACATTAAAACAAGCAGAAGAAATTTTACAAGATCATAAAATTGAGAAATTACCAATTTTAGATAAAAACAATCGTTTAATTGGTTTAATTACTTATAAAGATATCATCAAAATTAAGGTGCGTCCAAATGCTGCCAAAGATGATAGAGGTAGATTACGTGTTGCTGCAGCGGTTGGTGTTACAGCTGATACTATGGAGCGTGTAGATGCTTTAGTAGAAGCTGGTGTTGATGCTATTATTATTGATACAGCTCATGGACATTCGAAAGGTGTAATTATTAAATTAAAAGAAGTAAAAAAGAAATATAAAGATTTGCAAGTTGTTGTTGGAAACATTGCAACTGGAGCAGCTGCTTTAGATTTAATGAAAGCTGGTGCTGATGGTGTAAAAGTTGGTATTGGTCCAGGTTCAATTTGTACAACTCGTGTTATTGCAGGTGTAGGTGTTCCTCAATTAACAGCAATTATGGAAGTAGCTGCTGCTTTAAAAGGTCGCTTACCAATTATTGCAGATGGTGGTATTCGTTACACTGGTGATATTGTAAAAGCTATTGCGGCTGGCGCTCACACAGTGATGATGGGTGGTATGTTTGCAGGTGTTGAAGAAAGTCCAGGAGAAACAATTATTTTCGAAGGTCGTCAATTTAAAGCATACCGTGGTATGGGTTCATTAGAAGCGATGCAAAAAGGTTCTAAAGATCGTTATTTCCAAGATGCAGAAGATGATATTAAAAAATTAGTACCTGAGGGTATTAGTGGTCGTGTTCCTTACAAAGGACATTTGGCTGACGTAATGTATCAATTAATTGGAGGTTTAAGAGCGGGTATGGGATACTGTGGCGCAAAAGATATTAAAGCATTACAAGGTGCTAAATTCACTCGTATTACAGCGGCTGGTGTTAAAGAAAGTCACCCACATGATGTAGTGATTACAAGAGAAGCTCCAAACTATACAAGATAGGAAATAAGAAGTTAGAAATAAGATTTAAGAATGAATCAAATAATTCTTAAATCTAAAATCATAAATCTAAAATTTACAGAATGGTATTACCAATAGTTGTTTACGGCGATCCGGTTTTAAGAAAAAAATGTGTTGACATAGATAAAGACTATCCTAATTTGGAACAGTTTATTAAGGATATGTATGAAACCATGTATGAAGCAAATGGTGTTGGTTTAGCAGCTCCTCAAGTTAATAAAGCCATTCGATTATTTGTAGTAGATGCATCTCCGTTTGCAGAAGTGGATGAAGATGAAGAACCAGAATTTACAGCTGAAGAAATGAAGCAAATGAATGGTTTCAAAAAAACATTTATCAATGCTCAAATATTGGAAGAAGTAGGTGAGGAGTGGAAATTTAATGAAGGTTGTTTAAGTATTCCTAAAATTAGAGAAGATGTATTACGTAAACCAAAATTAACCATTGAATATTACGACGAAAAATTTAAAAAACATACTGAAACTTATGATGGTGTCATTGCGCGTGTCATTCAACATGAATATGATCATATAGAGGGAGTTTTATTTACTGATAAAATCAATCCGTTTAAACGTAAATTGATTAGTGGAAAATTGACTGATATTTCAAAAGGTAAATTTAGAGCAGATTATAAAACAAGAGTGTTCCAACCAAAAAAATAATCATGATACATAAAATTGGATTTTTAATTTCAAGTTCAATGCTTTTTTTTTCTTGTGGAAATAATTCTTCATCCGAGCAAAAACAAGAAATTGTAAAAAAAGATACAGTTGTTGTTGCAGTAGATGAATGCACGAAGTTTTTAAATGAAGCCAAACGATTAGATAATATTTTACTAAAAGCAACGGAAGTTAATCCTCAAATTGCTGAACAAGCAATCAAAGCATTTTATGAATTTTCAGCTAATTGTAAAACGGATACATTAGCGCCAGTATTTTTAATTAAAGCAGGACAAATTGCTCAATCAGTCAAAAAATACACGCAAGCGCAAGCTTTTTTCACGAAGTGTATTGATGATTTTCCTAATTTTAAAAGTAGAGGAGCAGCTATGTTTTTATTAGCTCAACTGTACGATGATGCCTTTATTTTAAATAATGAATCCGAGGCTAGAACAATTTATCATCAAATACTTCGCGAATATCCTAAAAGTTCTTATGCAAATGATGCAAAAGCTTGTATTCAAAATTTAGGAAAATCGGATGAACAATTAGTTGAAGAATTTTTAAAGAAAAACAAATAGCACTTACAATTTATTTTGAGCATAAAAAAAACCGATACATTTTTGTATCGGTTTTTTTATAGTTGTTTTATATCTATGCTTCTTCTGAAGCAATTAAGTTAGGATCTACCATGATACGACCACAGTGTTCGCAAACTAATATTTTTTTGTTCATTCTAATATCTAATTGTTTTTGAGGTGGGATTTTATTGAAACAACCACCACAAGCATCACGTTCAACTGGAACAACTGCTAAGCCGTTACGAGTATTTGCACGAACTCTTCTATAAGCATTAATTAAACGATCTTCAATTCCTTCGCAAGCTTTTTCAGAAGCAATCATTAATTCTTTTTCGTCTTTCTCTGTTTCAGCAATGATTTCATCCAATTCAGATTTTTTTAATTTTAAATCTTTTTGACGTTCAGAGAAATCATGTTGAGATTTTTCAACAATTTCAGATTTAGATTCGATTGCAAATTTATATTCTTTTAAACGTTTCTCAGCTAATTGAATTTCTAAATTTTGGAACTCAATTTCTTTAGTAATTGCATCGTATTCACGATTGTTTCTTACTTTTCCTTGTTGAGCTTCGTATTTTTTGATGTTTGCTTTAAAGTCTTTAATTGCTTGCGTTTTTTCAGCAACTTGCTCTTCTAATTCTTTTAACTCTTGAGATAAATTATTTACACGAGTTTCTAAACCAGCAACGCTATCTTCTAAATCTTGAACTTCAAGAGGTAACTCTCCACGAACCGTACGGATACGATCAATTTTTGAATCGATAATTTGTAATTCATATAAAGCACGAAGTTTTCCTTCGATAGATGCATCAATTTTTTCTTTGATTTTAGCGCACATAGTTTAAAAATAATTAACTGGGTTAGTGTTTGTTTCCGTTAAATAGCTTGCAAAAGTAGGAAATTTATTTGATATAATCTCATAAAAAATTTCGGGAGTAAATTGCTCACTTTCATAATGACCAATATCGGCTATCAAAATACGGTTTTCGGCATCAAAAAATTCGTGATATTTAAAGTCTGAGCTAATATAAATGTCTGATTTTAAGTTAATTGCATTTTTTAGCAAAAAACTTCCACTGCCACCACAAAGCGCTACTTTTTGTATGGATTTATTTAATAACGGAGTATGTTTAATAAGTTTTAACATAAAAACGGACTTTAAGCGCTCCAAAAATTCGATTTCCGATATGGGAGTCTCTAATTCGCCTACCATACCTGAACCAATATTTTGGTAGGTGTTTTCTAATTGGTAAATATCATAAGCTACTTCTTCGTAAGGATGATTTTGTTTTAAAGCTGAAATAATTTGAGTTTCCTTAATGGTTTCAAAAATCACTTCCAAACGGGTTTCTTTTTCTAGACTTAATTTTCCTTTTTCTCCAATAAATGGATTTGAATCGTCATTTCCTCTAAAACTACCAGTTCCTTCTAAAACAAAACTGCAACTATCGTAATTACCAATATTACCAGCGCCTACATTAAATAAACTTTCTTGAACTTGATTTAAATGTGTTATAGGTATAAAAGTGACTAACTTTTTTAAATGTGATTTTTTGGGGGCTAAAATTTGAGTGTTTATTAAACCCAATTTATTAGCGATTTTTTTATTCACTCCTAATTTTACATTATCTAAATTGGTGTGACACGCATAAATGGCAATGTTATTCTGTATGGCTTTAATAATCGTTCTTTCCACGTAATTATTGCCATTTAATTTTTTTAAACCTCCAAAAATAATAGGGTGATGAGCAATAATTAAATTACATTTTTTTTGAATTGCTTCCTCTACAACCGCTTCTGTACAATCTAAACAAAGTATAGCACCTGTCACTTCTTGCTCTTTATGTCCCGTTAATAAACCGCAATTATCATAAGATTCTTGGTAGGCTAGGGGGGCAAATTTTTCTATTTCATTTATGATTTCTTTAAGATGCATAATTTTGTATTAATTAAGGTGTATGTCAATATGATTTGTTCTTTCGTTTCTGATTTTGTAGCCATTAGAATCCGTTGAGCCACTATCGGATTTACAGATTACCGCATATCTATATTTTTTATTGATAGTGTTATATTTAAAGTCAAATACAAAATGTCCACTTTCATCAGTTTTCCCTTTATCTATAAAGCTTTGAGGATAAGAAGATGCGGTTTGATAAACTAATAAAGTTAGACTAGCATTTTTAATTGCATTGTTATATTTTGAATAAACAGTTCCTTCAACTTGAGTTGATTTTCCGCAGGAAATAAAACATAATATAATTACTATCGATGCTAATGTTTTCATTTTATTTTTGAACCTCTTTAAATCTACTACAGCTAACTAAATGATCATTAACCATACCGGCAGCTTGCATATAGGCATAGCAAATAGTTGAGCCAACAAAAGTGAAGCCTCGTTTTTTTAAGGCTTTGCTCATCGCATCCGATTCAGGACTTGTTGCACGAATTTCGGAAGATTGTTTGACTTTGGTAACAATAGTTTTGTAATCCGTAAATTGCCATATGTATTTATCAAAGGATCCAAACTCTTGTTGAATCTCTATAAATGCTTTGGCATTTTTAATAGTTCCCGTGATTTTTAATTTGTTTCGAATAATGCCTTCATTTTGCATTAATTCTAAGGCTTTTGCTTCGTCAAATTTGGCTACTTTTTTGACGTCAAAATTGGCAAAGGCTTTTTTAAAGTGTTTGCGACGATGTAAAATGGTTTTCCAGCTCAAACCTGCCTGAAATGAATCTAATACAATAAATTCAAAATGTTTTTTATCATCATGAACTGGTGTTCCCCATTCATTGTCATGATAGTGAATCATTTGTTCGTCGTTAGCTGGCCAAGTACATTGCATACGTATTAAGAATTATGTTTTTACATATAAGAAAATAGAAAAACTACTGTATTCTATAGTTAATAAAGAAAATGATTTTTTACATAGATATTAAAAACGGAGTTTGTATGTCTGTTTTTATTACTTAAAAAGACTATAAACGTTTGGTTTTATATTTAATGTTAAGCAAACCATGCTTTAAACGTATCATAAAAAAATAGATAAATAAAGTAAAGTACAAAACACCAACCAATTGCAGATAAACTTAAATATAAAATCACTTTCTTTTTGTCTTTGTAAAAACGTTCTGCTAAAAAAGCACCTATTGGTATAGATAAGAAAATAGGAGTAAGAATAGCAATTCCAGTTAATCCAAAGCGGTGTTTAATTCGAATGACTCTTCTATTAAACTTTGTAAATATTTTTTTAGGATGTTTGGTTGAAAACATGCCTTCTTTTAAATTATCCCACCATTTTAAAATACCAGCAAATAAATAGGTAAATAAAATAGATCCAAACACGGCACCTGTGCAACTGCTTACAAGTGCTAGTACATAATTTGACTTATAAATGGCAATTACAGTTGGTATTCCAATTTTTGATAATGAAATGGTGCAAGCTAATGCAGCCGATATAAATTTCCAGATTTCAGTACTATTCATTGGTTTTTAAGAACAAGAAATGATTTTATATTTTTTCTCCAAATGCTAGGTCGCCAGCATCTCCTAATCCTGGAACAATATATGAATGAGCGGTCAACTCTTCATCAATAGCACCGCTCCATATTGTAAAGTTTTTATTAGGCATGTTTGTTTTTACAAATTCAATGCCTTCACGGCTACTAATGGCTGAAACTATATGGACATGTTTTGGAGTACCTTTTGCTAAAATAGCTTTGTAGGCTAATACTATAGATGACCCAGTAGCAATCATGGGATCGCATAAAATTAATACTTTATCATTTAAATTAGGACTTGATACATATTCAACATGAATATCAAAAGTGTTGTCTTTATGATGTCTTCTGTAAGCCGAAATAAAAGCGTTTTGAGCTCTATCAAAATAATTTAAAATTCCTAGGTGCATTGGTAAACCAGCACGTAAAATAGTTGCAATTACTGGTTGAGAAACTAAATGACTTGTTTCTGCAATACCAAGAGGCGTTGTTGTTTCTTTGGTCTCATATGCTAATGTTTTCGATATTTCGTAACTCATAATTTCACCAATACGTTCTAAATTTCTACGAAAACGCATGCTGTCTTTTTGAATAGTGATGTCTCTTAATTCAGCAACGAACTGATTGAAAATTGAATTTTGTGTAGATAAAATATGTATCATAATAGCAAGGATTTAGTAAATATACTAGGTCGTTTATACGATGTCTAATGTATCATTTATAATTTAAATTTTATAATATTTTTTAAATAGACTCTTTACTTTTTCGGCTAGCCAAATACACTCCCGAAATAATTAAGGAAGCCGAAATAATTTTAATGACCGTTAACTCATCCTTGCCTAAAGCAATAGCAATAATGGTGGCTAAAAAAGGTTGCAAATAAATGTACATACTAACTACTGACGAGCTTAATGTCTTTAAAGCGAAGGTATTTAATAAATAGGCTAAAAAGGTAGTAGCCACTACTACAAATGCCATGGCAAATAATGTTTGTGAGGAGAGTGAACTCCATTGAACATTTAATAAATCAGGCATTCCAAAGGGACAGATATAGATAAATCCAAACAAGAAAATCCATTTCATCACTGTAACTGTTTGGTATTTTTGCATGTATGGTTTTACCATTACTACAAATACAGCCCATGATAAAGAATTTATTAATGTCATAATATCACCCACAATTGTTTCGCTGCCAATAGCAAAAGAGCCATGTGCTTTAAAGAGTAGGAGAGTTAAAGCACCAATAACACCAAATCCTAAACCTGTTAATTTTAAGGTGGTGATTTTTTCTTTAAATACAAAAATGGTAAACAGCATTACCGCAATGGGGTTACTTACCATTATAATAGCTGAGTTTATAGGTTTAGTTAAGCTTAACCCATAAATAAAAAAAGCTTGGTTTACTGCTACACCAAATAAAGCTAAAAGCATCATTCGTTTTAAATCGTTGGTTTCTACTTTTTCTTTTTTAGAAAACAAGGAAAGTGTCCAAAATAAAATCAAGGCGCCTGTAATTCGCATCATTACTAAACCTAAGGGTTTAATATATGTTGGCATTAAATCTTTAGCAATCGAATAATTTAAAGCATAAATGACTTGCGCTGCAAATAATGAAATATGGGCTTTTAAAGAAGAATTCATTTCGTATTGGCAAATATGCAGTATTATTCTGAAATTAGCGCATGCTTTTTACCGACCAATTAAATAATATAATTGATTTACCTAATTTCCCAAAACGCATTATCTCCATTGTACCTTCTCAATCTGAACTGTTATGGGATTTAGGTTTAAGAGAAGAGCTGGTGGGGATTACTAAATTTTGTATTCATCCTCAACAGATGTTTAAAAGTGTTGAAAGATTTGGTGGTACTAAGACTTTAAACTTAGATAAGATACGTGCCTTAAAACCAGATGTGATTATTGGGAATAAAGAAGAAAACGAACAATCACAAATTTTGGAGTTGCAGAAAGAGTTTCCGGTATGGATGAGTGATATTTTTACCCTACAAGACGCTTTACAAATGATAGAAGGCATTGGTGCTTTAGTAAATAAAACTCAACAAGCTCAAACTATTAAAAATACGATCCAAACATCATTTTTAAATTTGCCACATAAACCACAAAGCGTCTTGTATTTAATTTGGAACAAGCCATATATGGCTGCTGGCAAAGGCACCTTTATTGGTGATATGTTAAGTAAGATTGGATTGCAAAATGCGACTTTGAGAGCCTCAGCCACCGATAACATGAATCGTTATCCTGAATTAAGTATAGAAGATATAAAAGCATTAAACCCAGAGCTTGTTTTTTTATCATCCGAGCCTTATCCTTTTAAGCAAGAGCATATGGATGAACTGCAACAACATTTACCAACATCAAAAATTATTTTAGTAGATGGCGAAATGTTTAGTTGGTATGGGACTCGTTTAATAAAGAGTAGAGCATATTTGAATGAAATTATGGAATTAATTTAAGGTTCTTTCTTATAAAGAAACAAAAAACCTACTTTGATATTTCAAAATAGGTTTTTTGGGAAAATTATAGAACTTAAAAAATTATTTATATGTAGGGCGGTTAATACTATGTCCTAGAGCTTTTCCATAACCAGGGCTAGTATTAAAACGTAGGCTAAACTCTAAACCACCTTTTGCTTTTGATGCTCCTGCTAGTTGTGATGTGTTTACATCATAGCTCACGCAAATTGCATACATATCATATTGAAATAATAGAGTTGGGATAATAGCATCACCCACACGATAAAAAGCACCTAAAGCAATAGCACATGGTTTTTTAATGCCTGTGTAAACTGATTGGTCTTGAATGATATATTTGAATAAAGAACCTATACTAATTTCTTGATTAGGACCTTGACGCATATATAAGGCACTTGGAACAATGGCAATACCAGTATTTTTAATTCCAATGTCAAAATTACCATGTAATGCAAATTTTACAAATTGTTTATCACCACTATTCACAAACGAATACTTTGGCATGTTATAGTGAAAAGCAGAAAAACCAATATCAAATTTTGTCCCATCTTGTGCGCTAATATAACGTTCGCTACGAGCATAATGGTAGGCTAAACCGCCAACAAGATCTGCTTGCATTAGTGAGCTACGAGGAACTGATTCTCCTGAAGAAATGGAAGGGTCGTGATTTGAACCATTATATTGACTTTCCCATTGCAATTTAGATGGATTTATTGTTCGGTAATTGACACCTCCACCTATTCCGGCCGAAAATTTAGTAAACTTACCAGTTTTTACAACGGTATTAAACCCAAGGTTTACTAATAAAGAACCTAATCCGGCGTCACCTGCTTTATCTTTATAAATACTTAACGACATACCTGTGTATGCTTTTTTTAACTTTAAATGTTTCAAGGCTCTTTCAATACTAATTCCAAAAGTTTGAAAAGGACTAGTAACGCTTGCCCATTGATTTTTATAGTTAGCAATAATTCGTGTATCAAATGCTGTACAACTCATCGCAGGATTCAATAAAACGGGTGTTTCATTAAATTGTGAAAAGTGTATGTCTTGCGCAACAAGATGATACTCGTTAAAATTATTTTTTTCATAGTTTCTATTTATAAAATTTTAATTTACCTAATTAATGTAATATTTCCTTTTAATTTAAATTCTTGTCCATCAATGGATATCCCGTCTGCTTTGTAAACAAACACACCTGTATCTAATTTTTGTCCTCTAAAAGTTCCATCCCAACTTTCGGATAAAGAGGAAGTTTCAAAAACTTTTTCCCCCCATCTATTAAAAATTTGAAGGTTAAAAGTAGTGATGCATCTACCATGAACATTAATCATGTCGTTTAATCCATCTCCATTAGGAGAGAATACATTAGGGATAAAGAAATCACCACAGTTAATATCAACAATAACAGTCACCGTATCTTGTACTTTACAGTATTGCGAATTAGAAACCACAACAATATATTCAGTAGTTAAAGTCGGACTAACCGATGTTATAGAGCAAGAAGGGCAGGCAATAGAACCGTTGATGTTTGGTGACCAAGAATAATTTAATCCACCAGTAGCATAAATTTCGGCACTTTCTCCAATATTAATCGTAGTATCTCCACCTACTATAACAACAGGTAAGTCAAAAACTGTAACAAAATTAGTTTTAATCAGAGTATCAAAACCGCAAGTATTAGACGCGGTAGCAACAACAGAGAAAGATCCAGCAGAAGGATAACATGCTTCAGGAGTAATACCAACAGAAGATGTACCAATACCAGTTTGATAAAACCATTGATAGGCAATAGGTTGACTGCCAGTAGTAGAAGCACTAAAGGTAACACAACCACCTACGCAAATGGTATCATTATTAAGTGTTTTGATGTTTATTATATCAGGTTTAACACGAACTGAAATTTGTGTAGTAGTTGTGCCTATGCATACACCATTAGAAATTACCACCGTATAAATAACTGTTGCTGTGCTTGGAGGAACTGCCACAATACTAGCGGTATTATTAGCTCCTTGTATTGCATTTGTTGGTAGCCAAGTATATGTTAGTCCAGATGTTACTGGAGATGTACTAATCGTAACAGACTGAGTTAAACAAACTGTCGGGCTACTGGAAACTAAAATTGGATTAATTGTAGGCAATACAGAAACGGTTATAACTGCTGGAATAACAAAACATCCTTGTGATGTTTGACCTCCAACAGTATAGGACGTTGTTGTATTTGGACTTACCACTGTTGTTGCAGTAGTTGCGCCGTTATCCCATGTATAAGTTGTTGCTCCAGTAGCGGTTAAGGTTGATGAATTTCCAACACAAATTATAGAATTGCTAGAGGTAACTGACATTGTACTTAAAGGAGGAACCGTTATCGATACAGTTGCTATGGAAGTACATCCATTAGTTGTGCCTGTTACTGAATAAATTTGTGTTGCACTTGGAGTGGCTGTTACAATTGCTCCATTAGTTGAACTTAAATTAATAGCTGGAGACCATGAATAACTTGTTGCACCGCTTGCAGTTAAAGTTACTGGAGATGCACCAATACAATAAATAGGTGAACTAGAATTAACAGTGGTTGTTAAGGATGTAACACTTATAGTTGTAGCGGTTGAACTAACGCAAACGCCATCAGTTCCTATTAATGTATAGGTAGTTGTTGTTGTAGGAGTAACGCTTAAGTTAGGAGATGTACTAAAACCGGGAATCCATGTATAACTTGCAGCGCCGCTAGCGGTTAGGCTTGTTCCACTTCCATTACAAATAGCAGAACTGGTGGGAGTTATAGATAAAGTAAAGGCTGGAGCTAAACTTACCGTTGCAATAGCAGTAGCGGTGCAGGTTCCTGTACCAGATAAAACGGTATAAGTTGTAGTTGAAGTTGGTGTAACAACTACTGTTCCTGTAGCTGAAGGATTTGAACCACTGCTAGCAGTCCAAACAAAAGGTCCAGCACTTCCAACAACTGCTAAGCTTGTAGACCCTCCATTACAAATAATTGTATTGGAAGGAGTAATACTAATAGAGGCTACTGATAAAATAGATACAGTTGCGATAGCTGTTGTTGTACATGTACCAGTCCCTGATAAAACGGTATAAGTTGTTGTAGCAGTTGGTGTAACTACAATACTTGCTAATGCAGTAGGAGTTGAACCATCACTTGCTGTCCAAACAAACGGGCCTATACCTGAAGCAGTTATAGTTTGTGATGAGCCCGAGCAAATGGAAGATATAGAAGGTGTAATTGAAATTGGAGATACAGGAGTAATTGAAATAGAAGCTATTGCAGTTGCTGTGCAAGCGCCAGTTCCAGATAAAACAGTGTATGTTGTTGTCGCAGTTGGAGAAACAACAACGGTTGCAGCAGCAGGAATAACGGCTCCTGAACTTGCTGTCCAAACAAAAGGACCTGCTCCTGTTGCTGTTAAAGTTTGAGATGAACCTGAACAAATAGCTGAAACAGAAGGTGTAATATTTATTGATGGAATAGTGGAAATTGAAACTGTTGCTACGGCAGAAGCAGTGCAGGTTCCGGTTCCAGATAAAACAGAGTAGGTTGTAGTGGAAGAAGGTGTTACTGTCACATTTCCAACAGATGGAGGGGTTGTTCCGCTACTAGCCGACCATACAAATGGCCCAGCACCACTTGCAGATAAATTTACACTTTGTCCCACACAAATGGTTGATAAAGATGGGGTTATGGTTATTGAAGGGGCATTAGTCACAGAAACCGTTGCTACGGCAGAGTTTGTACAAGTTCCTGTTCCTGTTATAACCGTATAATTTGTTGTAGTGGTTGGAGAAACCGTTACGTTACTAACAGATGGAGGTGCTGCACCGCTGCTTGCTGTCCAAACAAATGGACCACTACCACTGGCTGATAAGCCAATGCTTTGTCCATTACAGATAGTTGATAACGATGGAGTAATAGCTACCGTTGCTGCCGATGTAACATTGACGGTTATTAAAGAAAAACTGGTACAAGAACCTGATGTTTTAGTTACGGTATAAGTTGTAGTTGCAGTTGGTGTTGTTACAACAACCGAACCTGTTGTGGTACTAAGTCCAGTTCCTGGAACCCAAGAATAAGTTCCCGTTCCACCACTAGCAGTTAGTGTAGCACTTTGCCCTGCACATAAAACACCTGTAGGGCTTTGTGTAACTGGGAAAGAAGGGGTTGTAGAAAAACTAATGGCTACAGTTTGAGTTACAGGAAAACCAGGACAAGTGTTTATATCTGAATATTTTACGGTATAAGTTGTTGCAGTTGTTGGATTTGCAGTAACTGTTGTTCCTGATGAAGAAACAAGTCCACCAGAGGCAGGAGCTGACCAAGTAAATGAACTTGAAGCAATTATAGAAGAAGGTATAGCGGTAAGTGTTATTGTTTGTGGGCCACAAATTGATGTTGGATTTACCGAGGCATTTAAGGTTGGTTGATTGGCACATGACAATCCATTAACGTCCAGAAATACACCAGAATCATAAATCTCGTCCGATTCATCCCACACTCCAATTGTCATAGTATAGGTTTGACAGGGTGTAACGGTTGCGGAGGCCGTTAAGACTGTTGTTTTTCCATCATATATTAAACCAGGCGGGTTAGCTACATAGTATGCGCAATTTTTACAAGGTCCAGTATTTGTGGATCCATTATTTACATTTTGAATAGAAACAGGAGTAGTTGTTCCTGGAAGTGTTGCAATATTAGTTTGATTATAATTTCCTCCTGATGGATTTGGACCAGATAACACAAAACCAAACACATCATTAATTACCCCTGTTGCAAATTCAGGATATTCTTCAGAAGCAAATACATAATTAATACTTAAAGTTGCACAGGTTGGAGTTAGTTGAAAAGTAATGAAACAACCATCGTAGGTTGTACCTCCTGATAGGGTATTGCCTAATGCAGACCCAGCTCCACCTGCACTACTATTATCAATACTATTAAATCCAGAAGGTGGGCCAGAAACATTTGATGCTGAACCTGTTGTTAGTAATATCCCTGAATTTAACCCAGGACCTAAGGCAGTAGCTCCATTATTAAAGGTTGCATATGCACCAGCTGGACAAGTAATACTTAAATTGGTAACTGTAACCCCATTTCCTTGTAATAAAGCTTGCATTTGTGCAATAGTTGGATTAATGGATGTGGTAATTTGTCCAAAATAATTTGAAAACCAGCTAGTTAGTATAATAAAGAGGAATATTTTTTTCATAAACAATAACAATAATATAATCTTTAAATATATAAAAATCAGATGATTGAGAGAAAAATAATAGCTTTAAAACGAGTGAAATGCTGGTTTGGGTTAGGGAATGAAATTGAAAATTGATAATGTCTAAAAATTAGCCTTAAAACAGTATCTTTGCACAAAATTAAAACCATGATTCGCTTAGGAAAAACAAATACTTTAACTATTTTACGTCAAACTCCTCCAGGTATGTATTTGGGTGATGATGAAAACGAAGTAGTGTTATTACCTAATAAATTTATTGAACCAGAATTTGAAATAGGTCAACAAATTGATGTGTTTGTTTATAGAGATTCTGAAGATCGATTAATTGCTACCAGATTAAAGCCTTATGTGGAAGTTAATCATTTTGCTTATTTAAATGTTTCCGAAGTATCTAAGGTTGGTGCTTTTTTAGATTGGGGTTTAGAGAAAGATTTGTTTGTTCCGTTTAAAGAACAGAAACAAAAAATGGTAGAAGGTGAAAGTTACGTTGTTTACATTTACATTGATGATTTAACAGAGCGAATTGTTGGTTCAAGTAAAATTAACAAGTTTATCAGTAACGAGGTTTTACAAATAGAGCAGGGTGAAGAAGTAGATTTGTTAGTTTATAACGAAACAGATTTAGGTTTTACCTGTGTGATTAATGAAACGCATAAAGGGTTAATTTATCATAACGATGTGTTTACTGATTTAGCTGTGGGCGACCAAACTAAAGGTTATATTAAATTAATTCGTGAAGGAAATTTAGTTGATTTAAGTTTGCAAAATTTAGGATTTAAACATGTTCTTTCTTCAACCGAAAAAATACTAGAATATTTAAATACACATGAAGGGTATTTAGAATTAACTGATAAAAGTTCTCCAGATTTAATTGAAAGACGTTTTGATATGAGTAAATCAACTTTTAAAAAGTCAATAGGTGTGTTATATCGTCAACGAAAGGTGACACTGCATGAAGATGGCGTGAGGTTAGTTGCTAATAAAGAAGGCGAAGAAATAAAAGGAGTTTAGTCTTGAAGATGTACGACATCATTTTTTGTAAAAACTCTTACAGGATACAATGCTGCTAAAAAACCTATAACCATTACAACTCCAAGTATCCAGAAAAAATCATTTAATTGTAATTTGATGATATAGTAGGGCACAATACTTTCTTTATCAAATTCTACTAAATGAAACTGTTGTTGTAATAAGCAGACAGCAAGACCAATAATTAAGCCACTTAAAGCACCAACTGAGGTAATTAAAAAACCTTCCTGCATGAAAATTTTTCTGATAAATTTTTGATCAGCACCTAAATTATATAAGGTTTTAATATCTTTCTTTTTTTCTATAATTAACATCGTTAATGCTCCAATGATATTAAAAGTTGCAATAACTAATATGAAAGCAAGAATCAAAAACGTCCATAATTTTTCAGTTTCTAATGTCTTAAATAAAACATCATTTAATTGGTACCTGTTTTTAATTTGATATTGAGAGCCAAGTTTTTGTTGTAATTTTTCTTGAATCGTTTCTAGCTCGGTTTTATCGTTTACGTTTATTTCTATAATTGAAAATGAGTCTGGGCAGTCGAATAAAGTTTGTGCCGCTTTTAAATCAACTAATACGTATTTATAATCAAAATCATCATGTAATGAAAAAATACCCGCAGGGCTGATGGATATTTTGTTAAAAGCATCTTCAGGATTGATGCTTTCTACCTTTCCACGAATAGGCGCATAAATAGAAATTGGAGAAATAAAATCATTCACATTAATATCTAATCTGCTTGCTATACCTCTTCCAAATACGCCATAATATTGATTGTCATGCGAAAATCGATAAGTACCTTCTACTACCACTGTATCAAATTGTGTTAAATTTTTAAATTCTTCATCAACGCCTTTTATAGTAACAATGGCCTGTTTATCATCTAGTTTCATTAACGCATTTTCTTCAATTGAAAATGAAATGCCTTTAATTCCTTGAATTGATTTTATCTTTTGAGTGAGTTCATTTTTGTTAGTTATGTATTTTGAATCGACTGCAGTAATTTTTAAATCAGGTTCAATCGCATGATACAAGTCTGCTACCATAGCTGTTATGCCATTCATAGCCGAAAGAATGATTACTAAAGCAGCAGTAGTAATTGCAATAGCAATAATACTTATCCAAGAGATAACATTAATCGCATTATTTGATTTTTTTGAAATTAAATAACGCTTTGCTATGAAAAACGAAAGATTCAAATGATTTAAAAACTAATTTGGTAAAATTAGAAACAAAAAGCTTCAGTTTATTTAAGAACTATATAGGTTTATCAAACAAGGCATTTATTTTTTCAGCATAATCATAAGAATCATCTATAAAGAAATTTATTTCAGGAACCACGCGTACTTGTTTGCCAATACTAAATCCTAAAATTTTACGAATATGTTGTTTTTGATCGTTGATAGATTTAAATAAAGCATTTACATCTTGTGTGGCCATAATACTTAAATATATCTTAGCTGAACTTAAATCAGAACTTACTCTAACAATAGTTACTGTAATAAAGCCATTATTAAACATTGTTTTTGAATTAGCTCTAAAAATCTCCGCTAATTCTTTTTGTAATAGTTTTGCTACTTTGCTTTGTCTTACAGTTTCCATTAGTCAAAGATAGTAATTTGCCTATTAATATCAATTATTTCATTTTATTGATTTTTCTATCGCGTTTTGTTTGTTATTTTTGGCTTAGTTATTATTACAATAATTTCTTATGAGGTTAGGTTATGTAGTTTGTTTTTCCATTTTTTTTATGATTTTACAAGGTCAAAATTTACGATCTATTTCGTTTTTTGATGAAAAAGGAAAATTATCAAATGAAGAAATGGCTTTATACTATAGAGAAAATCCTGATTCTTCAAATTTTTACAAATCATTTTATTCTAAAAATAAAAGTAAATATTTTGAGGGGATTATAATTAATGCATCAGATTCTTTAGATAATAAGAATTTATTTCAGGGACTATGCAAATGGTATTATCCTAATGGTAATTTAAAGTTATTTGCTGAATACAGTTATAGTGGGATTTTGCATGGAATTAAAAAAGAGTTTAATAATGAGGGGAAATTGATTAAAAGCAGTATTTATGAAAATGGTAAATTGAAAAATAATGTTTATTTCGAATTTGATGAAAAAGGTAGTTCTGTTAAGGTTTTCGAAGAAAAATTTTCTGATAATATAAAGAGTTGGCCAATAGAAAACCAGTTGGAAACATCTTCAAAATTTAGAATTGGAGGATATGAATTAGTTAATAAATCCAAAAAAAATTATGTTGTTTTTTGTGAAAAAAACATTGATTCTGTCAATTTTAGTATCGAAACACTAATTAATTCTAATTATTTGACCCCTGACACAAAGTGCGGAATTGTTTTTGGATTTAAAGACAAGAATAATTTTAGCTACTTTAATGTGTCTAAATACAGAATTAGTGGAGGATTTATAAAAGATGGGATAAATAAAAATTATTTTGATGATTTTTTTTCTTACGAATTGAACGGAAATAATCTAAATAAAATTAGAGTTCAGGTCTTTAAGGATAGTTTGTATTTTTTTGTGAACGATAAGATTCAAGCGATATCCTTAAATTTAAATGTATATGCTCAATCTGTTGGGCTTTTTGTGAATAATGGGAGTATATTATTTGATGATTTTTATATAAAAGAATATAATAGAAACTCACTCATATTAGATAAAGGCAGAAGGATGTTTTATAATGTTAATCAAAATTTATTACCAGTTAATCAAATTAATTCAGGATTAATACTAGGTAAAAATGGATATATTTTAACTTCCATTAAAAATATACATCAGGTAAATTGTTTTTTGATAAGTTTGATGATTAATGACTCTGTTAAAAATTTTGAAGCAGATGTTTTTTATAATAGTGATATATATGATTTTACAATTCTGAAACTTAGGAATTATGCTAGTCAATATGATTTTAATATTGAATACAATTATAATTATCTTAAAAATTTAACATCAAGTGTAAATAGTATTGTTTTTGAATATGAGCATTCAGAATTTAATTCAAATTTCGAATTTGTTAAGATTATAGCAGAGGGTAAAACTATTAGTAAACATGGGCATAGTTATGTTGGAGTTTATAATACACATAATTGCTTGGGAGCGCCTGTATTTGATTTAGATGGAAATGTTTTAGGGGTAATTTCTGATGTAGATAAATTAAATAGTTTTAAAATAATACCCATACAACAAGTATTAGGTGTTTTGTTTTCGAAGCCAGAGACAAATGATATTAAAAACAGAGTGGATTTTAGTGTTTCAGATTTTAACAACAACATTAAAAAAAATATTGTTGTTGTAAAAACTTTCTAATTTTAGAAATTAGTCTTTAAATTGCTAATTTTTTTTGTTTTAAAACCAAAAACAACTTTATTAAGATAGTTTTAACTACTAGATTTTAATCTAACTAAATGGCTTTTGTAATGCCTGCTTAATAAGTCATATATTACTAATTCATTCGTTCTATTGCGCCCCATAAATAAACGATTTAAGTTCATATGTAAAATACTTGGTATTAATTCGTTAATTGGTATTTGCAATACGTTGTTATTTTGCATTAATATCAATTCCTTAATAATAGTCTTATTTAAATCACTTCGCTGTTTTAAGATGGTATTAATTGCAGAAAAATCCGAGTTTTCTTCCCAATTAAAAATGACTTCTATCTTTTGTTTTAGTTTTCTGTATTTTAAGTCTAATCTTATTTTTAAATCTTTACTTGCGCCGTGTTCTTTAAAAAATGAAGAGTTGAGTTGAGAAATGAGTAAATATTTATTTTCAATATTATAATTGAAATCATTTAATAAATCATCAACAGATTTAATGGCAATTTGCCATCTATAGGAATCATCATAAATTTCGTTTAGAGCAATTATTGTATTCATTACAAATTCACTGTCGTTGTAAAATAAGTGTTCAATTGGTTTTATGCAATTGGCTCCATATCGTTCAATTTCTCGTTCGTATTTATCGGTTTGAATTTTAGAAATAATATGTTGATTAATTAGGGGTGAAAAATGATTGTCAATAATAGACTGAATCTCATCAATTTTGTTTATTTCGGTAAGATGAATTCTGAATCTTAAATGAGAATCAGGGTCATTATAACGAATAAAGAACCACGAATCGATACTTTTGTTTATAAGCAATTGAGATGTGATTTCATTGATTTTTGAAGTTAGAACATCATCGCATGTTTTTGGGCCACTATATATTTTGTAATACAACCATCCATCTTCTGTTGTATTAGTATTAAATGATTTTTTACAAGTTTTTTCAAGAGAATTAGTGTATGTATGAGGATGTGTTTTTTGTTCGTTTAATAACAAAGCAATGCATTCATTTGTATAAGGTTTTTCATCATTATTAGTTATTAGAGCATGCTTATCATTAAATAAATATTCTTCTAATACAATTTCATGTTTTGCTTTTATCATATTTATAAAGCATTCCATAGAAGTTTGATTTGTGGAATCAATTAACAATTCTTCACCTCCATCAATAAATATAAATTTCTCATCCAATTGAATACGATTTTTTAATTTAATAAACGCTTTAGTTTTATCAGTAGTCGAGGATGATGAGTCATTAAATGGCTGTAAGTCTTTTTGTTTTATAATCCATTTTGCTGAACTTAGTACCGTATTATCATACTCTATTCTCGGAAAAAAATCAAATTCGGATGATAGGTTTCCCCAACTAAAGCCTAAGTTAGTGTTTGTGAAATATTGAGATTGTAAATCACATAAAAAATAATACACAGGTAAACTGGTTTTCATGTAATTGTGAGCGTTACTTAAACGAGGTATAATTTCTTTTTTTAGTTTAGTGTCAAATAAAATAATGGTATTATTTTGAACTCTTATTGTTAAATCTTGCACGTGTATTTGACGTTCTATTTCTACGGAACTTCTTGTTAAATAAGGTATTTCATATGTTCTAGTGCTAGGTCGAGATAAAATATTGCCAATTCTATTTTCTGGTAAATGGATTATTTCTGCTAAAATTTTGTTTGGTATTTGGGTTTGTTCAAATTCTGCAATCTCTTTAATGATATTTTTAATTTCATTATTAGTATTAGCAAACCGAGCTAGCAAATTAATAGCACTACTTCCTGAAGTATTTATGAATTTTATTTTATTAGTCGATGCATTTAATATACTAAACATAATGGCAATTGAGCTTGGGATAATAACAGCTGTATTTGTAATGTCATTAAAGTCACTTTCAGTAATTCTTACTGTTTTTTGTTTGTTTTCATGACTCTTTGTTATTATTTTCAATAAACACTCTTCAAATGAATTGTTTTTTGGGGTTATTTTTTCATTGATAAAATAGTTGGGAATATCTTCAACTAAATCATTGATGCCAGTGTTTTTTTTTACTGGATAACCAATTCCATTTTCTTCATCTAATGCAATTAATAAGGGGATTTCTTTTTCATGATATTTTGCAGTAAATTTTTCAATAAACTCGTTTAGATTACTATTTGTATCAGGTGGTGTTATTTTGTATAAAAAGTTTATAGTGTTTTGTAGCTGCTGTTGAATGCTTTTGTCAATTGAATCTTTCAATGTGTTTTTAAACAAATCTGTTTGAAATAACCTTGTTTCTTTTAGATTTGGTAAAATGTTTTTTAAATTATTGAAAGTGTTTTTGTAAATATCAATTGAATTAGTAATAGATTCATCAATACTATGTATTTGCTTTTCTATTTTGTTTAATGCATTTAAAATTTCTTTTAATCCATTACTTGGATGATTAGATTGGATTTCGGTTAATTGTTGAAGGATAGATTCAAAATATTCAGTACCTGTTAATGCTGGTTCTAACTGATTGATTAAAATTTGTGTGGTAATCACTTCATTTAAATATGCATTTGCATCTTCTTCATTATTTTCATTATCTACTAACAATTGAGCTAATTGTAGTTGAGTTAATCCTTTTTTTGAAGCTTTTAAAATTAATTCTAAATAAGGTGTCCATTCAATATTGTTAATCTGATATTGTCTTTGATTATTGATATATGTATATTCAACATATCTATAGTTATTACCAATTAAATATATGCTAGTATTAGGATAAAATTTTAAATAAGGTTTAATGAAAACTTCATTTTCTATTTTTTTTACAATTTCACAAAGCACGTTCATGTCTAGTCGTGTTTTTCGGTAAAATTGTTTTTTAGGAATTATATCAAATTTTATATTATTTTTTTGGCTCCAAAAAGCAGTATTAATTCCTGCCATTAATCCAAAAGGTGTACAACGATAACTGGCTCTGCTTTTATACTTATGTAAAGATAATTTTATTTTTTTAAAGCTTGGATTACTTTCTATCTCTAGTTTATTTGTTTTTGTTAATTCATCATATAAATCGTTTGAGGAAAGGTATATTGCTTCATGAAAAACCAAATCATCAATATCCTCATGTATTGAATTAAGAGGTGTACGAACTATAATTTGTGGAAGAAATCGAAGGTTAAGGTTCATGAACTCCTTTTTAATAATTAATACAATAAAAAAACATATTAATTGTTGTATTTGTTATAAAATTATGTA
>JBIICN010000056.1:0-19720 GCA_044238845.1 Bacteroidia bacterium
AATACATAAATTATTATAACTATGACAGAATAAAACTTAATCTAAAAGGAATGAGCCCGATACAATATCGAGCTCATTATTATCCAAACTAATTTATAAATTTGTCTAAACTTTTGGGTTCAGTCTAAAGGGTAACCTTTTTTAGTACTTAATATTTTTTATCGTTTGTAAAAACTACCACATAAGCAATAAATAATCTCATAAAACTGATTTATGTCATATGTAATTTTGAAAAAAATTATATTATGGCAACCAATAGTAATTCAATTCCAAATCAAAGCCTTGTATCTATTGATAATTCAGTAGAAAATGAGGTACATCTTCTTAAAGAAGATTCGTTTGTTAAACGTTATATCTTTAGCACAGATCATAAAGTAATTGCTAAACAGTATTTAATTACAGCTATAATTATTGCAGTCATCGCGATGATTATGTCTATTGTATTTCGTTTACAGTTAGCATGGCCAGGCGAAAAGTTTGCTTTTATAAATGCTATTATGGGAGACAAATGGGGAAAAGATGGAATTTTGAGCCCAGATGCATATTTAACATTAGTGACAATACATGGAACATTAATGATATTTTTTGTTTTAACAGCTGGTTTAAGTGGCACATTTAGTAATTTATTAATTCCACTTCAAATTGGAGCTAGAGATATGGCATCTGGTTTTATGAACATGTTGTCCTTTTGGTTGTTCTTTTTAGCAAGTGTTATTATGATAGGATCTTTATTTGTAGAATCAGGTGGGGCATCTGCTGGTTGGACAGTTTATCCGCCTTTAAGTGCATTACCTCAAGCCATTCCTGGCTCGGGCTTGGGAATGACTTTGTGGTTAGTAAGTATGGTTATTTTTATTGCCTCTACATTATTAGGTGGTATAAATTATATTGTAACAATTATAAATTTAAGAGCAAAAGGAATGAAGATGACAAGAATGCCATTAACCATGTGGTCATTTTTAGTTGCTTCTATTTTAGGCTTGTTATCTTTTCCAGTTTTATTAGGAGCAGAAACATTATTATTATTTGATCGATCTTTTGGTACATCTTTTTATTTATCGGATATTTTTATTGGAGGTAAACCTCTTGATAATGTGGGAGGTAGTCCTATTTTGTATGAACATTTATTTTGGTTTTTAGGTCATCCCGAAGTGTATATTGTATTTTTGCCTGCACTCGGTATAATTTCTGAGGTAATTGCTACACAATCTCGTAAGCCAATTTTTGGTTATAGAGCCATGATAGGTTCGATACTTGCTATTGGTTTTTTATCGTTTATTGTTTGGGGACATCACATGTTTTTAACAGGCATGAACCCATTCTTAGGATCAGTATTTGTGTTTACAACCCTTTTAATTGCCATACCATCAGCGGTTAAAGTGTTTAATTACATTACAACTTTATGGAAAGGAAATATTCAATATTCACCAGCAATGCTATTTTCTATCGGAGGCGTATCTGCTATTATTACTGGAGGAATTACTGGTATTATTTTAGCAGATTCAACGTTAGATATTACGGTTCATGATACTTATTTTGTGGTTGCTCACTTTCATATTATCATGGGAGTATTTTCAATATTCGGAATGTTAGCTGGTGTATATCATTGGTTTCCTAAATTATTTGGAAGAATGATGAATAAAAAAATGGGTTATTTACATTTTTGGACAACTTTTGTATCGGCCTATGGCGTATTTTTTCCAATGCATTTTTTAGGAACTGCTGGTGTACCACGTCGTTACTATTCAAATAGTGCTTTCCCAATGTTTGATAATTTAGTGGATTTGAATATCATAGTAACGGTATTTGCAATCATTGCTGCTTTTGCTCAAATTAGTTTTCTAGTTAACTTTGTATATAGTTTATTTAGAGGCGAAAAGGCAACACAAAATCCTTGGAAAGCTAATACGTTAGAATGGACAACACCAGTTGAGCATATTCATGGAAATTGGCCAGGTAATTTGCCAGTTGTTCATCGTTGGGCGTATGACTATAGTAAGCCAGGGAAAAATGAAGATTTTGTTTTACAAACCGAACCTTTAGAAGAAGGTGAGTCAGATGAAGGAAATTCAAAAATTAAACATTAAAATTAATTATCATGGATATTTTAAATGCTTTACATAGCCAAAGAGAAAAAAACATTGAGTTTCAGCAAAATAATTTACTGAAAGAAGCTTACTCTATTTTAAAAGGGGATGTATCTGATGTTAAAAAATCATCAGTTAATTTTTTTAACCATCAAAATGAGTCTATTTTGGCTGCTAAACCATTGGTTTTAGATACTAATAGGTTTTTTTTAATTAACGATATCAAAAGTGTTTGCATCGATTTCCGTTTACGATTTTTAGATAAGAAGTTTTACAGATCAGAATTGCCCTATGATGCTCATATAAAATTAACGGCTTTTGAAATTGAAATTGGAGTGCCAGTATCTTTTAAAATTTTAACGGAAGCTCATAATTTTAAATCAACTTATTCTCATACGCAACAATTGTTATTTGCTGATTTAGGAAATGGAGAATTTTATTTTATTCATAAATGGGGAAATGAATTCAGTAATTTGAGAAAGTACGCTGCAATGCCTTATAAAAACATAGAGGTTTTGTTTGCCATCATTTTAGTGGCATCATCTGTTTTTACAATTATTACTCCAACAAATTTTATCACCTCAAAACCTAATATCGATTACTTTTCAATGATAAGATTGGCTTTCTTCTTTTGGTGTATCGTTGCATTATCCGCCTTGTTTATGTATTACATCGTCGCCATTAGAAAAGGAATGAATAGTTCAGAATGGGATAATCCATCTTTTATGTAAATCATTAAGGAGACAATTTAGTCTCCTTTTTTATTATGTAACCTTTGTTACTTAAGATTCATCCTTTTAAAAATTTACGTCAAAAACTGACTTTACTCATATTTATTTCCCACTTGCTAACCGAACTTTGTCTCGTTAATCATTAAATTTTAAATCATGTTATCAACCATCGTTTTTATAGTCGTACTTCTTCACTTAGGTGCAGGTTTTGGATATTTAATTTATAAATTATCTCCTTCAAAAAAAGTAATTGATACGACGATTGATAATAATAAAACCCATCCTATTAATAAACTATAAAGTAATTGTTATGAGTAAATGTGGAAGCAGATGTCCTTAACTTTTTTTAATAAGTAAGGCATCATAAAAAAAAGAATATAAAAAATTAAAAAATTGAAATAATGAAAGTAGAACAAATTTATACAGGATGTATTGCTCATGCAGCATACTATTTAGAAAATAACGGTGAAGCGGCAATCTTCGATCCATTACGCGAAGTTCAGCCTTATATGGATAAAGCAAAAAAAGATAATGCTAAAATTAAATATGTGTTTGAAACACACTTTCATGCGGATTTTGTGAGCGGACATTTAGATTTAATGAAGCATGCTGGTGCTGAAATCGTTTTTGGTCCAACAGCAAAACCTGTTTATAAAGCAACTACTGCTGAAGACGGTCAAATCTTTAAAGTAGGTAATTATAGTGTGAAAGTAATTCATACACCTGGTCATACCATGGAAAGTACTACTTACTTACTAATTGATGAAAACGGTAAAGAACATGGTATTATCAGTGGAGATACTTTGTTTATTGGAGATGTTGGTCGCCCTGATTTAGCGCAGCATGTGATTGCTGATTTAACTGAAGAGAAATTAGCAGGTCATTTATTTGATTCGTTACGTAATAAAATTATGCCTTTAAGTGATGATTTAATTGTATATCCAAATCATGGCGCAGGAAGTGCTTGTGGTAAGAATATGAGTAAGGAAACAACAGATACTTTGGGGAATCAAAAGAAAGTAAATTACGCCTTGAATCCTAAGCTAACTAAGGAAGAATTCATTAAAGAAATTTTAACTGGATTAGTGCCGCCTCCGGGTTATTTCCCTCAAAATGTATTAATGAATATAAAGGGTTATGAAAGTATTGATACCGTGATGCAAAAAGGTTCAAGAGCTTTATCAGTGGTTGAATTTGAAGTGGCGGCTAATGAAACACAGGCTTTAATTATTGATACGCGTAAACCGCAAGATTTTAATAAAGGGTTTATTCCTAATTCGGTTAATATTGGTATTGATGGTAGTTTTGCAACTTGGGTTGGAACATTAATTCCAAGTGTAAAACAAGAACTATTAATTGTGGCAGATGCAGGAAGAGAAGAAGAAGTGATTACTCGCTTAGCTCGTGTTGGCTACGATAATGCTTTAGGATTTTTGAAAGGTGGATTTGATACATGGAAAGCAGCTAATAAAGATATTGATCAAATTCATTCGGTGAGTTCGGAAGAATTATCTGAAATTAGTAAGAGAGAACAAGTAAACATTATTGATGCCAGAAAAGCAAGTGAATACAGCAGCGAACACGTTGTAGATGCGATGAATGCTCCTTTAGATTTTATTAATGATAGCATGGCTAAAATTGATAAAGATAAAAAGTACTATGTGCATTGTGCTTCTGGTTATCGTTCTATGGTTTTTATTTCGATTTTGAAGGCTCGAGGATACAATAACTTAATTGATGTGACTGGAGGATTTAATGCTTTAAAAGCAAGTAATATGTTTAAGGTAACAGATTACGTTTGTCCATCAACCTTGTTATAGTTTTTCATATATTACTTGTTAAAAGCGGCTATTTGGCCGCTTTTTTTGTTGTGTAACATTTGTAACCGTTAAAAAATGACTTAAGTCATAACTTTGTGTCATAAAAACGAAATACTATGTTATCAATATTCAAAAATTTATTTAAGTCTACTACAGTTGATTTAGCTCAATTGATTAAAGATGGAGCTGTGATTGTGGATGTAAGAAGCAAGGCAGAGTTTGCAACAGGGCATGTAAAAGGCTCTATTAACATTCCATTAGAACAAGTAGGAGCAAATGTAGATAAGTTAAAAGCTTATAATCATGTGATTACATGTTGCAGAAGCGGAAACAGAAGTGGAATGGCAAAGCGTACTTTGGAATCCAAAGGCTTAAAAAATGTAACTAACGGCGGAAGCTGGCAAAATGTTAATCAATACAAATAAATTATGGAATCATTAAAAGTATTAATCCCAACAGACTTTTCGGTTCAAGCAGAGTATGCTTACCTAATGGTGAAAAAACTGGAAGAGAAAATTCCTGTTGAAATTCATTTTATACATGTATTAGGTGTGCCTGATACTGTAACCATGGACAAAAATGGAAATATTCAAACCTGTGGCGAAATTAGTGTTGATTATGTTGTTTCTCAAAAAACAATTGCTGAACGAAAATTGAATAATCTAAAAACATTATACGGGGCTGATATTCAATCTCATTTAGAGTTAGGTAAGTTAACTGAGAAAATAGTTTCTTATGCTCAATCCAATCATTTTGATTTAATTGTGATGGGAACAAAAGGTTCTTGGGGTTTAAAGGAAAAATTATCTGGCTCCGAAACACAAATGATTGCTCGTCAATCAACCGTTCCATTGTTATCACTCATGTGTGATCGCTCGGATTTAATTATTGAACATATTTTATTAGTTCATGATTTCTCCAATCCAAAGAATGAAAACTTAGCATTGCTTCATAAATTAATCAAAGCGTTCAATACGAAAGTACATTTATTGCAAATATCAAAAGATACTTCTGAAGTAAATAAAGCCGCTGTATTTTCAAAAATGGATGAGTTTGCTTTAGCTAATCATATTTCAAATTTTGAAATGCACGTATTAAAAGATACGGATGTTGAAAATGGAGTGATTCATTTTAATCAAATGCAAGAGATGGATATTATTTGTATTGGTACGCATGGTAAAGGTGGGTTATTTCACCATAGTGCTACCGAAAAATTAATCAATCATTTATTTAAACCTATTATTTCTTACCATTTAAAAAATTAATTACTATGTTAGAATTTATTCAACAACCATGGACATGGTGGGTATCTGGCGCTCTTATTTCTGCCATTATGTTCCTTTTAATTTTCTTCGGACAGTCCTTTGGATTTTCGGCTAACTTAAGAACCATTTGTTCGGCTGCTGGTGGCGGAAAATTTGTAAAGTTTTTCGATTTTAATTGGCGCTCTCAAATTTGGAACTTAGTATTTTTAATCGGAGCTGTATTAGGAGGTTTTATTGCTAGTCATTTTTTATCAGACGGTAATCCAGTTCAAATTTCAGAAAACACCATTGCTGATTTATCAAAATTAGGAATATCAGCTCCAACATCAGCACAACCAGATGAGTTATTTAGTATTGAATCATTATTCACTTTAAAAGGATTTTTAATTCTAGCAATAGGTGGAATAATGGTTGGCTTTGGTTCTCGTTACGCTGGCGGTTGTACCTCAGGTCACGCTATTAGTGGATTATCTGATTTACAATTACCATCATTAATTGCCGTGATAGGCTTTTTCATTGGTGGCTTATTAATGACTTTTGTTTTACTTCCTTTAATATTATAAATACTACTATAACATGAAACTATTAAAATTTTTAGTACTAGGTACTTTGTTCGGAATTGTGATGGCTAAATCAGAAGCATTCTCTTGGTTTAGAATTCAAGAAATGTTCCGCTTTCAAGCTTTCCATATGTATGGCATTATAGGAACTGCTGTAACACTTGGAGTGATTGGTGTTGCTTTAATAAAAAAATATAACCTAAGAGATGTCAAAGGAAATCCAATTTTATTTTATCCAAAAGATAAATCCACCATGCGTTACCTAATTGGTGGAACTATTTTTGGATTAGGCTGGGCTTTAAGTGGAGCATGCCCAGGACCAATGGTTGTTAATATTGGTTATGGATATATTGCAATGATTGTTGTATTTTTATTTGCCATTGTTGGCACTTATTTATACGGAGCAATAAAAGATAAATTACCTCACTAATTTAAAATGACGTTATGGAAGAGAATTCTAAAAATAATAATCCATTAGCACCTGTTGTTAGCAAACTAATAAATGTAATTATTTTATTAGTAGTTTCTATAATTGCTTTAATTGTTTTATTTGCTGTATTTGTTCCTGCGCCTACACCTAAGATTGAGAAAAAAATTGAAACACCTGTCCCAGATAAGAATGGAAATTTTACTGAGGCTGCAAAGCAAGCTGCATTAACACCAAAGGATACAACTAACTATTGGACAGCGCCAGATGCGGCAACTTTAGATCAAGATCCAAATAAAGATTTGATTGTGTATGGTAAAGATTTAATTGCACACACATCTGAGTATTTTGGCGAAAACGGAAAAGTATTTAAAGCTTCAACTAATGGAATGAATTGTCAGAATTGTCATTTAGATGCTGGTACAAAAGTGTTTGGTAATAACTATTCTGCTGTGGCATCCACCTATCCTAAATTCAGAGCACGTTCAGGTGCTATTGAAAACATGTATAAGCGCGTGAATGATTGTTTTGAACGTAGCTTAAATGGAAAAGCTTTAGATACTGCATCAAAAGAAATGCAAGGGATTGTGGCTTATATTAAATGGCTAGGTAAAGATGTGAAGAAAGGGGAGAAGCCAATTGGCTCTGGATTTAAAGACTTAGCGTTTTTAGATAGAGCGGCTGATCCAGAAAAAGGTAAAACTATTTATTCTGAAAAATGTCAATCATGCCATCAAGCAGATGGTTTAGGTTTAATGAATGCTGAGAAAACAGCTTTTACTTATCCACCATTATGGGGCAAAAATAGTTACAATGATGGCGCAGGTTTGTATCGTATGTCAAATTTTGCAAAGTATGTCAAATACAATATGCCTTTGGGAGCTAGTCACAATAGCCCACAATTAAGTGATGAGGAAGCATGGGATGTAGCAGCTTTTGTTAATTCACAAACTCGTCCTAAAAAGGATATTAAAAAAGATTGGCCAAAGATTGAAGAGAAACCTTTTGATCATCCATTTGGTCCTTATGCAGATGGTTTTGACGAAAAGCAACATAAATATGGTCCGTATAAACCAATTAAGGAAAAATTGGAGGCCATGAAAAAAGCGGCTTCGGCAGGCTCAGCCACCAAAAAGAGTAAAGTATAATTTTAAAAACTAAATAATATGAAATCAATTTTCAAAAAAGTATCAGTAGTTATAGCATTAGTCATGTTATCCATGTCGGTATATTCTCAAACTAATGCAGATAATCAAAAACCAGAACATAAAATCATTTTTCAATTAACTTCTGGCGATACAACAGCTCATAAACAATTAATGAAACAATTTAATAATATCTTAAGTGTGTCGCCTACCACAAAAATCGAAGTGGTTTGCCATGGTGCAGGTTTGGATATGTTAGTGTCGGGTAAAACCATTGTAGAGGATAAGATTAAAGTATTAGCCGAAAGAGGTGTGGCGTTTAATGCTTGCGAATTTTCTATTAAAGAAAGAAAAGTAGACCGCTCAAAGATTATTTCTGCTTCAGGATTTGTACCAGCAGGTATTGTTGAAATTGTTAGTAAACAAGAGCAGGGTTGGAGTTACATTAAAGCAGGAAACTAATATTTTAATAATATAAACGAAATGAAAAATAATATCACCTATTATTTAATAGGATTATTATATCTATTGACTAGCCAGTTATTCTCTCAAGAGCATGCGCAACATCATGGAGTAGATAATCATCATATTTCTTTAAAGCCTATAGATTCATTGTGCTTAAAAGATTGTTTTTTACAAGCGCATTGGGAGGCTCGTACTCGTACTTTTGCCATGGGAACTATTAATGAAGGAACTTTAAAAGATGATTATGCTTTGGCATCAGGTGCAGGAATTGGGGTTTTAACTCGTCCAATTTATGGTTTTCAAGTTGGTGTAAGTGGTTTCTTTATTTATAATGTATATTCTTCAAAAATTGATTTACCAGATTCATTAACACTGAGTCCTAATCGATACGAAGTAGGTTTGTTTGATGTTGAAAATCCTAGAAACAGGGATGATTTAGATAGATTAGAAGAACTGTATGTAAAGTATAGTTTGTCAAAGAGTGCTATCACCATTGGAAAAATAAATGTAAACACGCCGTTTTTAAATCCACAAGATGGTAGAATGCGTCCCACTATTGAGGAAGGTGTTTGGTTAAACATTAATGAGTCTAAAAAATTTGGTATTAATGGCGGTTGGTTTTGGAAAATTTCACCCCGTTCTACTGTTCAATGGTTTACCATAGGAAATTCTATGGGTATTAATCCTTCGGGAGTAAATATTGATGGCAGTAAATCGGATTATCATGATCATATAAACAGTGCTGGTTTAGCTATTGCGAATATATATATTAAACCAAACGATAAATTAAAAATTAATATTTGGAATGCCTTATTGGATAATGTGATGAATACAGCCATGATAGAAATTAACACCAATCAATCATTAAATGAAAAAATGAAATTATACCAAGGATTGATGTATCTTCATCAAGATGCCATTAATAATGGTGGAAATATCGACCCTAAGAAAACTTATATAAATAAGGGATTTCAATCTAATGTCATTAGCGCACAACTTGGAATTAAAAATAAAAAAATCAATACGTCTTTAAATTATACGCATATTACTGGTGATGGAAGATACTTGATGCCAAGAGAATGGGGTAAAGAACCTTTTTATACTTTTTTGCCTCGCGAACGCAACGAAGGTTTAGGTAATGTTCACGCATTTATGGTAAAAACATCATTAAACGTATTTGATGAGAAATTTAAAACAGGTTTGGGATATGGTTATTACCAATTACCAGATGTAAAAAACTTTCGTTTAAATAAATATGGTTTGCCATCGTATCATCAAATTAATTTCGATGCGTCTTATTCTTTTCGTAAATTTTTAAAAGGCTTAGATTTGAAAGTGTTGGTGGCTTATAAAATCAAAGAAGGAGAAACATATAATAATTTAAAATATGTTTACAATAAAGTAAATATGATGAATTTTAATTTCGTGCTTGATTTTAAAATTTAATCGTATATTAATAATCAATTATATTAACACTATGAATAATACAGATAATAAAGAAATACAGGCCGATAATCGTAGAGAGTTTATCAAAAAATCAGCATTACTTGGTTTTGCCACTGTATTCAATCCTCTATCGGATGTGATTGCTTCAAATACTATTTCTGATGAAACAGATTTAATGGACGATAAAGCTCCTGCTAAAAAAGCAACCATTACAGTTCTAATCACGACTGATATTCATTCTCAGATTAATACGCACGATGAATTTTTTTGGGAAAATAATCAAGCGGTTTATAAAAAACGTGGTGGCATGGCAGTTTTAAAAACTATGATTGATTCGTACAGAAAAAAGAATCCTGCAAACACCATTGTGTATGATGGTGGCGATTATTTTCACGGTCACGCCATTGCTTCTTTAACAGAGGGCGAAGCTTTAATTCCTATTTTTAATAATTTGGGTTACGACTTAATGTTGCCAGGTAATTGGGAAGTGGTGTACAAGAAAAAGAAAATGTTGTACGATATGGGACATGCTAACGCGGCTAAAATTTGCGCTAACATGTGGCATAAAACTACTGATGCCGATAACGGAGAATTAGTTTACCAACCTTATTGGATAAAATATATTGCTGGAGTAAAAGTGGGAGTGATTGGTTATACCGATCATTTAATCCCTAAACGTCAGTCGCCTGCATATAGTGCTGGTTTACGTTTTGATCATGCCGAAGTAAACTTGGCAAAGTATGTGAAGCTATTACGTGAAGTAGAAGGTTGCGCGGTGGTTTTAGTTGCTACTCACATGGGCTTAGCACAACAAGTTGGTTTAGCAAATAATCCAGCTGCCGAAGGAGTAGATATGATTTTAGGAGCTGATACTCATGAACGTGTGCGAGTTCCTATTCAAGGTAAATACACCAAAGTCATTGAGTGCGGTGCCTTTGGTTCGTTTTTAGGAAAACTAGATTTAGTGATTGAAAATGGAAAATTAGTTGATACTAAATATGAGTTATTAGATGTAGATCCTGTGAAATTTCCTGCTGATAAAAATATGCAGGTTATGATTGACAAAGCATTTGAACCATTTAAAAAAGAAATGCAAACCGTAATTGGAACTAGCACAACTCCTTTAGTACGTTATTTTGTGATGGAAACACCAATGGATAATTTAATTACGGATGCGATCAAATGGAAATTTAAACCAGATATTGCTTTATCTAACGGTTTCAGATTTTGCCAACCTTTAGCTGTTGATCCTAAAACTGGTGTGGCAACTATTACAAAAGAATTTTTATGGAATATGTTACCTGTTAATAGCGAAGCAAAAACAGCAGTTGTTACTGGTAAACAAGTATGGGATTGGTTAGAAAAAGAATTACAAAATGCCTTTGCTAAAGATCCATCTAAACGTTTTGGTGGTTGGTTTGTACGTTACAATGGCATGGAAGTAAACTTTACCATTGGTAATGAGTTTGGTAAACGTGTGAACTCAGTAAAAGTAGGAGGAGAACCAATAGATATGACTAAAGACTATAGCATTGTAGCCTGTGAGAGAGAAGGAGACCCTGATGATACCTTATGCAGAATTGAGCATGTAAAAAATCCTAAAAAATCACCTTTATTAATGCATGATGTGATTATAGAGTATTTAAAAGATCATTCTCCAGTAGCTCCAAAATTGGAAGGTAGAGCAATAGCTACCGACGAACCACAAACTTTGTTAACACAGTTAAAAGGTACAACCTATGAATTCAGATAATCTGTAAATTAGAATAAATTATTTTACTTCATTAATTATGGCAATTGGTATAAAGGAAAAACTGAGTTTAATATTAGAGTCAAAATTAATTGACGAAATCATTTCCATTGGTAATGTGATGACCTTTAAAGAAGGTGATGTGATTATGGATTACGGCAAAAAAATAAAATTCATGCCTTTAATTTTAAGCGGCACCATTAGGGTGATGCGTAAAGATGAAGAGGATAGAGAAATTTTATTGTATTACCTAAGTTCAAACGAAAGTTGCGCCATGGCCTATACCTGTTGTATGGAAGCCAAGAAAAGTGAAATTAAAGCCATTGCTGAAGATAGTGTTGAATTGATTGGCATTCCTCACGAAAAATTAGATGAGTGGTTAGTTAAGTATCCAAGTTGGAAAAGTTATATCTTCAATAGTTTCACGCAACGATTTAATGAATTATTAAAATCATTAGAAAGTATTGCCTTTAATAAATTAGATGAGCGTTTAATTAAGTATTTAAAAAACAAAACTAAAGTTTCAGGTAAATCATCTATACAGTTGTCGCACAGTCAAATAGCTGAAGAAATGGGAACGAGTAGGGTAGTGATATCCCGTTTATTAAAGCAATTAGAAAACGATAAAAAATTGGTACTATATCGCAACGAAATCAAGTTGTTGAGTGGATTTTAAATAAGAAAAAACGCCCTCTGTTTGTATTAACAGGAGGCGTTTTTATTTTCAGCCTTTGTTGGTGTTATCACCAATAAATACGAAAATATAGATTTGATAAAAAGCAAGATTTTTTTGAGAATGAGGCTGATTTATTTCAGCCCTTGTTGGTGTTTTATTATTAAAGATTTATACTTAATTCACAGGTTAAAAATCAGGTAATAGCCTTTTTATTGTAATATTTTAAGGTTATGGTTTTAAACAATAGAATTTATAGCAGGGTATAACCTTAAATTTATTTTTTTATATCAGGTTATATCCTTAAATTTGTATAAATATATCAGCCTATAACCTTATGAAAAATTCAAAACAAGCACTCTTAATTGAGCAAGTAGATAGGAAATTAAAGAGCTTTAGAGCTTTGAATAAAGTAATAGTTCCAAAGAAGGGATGGATTTATACTGTTAGAACTGCTCTAAAAATGTCTTTAAGACAATTAGGAGAGAAAATGAAAATTACTCCACAAAGTGTAAGTGAAATAGAGCAGAGAGAAGCTAATGAGTCAATAACATTAAAGTCTTTGAGAGAGACAGCTCAAGCATTGGATATGCAACTGGTGTATGGTTTTATTCCTAAGGAAGGTAGTTTAGAAAAAATGATTGAAAAAAGAGCCACAGAGATTGCATTAAAAATTGTAATGAGGACATCGAACACTATGAAATTAGAAGACCAAGAAAATTCTAAAAAGCGGTTAGAGAAAAATATTAAAAGTAAAGCAAGAGAAATAATAGATACAATGCCAAAACACTTATGGGATTAGAATTAGAATATAAAGATGGCCAAACTCCTTTGAGTGAAGATGAACAAGATGGATTGTTAATTGATTCTATAACCACACATGGTGAGTTAGATGAATTTGAGCAAATGAATATCCAAAAGGCAATGGAATGGACATTAATGAAAAAATTCAAGAAGGAATCTATACTTTCAGAAGAGTTCGTTAAAGAGTTACATAAACGAATGCTTAAAGATGTTTGGAAATGGGCTGGAGATTTTAGGGTAACAGAAAAAAACATTGGAATAAAATTTTATAAAGTTCCAACGGCACTAAAACAATTGAATGATGATTGCTTATTTTGGATAGAGAATAAAGCATATACTGAGGAGGAAATTGCTGTTTGGTATAAATACAAATTAGTTAGTATTCATTGTTTCTCTAATGGAAATGGTAGGCATTCTCGTCTTATGGCAGATATTATAATGAAAAATGTTTTCAAAAGAGAATATTTTACTTGGGGCCAGCATACTGATTTAGTAAAATCTGGTGAACAACGAAGTACATATTTGGCAGCTATAAGAAAAGCTGATAGTGGAGATATTCAACCACTCATTCAATTTGCAAATAGTTAAAAAAACAACCCAAAATTTTTTAAACTTTAGCCTCTAAATTCATTTACCTAAATTTTTTAATAATTTCCTCTTTACTTCGGCTACAGAATAAGTTTTTTCTTCACCTTTTAAAACGGATTTTCTACGAGAATTTATGATTTCTATATCTTCTTTACTTAATTCATAATCATCATTTGATACTTGCTCATTTAATAATATATAAACGGCTTCTAATATTTTTTCATCATCAATATGCTCTACGCAATCAACTATTTTATTTTTTAAGGAAGTGTTAGCCATTTTTTATCGTATTTAAGTCAATAATTAAATTTAAGCATTTTATTTTTTTCTTTTATAGTTTAGATTAAAAAAACGCCATGAAAAAAACACACAACTGCTCATTCCTTTATTCGAGAGTTTTATAAAGGAAATGAACAAAGGCCAACGCCTTCAAAAAAATGGTTTTGTTATCCGTCAATCAACCATTGATAGTTATGAAACACTTTTAAAACATTTGATACACTATCAGGCTATTCATCAAACAACATTGTGCATTAAAGATTGGGAACGATTAAGCATGCGCGAAAAAACGAGCGAAACCAATTATTGGAAAAAGTTTTATTTAAATTTTACAGATTATTTATTTAATCATTGCAACCACTTTGATAATTATGTAGGCGCCAATATGAAATTGTTGCGCGCTTTTTTTGCCTGGTTGCAAGATAACCTGATTATTAATGTGGGCCCATACTATCATCGCTTTTACAAAACACACGAAGATATTCCTGTGTTGGTTTTGAGCCCCGAACGATTACATTTTTTAATTTATAATAAAGATTTTGAAAATAGCTTGTGTAAGCGTTTACAAAAATTAAAAGATGTATTTGTGTTTGGTTGCACAACGGCTTTGCGGTTTTCGGACCTTATAAATTTAAAGCCAACTCATATTGAAGTAATTGGTAATAATACTTATGTATATGTACGTTCCCAAAAAACACAAACCTATTCGCGCATTTATTTGCCAGCCTATGCTATTAACATTTTATGGAAATACCGTCGTCGTAAAGTTTCTTTATTTCCTCCAATTTCGGGCGTAAACTTTAATAAGGCAATTAAAAAAATAGCTTTGTTAGCAGGTTGGACAGAAGAAATACAAAAAACGCGAAATAAACGTGGGCAGCCTCAAACTATATTTAAAGATGTAGATGAAAAATCAAATTACCGTTTTTGTGATCTTATTAGTTCACATACAATGAGGCGAACTGCCATTACTACGATGTTGCGCATGGGAATGAACGAAACCAATGTGCGTTTAATTTCGGGGCATGCGGCACACAGCCCATCTTTTTACCGTTATGTGTTTTTTGCTGATTCATTTATGGAAGAAGAGATGGCTAAATTTCACTCAAAATTTAATGCATTAAGCCAATCAAAGTAGTAGTTTATTGAGCAAGAAAATGCATTTTTTATGCATTTTCTTGCATCAAAAATTACTATTTTTTTTGTATATTTTGTATAGCATTATGGTACAAAAAAAGCATGTAGACATTGAAATTGATAAATTAACTAATTCAATTGAGAACGTTATTACAGGGGAAGTATTTCAGACTGAGTTTTGTAAAGTTACAAGTAAAGAAATTAATTAGAGGGATTGGCTTTTTGACAGGCATAAAGAATTAAAAGATAAAAGTAGCGAAGTGTATAAAATGACTACTGTTGAAAACAAAAACATTATTCAAGGTTTGATTTCATTAAGTGTTAATGAGGAATTTGTTTTTGTAAACCTTGTTGAAAATGCAAAATTTAATAGAGGAAAGAAAAAGATTTATGTTGGAGTCGGTGGAAATTTGTTTGCGTTTGCTTGTTTAAAATCAAAAGAATTTGGTTTTGACTGATGCATAAGTTTTTTGTCAAAGACTTCTTTATTTGAATATTATAATAAATCATTAGGAGCGATAAGAACAATTGGGCAACGAATGGCAATATTAGAAGAAGATGCACACCTATTAATTAAACAATATTTTAAAAATAGATAATATGAAAAAAAAGTTGTAATAGAGCCAGAATTGTACATGATTAATAAGAAGCCTACTAAGAAAGAGATACAAGAGTTTAGAGATTTTATTAATGCTTACAAAAAGAAACAAGCTTTAAAAGCAGCAAAACATCGTAAAGAAGCTTAATTTATTAAATTGTTTTCAAAAAGCTTCTAATTTTTTTAGAAGCTTTTTTACCTTTTAATGCAAAAAAGTATTATTTTTATCATACAAAAAGTTCTTTGAAAGGCCTTGAGGTTGTAAGGCTGCATAGAAATTGGCATTAGAGTACGTTTGGAAGCCCAATGCCAGGACGTAATTATCAAAGTTCTACGGCTTATCGTTATGGGTTTAACGGGAAAGAGAATGACAACGAAATTAAAGGGGCTTGGAATAGCTTAGACTTTGGAGCTAGAATTTATGACCCAAGAATTGGCAGGTGGTTAAGTTTGGATCCTTTACAAAAGAAATATCCATTTTTTAGTCCCTATAATTTTTGTGGTAATAATCCAATAATGTTTGTCGACCCTAATGGCAAAGAAATTACTCCATCTAAAGCTTTTTTAGCATCAGCTTTTGGAGAAATTTATTCTGATATGATGAAGAATAACATGACTTATAGAAAAATAGTTAAAAAATTTGGAGGTAAACAACAGAATTATAATTTGAAATTAGGTATAGACGAAGCAAAAATTCCAACCGGTGCTGATGCATATACGCACTCCACTGGGACACTTATGGGAACTAATTTAGTAACTGTAAAAACTGAAGAAAATTTCTCTGTTGATAAAATAATGCATTCAAAAGAATTTATATCTGCCGATGGAAAAACAATGATCACAAAATATGAAAGAACCCAGATTTCAATGGTAGCAGATGTGATACATGAAGCTCTTCATTCTTTGATCTACTCAAATAAGACATATCAGGACAATAATCATAATAAACATGGCGAAAGTCATGATATGCTTGTAAACGCGATGAAAGAATATAGCGATGATAATTGCTTGAATTGGTCTAGTGAAGATATTGAAATTATTTCTTGGAAAGGAGTTCAAGAATCAAAAGCTTTTAAGTCTTACATTACAGATTTAGCTGATAAAAATAAAACAACATATGATGAAGAATTAAAATCATTCAATAGTAAACTTTCTAAACTTGCTTGGAAAAGTAGTACCGAAGAAAAAAAGACAGAGGAAAAAAAGACAGAGGAAAAAAAGACCGAAGAAGCTAAATAACCTATGAGATTTATATTTAAGATATTTGTAATTCTAATGATAGTAACTTGTGAAGTTTTTTCGCAGGATACTACAAAATTTGAATTTATGGTAAGAAATAAGATCATAATTGATTCTTTAACAAATTTTTACCAATTTGAAACCAATGAATTCAATGTTACCAGAGTTAATTTAAATGACTCTGTATTTAAAGAGATTGGTTTGTTTGAGAAAAACCTATTTCTGAAAAAAGCTTTAACTTTTAAAATAAAGAGAGATAAATGGTATGTTGTGAGCAAAAAAGATATAAATTTTTATCCTATGTATGAGAATAAGATTATCTCTTTAGAAGGAAAAAAGTATATATTTGAAAATGTAAAAAATGCAGAAATTTTTAATATTAAGTGCTTAGAATTTACTTTAACTAGATTAAAATATTCTTCGAGTACTAACATAAAATATTATTTTAATAATAAATATGGTGTGATTATGATTAGTGTAGACGGCGTAGACTTTGCTAGAAATGACATTATAGAAAGAAATAGGTGATGTTAATTTATCAGTAAATTACTTTTAGTAAAAATAAAGTCCAAAAAAAAAAGGCTCTTTTTTAGGGACTTTCGCCGCTCCGATGCATTTGCAATGCTGGGATGTTTTTGTAAAAAAAGACGAAAAAAACATAAGTTCTGAAATAAAACAAGTTACCGAACTTGTTGAAGCTGCTGCCGAGGGTTCTAAATTAACTAAAGCGGATTCGGGGTTTAATTAATTTGTTACACAACAAAAAACCGTAGCTAATGGGCTACGGTTTTTGTTTTTATGCCGTAGCATTACAAATGCAGCGGAACATGAACGAATTACCAACATTACCTAATAACTCGACCATAAAACTGTAAACAAAACGCAAATTCATTTCCAGTCATAGAACCAGTTCTTATTTCAACATTAGAATTACTTGTTGCAACTATTCGAACCTTGAAATACAAAGAAGAATTATTAATTGGAGACAAACCTGTTTTTTCACCTTGAAACTTATCAGTTAAAACTACAAGTAAACTTAAAGAATCATCAGCTTGGGAGTAATCATTACTATACGGATACCCTCCTTTAAAATATGTCCGTGGATGTCCATGATTATTGTCTACAGGAAAAACCAACGACAAAGTATCACCTATAAAAACTGTTTCAAAGTTTACCCGAGCAATTCTTTCATTTTCGATGGCATTACTCATAATTATTTTGTCTTCATAACAGTGCAATACTCTTTTAAACTCTTGTTCGACTTCGGAACTAACCAGATGACCACCTTTTAAATACTCGTGAAGAGATACTGTCAAGTATATTTTTTTGTTCGTAGAATCTTTAAGTAATGGAATAGACTCTAAAGATTTATTTAAATCATTTCTATTTAAAATTTCACGATAAATAGAATTAATTTCAGATGATAAAACGTCTAGTATCCTGCATGATGAATCTGTTTTTGCAGACTTGAATAACTCGACTTTTTCCTGTCCCATTAAATTCATATGCTCATCAAAAAGCCTTTCTAATTCCGTCTTATTATTTGCACAGGAAATAAAAAACATAACTATTATTAATGTTAATTGGTATAATCCAAATTTTATCATATCAAAGTTTTATTCAATGTTAGCAATAAATATTATTTTGTTTCAGCTGGTGGAGCTGGTGTAGCTGGTGGAGTATTGTATACTTCTGTCTGTTTTACAAGCCCCTTATCAATAGAATTATCAACATTCGCCGAATGGTATTTTTTGAAGTAATTTTGTTTATATACTTTCGGGTCAAATGTTTTAAGACTCCCAGCGTTAGGATGAGCTAATGAAACAGGTATATTATATGCTAATGATAACTCTATATCCCCTGTAGATAAGCCATCACCCCATAAAGTAAAATCTTTTGACGCTGTGGCCCAATGTGTATGTATCATAGAATATTTAGACCAACCAAAACTAGACGGTTGCGCTCCAATACCTAGCTCCGATTTACCAGGCGCAACAGAACCACTTCCATTTCTCGCAGCGTCACCATGAACTGTTGTACCCTTTATAAGTAGAGTAACTTTATCGTAATTCTCATTAGTAAAAGTATTTGCGTAAATTATCATAGCGTGTTCCGAATTACCACTTTTAGGTTTATATTCTTTTGCCCATTCATGGTTAATGTCCATTTCTTGTGATGGAGTATATGCTGGAATACTAGACTCCATTAATGCCTTATCATAATTAGCATTTGTATTAATTACATTCATTGCTTCTGAATGTGAAAAAGAAGAAATGCGCAATGCTGAACTATTCTCTCCATCAATAGTCGCAATATATCTACCATCTGCTGAATAAAATTTCTCCAAACCTTCTAATTCTCTAAATGCTATAACACTATTTTCACTAAAAGCATAAGGCGAATTGTGTGGAAATTTTTTAGTCAATGGATCAACACTAAAGAATCTACCTAGTCTAGGGTCTTCCATTCTGTATTTAAAAGATACTGAACCTCCCCATATTTCTGGGTCTTCTTCTTGATTTTGGAATCCGTATCTATATGAATTCCCATTAAACTGTCTGCCCGGCATTGGGCTTCCGAAGGCGGTGTAGTTAGACCATTTTTCAGCGGTTGCAGCTCATTTTACCTAAGAGTTTCACAACTTTTTTTAAAGAACGATGTATAACTACGGTAGTAAAAATAAATAAAAAAATGTAATATCCTATT
>JBIICN010000057.1:0-19556 GCA_044238845.1 Bacteroidia bacterium
CAATTAATTCGGCTACTATAGCATTGGTAATAAAAAATCCGGCCAATACTAAAAAAACAATATCTTTTCTATTTTTTAAATCCACAGTTGTTAATTTTTACAAGATTATTAAAAATAACCATCGTTTGCACATTTTTATTAATTTTATAAACTTGTTATGCTTTTAAAAAACACTCAAATACCTAAATGGTTTGTGTTTTCGCTAATTTATTTTTTAGCGGCATTAAATCTCTTTTCACAAGATTTAAAGTTTAAACGTTTTAATCGTAATGAAGGATTATCTTCCGTTAATGTAAAAACCATTTTTCAGGATTCTAAAGATTTTATTTGGATTGGAACGCAAGATGGACTTAATCGTTTTGACGGTTATCATTTTAAGATATTTAAAAGCAATATCAACGATAAAAATGCCCTTTTATCAGCCGATATTAATTGTATAACAGAAGATAGTAATCACCTTATTTATATTGGCACAAACGGGAGCGGGTTATCAGAGTATAATATGATTACCGAAACCTTTAAAAATTTCACCAACGAAAAAAATAATATATGTAATAATAATATCTTATGTCTTTTAAATCTAAATCAAACTGATTTATTGATAGGTACCGAAGATGGGTTATCCGTTTTTAATAAAAAAACAAAAAGAGCATATAAAATTTCTTCAGATTTTATTTCTGCAAACGAAAGGTTATACATCAGCTCTATTTATAAGGATGATAAAGGAATTATATGGGTAGCTATTCCAAAATTTGGCTTATACGAATTTGATCTTAACGAAAAAAAACTCATCCATCAACCATTTAATTATGATATATTAAAAAGTGAAAAGCAATACCAAGATCATGCAATTATGTCGTTGGTTCAGTCAAATGATAATTTATACTGTGCTACATTTTCGGGTGGTATTATCGTGTACAATTTAAGAACCCATACTTTTGATAAAAGAATTAGTTTTCTAGATATTAATCCAGATTTGAATTCGACGCGAAATATTATTGCGGATGAAAATAGCAATTGCTTATGGATAGCATCTTTAGGAGGTTTAATAAGATACGATTTATATTCGCATTCTTATAAAATCACAACCCACAATGTATTAGATAATACAAGTATTCCAAGTAATGAAATATTATGCATACTCCAGGATAAGCAACATAATATTTGGTTAGGCTCTGAAGATAATGGCATTAGCGTAAACTTTAAAAGTTCACAGAATTTCACACACTATAATAAACACCAATTAAAAGGTAATGATGTTGTATATTGTTTTTTAGAGACTCATGACAGCTTAATATGGATTGGAACAGATGATGGGCTTTTTACTTTTAATAAATCTAATAAGGAATTTACCAACCAATCTGACATTATAAAAAAGCATAATGCCTCTTCAGTTTGGAGTCTGTTACAAGATAGTAATCATAATTTATGGATTGGAACGGAAGGTTCAGGGATTATTTTTTATGATTATAAAACAAAGAATTCAAAGCTCATTTTAAATCCTCAGTACTTTCAAGGTATTGTTTTAAAAATGGTTGAAGAAGGTAATACGGTTTGGGCATCAACGTATAATTATGGCCTGCTGAAGATCGACAAAACCAATTTCAATCTTACCTCTTTTAATACCGAAAATAAGCTAACAACTAATACAATCAAGGATATTTACAAAAATGCTTCCGATCAATCTTATTGGCTTTCAACGCAGGATGGTGGCATCAATGTTTTAAAATTTAATCCAAACGGAACGATTCTGAACAACAAAACATACACCCATCAAAACAATAAAAACTCTATCAGTTCAGACTTAGTTTACTCTATTTACAAAACCACCGATCATACATTTTGGATTGCTGCTAACAATGGATTAAATAAATTACGCAACGATACCTTTACAGTTTATACAGAAGATGACGGATTACCTAATAATTGTATTTATACCATTTTACCTGATAATGAAGGGCAATTGTGGCTAACTACAAACAATGGCTTAAGTTGTTACAATCCTAAAACCCATAAATTTATTAACTACAATACCAGTAATGGTATTCAATCAAAAGAATTTAATCAGGGAGCAGCCTATAAATGTAAAGACGGCAATATACTTGTTGGTGGAATGAATGGCTTTAATTATTTTAATCCAAAAAACATTAAAGCTGACAGTTACAAGCCTAGATTATATATTTACTCCTATAACAAACAAGGTAAAGAAGTTGCTACCGATACTTCTATTTTATTAAAAAAACACATCAATTTAACTTACAAAGACAATTATTTTACTTTTGAGGTAGTTGCTCTGGATTATACATCGCCCGAAAACATAAAATACATGTACATACTAGAAGGCTATGATCAATCCTGGTCTTCTCCATCCAGTATACGTTACATTTCCTATACTGAATTACCTGGAGGTAATTATACTTTAAAAATTAAAGCAACCAATAGTACAGGTGTTTGGAATGAAATACCTCTTGAAATAACCATTAAAGTAACACCTCCATGGTATAAAACTACTTGGTTTTACATCATATCTCTGCTTACAATTAGTGGCTCTGTAATAGGTTTTTTTACATACAGAACAAATGCCATTAAGAAAGAAAACAAAATATTAGAGAATAAAGTATCCGAACGAACCAGAGAATTAGCCGAAAAAAACAGGGATATTACAAGCAGTATTGAATATGCCAAACGTATTCAGGAAGCTATTTTACCATCTAAAGACTTGATTTTTTCGAGACTAAAACAGGTTTTTATTTTATACAAACCTAAAGATATTGTAAGCGGAGACTTTTACTGGTTTGGCGAAAAAGACAATTTAAAAATTATTGCAGTAGTGGATTGTACCGGTCATGGCGTACCGGGAGCATTTATGAGTATGATTGGACACAATTTATTAAACCAAATTGTATCCGAAAAAGGTTTTTCTGATCCGGGAGCAATTTTAAATGAATTACATAAAGGTGTTCAGTCTGCTTTAAAACAAGGGCATAATGATGTGAATACTAACGATGGAATGGACGTTTCTATTTTGGCATTAAATACCGAAACCAAAGAATGTTTCTGGGCGGGAGCTTTCAGAAGTTTAGTAATCGTTAATAACGAAGGAGAATTGGAAAAACTAGACGGTAATAAATATCCAGTTGGAGGTGCGCAACTCGATTCTGAAAGAATATTTACAACTCACTCCGTTAAATTAAACAAAAATGATTGTCTGTATATGTTTACAGATGGTTACGCCGATCAATTTGGCGGTTCCAAGGGCAAAAAATTCATGGTAAAACAATTTCACGATAATCTAAGGTCGGTTCACCAGTATTCAATTACTGAACAGAAAAAAGAACTTGAATCTCAATTTAACAATTGGAAAGGAGAATTTGAACAAGTGGATGATGTTTTAGTGATTGGAATAAAAATGTAAAAAAAAAATGCAAAGTGTTTGTTAAATAAATATTGTTTATATATTTGATACATAATTTGGCACTTTATTTGCAAATTATAAATATTACAAAAACAAAAAAATGAAAAAAAACATTCTTTTATCGTCAATTCTTATTGTTTCAACAATTATCACGTTAAACTCGTGTAAGAAAAAAACAGAAGTAGATAATGAAACTCAAACAGTTGTTGATAATGCTCTATGTGAACAGCAATTTATTTCCGTTGCACCTGTTGTTAACCAAAAGGGTTCAGGTTCTCCAAAACAGCAAGGATTTAGAGTAAATAATTGCGGAACAGGAACATGGATTTCTCCTTCTGATACAGCCATTGACGCGCTAGGAGCCTATACATTTTCTGTAATACCTACTTTTACATTAGATTACTCTTCTAATACTTGTTCAGATAATGACAACATTACCAAAAATGGTAAATTATACATCACTTCAACACATAAATGGACTGCTATAAAAACATTAACTACATCCATTACCCACACAACAACTATTGTATTTGATAATTATACAGCTGATGGTGTGAAATATGAGGGAACCGTAACTTTAATAAAAACAGGAAATACAGTAAGAACAATTGTTTCTAATGGCCATTGCACTAATGCTGCTGGATCATGGAATATTTACTACAATGCAGATAAAACTTCTGAGTTATTGGCAGACGGAAGTGTTAAAGTTTGGGGAACTTCAAGTGGGACTAATAGAGAAGGAAGAGGATTTTCTACCTCAACTAGTCAATCAAACCCAATTGTTAAAAAGCCAACTTGTAAATGGATTTCTTCTGGTGTAATTGATGTGACGCCTGAAGGATTTAAAGTTAGAACTGTTGATTTTGGTAATGGGGATTGTGACAATAAAGCAACCTATACGGTTAACGGACAAACTATCGAATTTAACCTTAACTAATTGATATTACATCATCGCTTATGATTGATGCTTTCAACATATATGATAACATGGACAGAAATAATATTCTGTTGTCCTTCAAAGGTGATATCACTTCTGAACTGCTAACATCTATCCTCCAGATAATGGAAAACAAGATGGATAATATGCAAGAAGAACCAAAAACTAAAAAAAAGGTATATAATGTTTTAGTTGAATGCCTCCAAAATTTATATCATCACATGGATGATGCAACCGATTTTAATGGAGACAAAAATAGAAGTGCCATTTTTATGATTGCAAAAAATGAAGGTGCTTATAACATTATTACAGGTAACTATATCTTGAATGAAAATATCCACGGGTTAAAATCTCGTTTAGATGAAGTAAATGCATTAAGTAAAGAACAATTAAAAGATTATTATAAATCAGTTTTAAATAATGGCGAAATGTCGTTAAAAGGCGGTGGCGGATTAGGAATGATTGACATTGCCAGAAAAACTGGTGAAAAATTAGATTATAATTTTTTGGAAATTGACAATAAAGTTTCTTTCTTTACGCTAATAATTAAAGTAACACAACCACAATTAATATAAAATAAGTAACTATGGAAAAATACGCTATCGAAGGTACACCAAAAACACCAACTATTTCATTTGATATTCAAGCAGGAGTATTAGAAATCAAAGGACGTTCTATTCCTGAAAATTCGATCGAGTTTTACAAACCTTTAGTTGATGCATTAGATAAATATTCTACCGCTTCAAAACCAGCAACTACAGTAAATATTCAACTAGAATACTTTAACACAAGTTCATCTAAATGTATTTTAGATGTATTTAAAAAGTTAGAAGCTATTCACAAAGCGGGAAGTGCAGTTACTATTAACTGGCATTATGAAGAAGATGATGAAGATATGTTAGAAGCTGGTGAAGATTATCAAGCAATTATCAATGTCCCTTTTAAAATGGTTCAAGTAGCTGAATAAATTTTAATAGAAATATGTTTATAAAACCCCGAAAATTCGGGGTTTTTTTATGGATTTTAATCAATATTTCATTAAATTTGTAACCTCAAAAAAAAGAAATTATTTATGTCTAAGATAACAGATTTATTAGGAGCACAAGCTGATAGTTTATTAAACCACACTTGTAAAACCATCTCTAAAGACCACATTGTATTACCAAACGAAAATTTTATTGATCAAACGTTTGTGTTCAGTAATCGTAATCCTCAAGTATTAAGAAGTCTTGCTCAACTATATGGTAATGGTCGTTTAGCAAATACTGGATACATGAGTATTTTACCAGTTGATCAAGGGATTGAACATAGTGCTGGTGCATCATTTGCTCCTAATCCTATTTATTTTGACAGCGAAAATATCGTGAAATTAGCTATTGAAGGTGGATGTAACGCTGTTGCTTCTACCTATGGTGTTCTTGGCTCAGTTGCTCGTAAATACGCTCACAAAATCCCTTTCATTGTAAAAATTAACCATAACGAATTTATTTCTTATCCAAATAAATTTGACCAAATTATGTTTGGTACTGTAGAAGACGCATATAACATGGGTGCTGTAGCAGTAGGTGCTACTATTTATTTTGGTTCTCCTGAATCAGGAAGACAAATTGTAGAAGTAGCTCAAGCATTTGAACGTGCTCACCAACTAGGGATGGCAACTATTTTATGGTGCTACACACGTAATAACGCGTTTAAAAAAGATGGTGTTGATTATCATACAGCTGCAGATTTATCTTCGCAAGCAAATCATTTAGGTGTAACTATTCAAGCAGATATTATTAAACAAAAAATGTCTGATAAAAATGGCGGTTACAATGCTCTAAACTATGGTAAAACTCACGCTAAGGTATATTCAGAATTAACAACTGATCATCCAATTGATTTATGTCGTTACCAAGTGGCAAACTGTTATATGGGTAAAGTTGGATTAATTAACAGTGGTGGCGAAAGTAAAGGAGCGTCGGATTTATCAGAAGCTGTAACGACTGCTGTTATTAATAAGCGTGGTGGCGGACAAGGATTAATTTCTGGACGTAAAGCATTCCAAAAGCCAATGAAAGAAGGCGTTGAATTATTAAACACGATTCAGGACGTTTATTTAGACAAAACAATTACAGTAGCATAACCAGTTAAAGAATTGGAGAGTTATTGAGTTTAAAATTCATGAATAGTCAACTCAATATTTCAACAAATCAATAATTCAATAATTATAAAAAAATGGGTTGGTTTAAAAGATTAAAAGAAGGTATTACAACTACTACTACCGAGAAGAGAGAAACTCCCGAAGGTTTATGGTATAAGTGTCCGTCTTGTAAAAAAATACATACAGCACAAGAGCATAAAGCACATCAACATGTTTGTTCTGATTGTGGATATCACGAAAGAATTGGAAGTGCCGAATATTTTGAAATTATTTTTGATGATAATCAATTTACAGAACTTCATGAAAATTTAGTAAGTGGCGATCCTTTAGAATTTACTGATACTAAAAAATATGCCGATCGATTGGTAGATACTATTAAAAAATCTGGATTAAATGATGCTTTAAGAAGTGGATACGGGAAAGTAAATGGCAATGATTTAGTTGTTTGTTGTATGGACTTTGGTTTTATTGGTGGATCAATGGGAAGTGTTGTAGGCGAAAAAATATCTCGTTCAATTGACTTTTGCTTGAAAACAAAAACACCGTTATTAATCATTTCTAAATCAGGTGGAGCACGTATGATGGAAGCAGCATTCTCGTTAATGCAAATGGCTAAAACCTCCGCAAAATTATCGTTAATGGATAAAGCTGGGATTCCTTATATCTCTTTGTGTACAGATCCAACTACAGGTGGTGTAACTGCAAGTTATGCTATGTTAGGAGATTTAAATATCTCTGAACCAGGAGCCTTAATTGGTTTCGCAGGACCAAGAGTTGTGAAAGAAACAATTGGTAAAGATTTACCAAAAGGATTTCAAACAGCAGAGTTTGTATTAGAGCATGGTTTCTTAGATAAAATTATACCAAGAACTGAATTAAAAAGCAAATTAGCTTCACTGTTGCAAATGTTTAAAAACTAAACTTTTTTGCAACAAGCTTTTAGTACTTTTATTCTATGAATATCAGTTTATAAAAAATTATAGATTTATTATATCATTGGCAAATTTGACTTATAAATTGCTGTAATTTAGTTATGTCTTTATAAAAAATATCATTTTCAAATATTTAAAAGAAATTTCTTAAAAAAATCCATTCTCAGCTATCAAACTTCTATTGTTAGTTAAAAAACTAAAAAGGTCTTTCAATTTCACTATTTACACTATAATTTAGAGAATTAGTTAAACCACCACTTTGCACTCTTTGCTTTTGCTTAGTGTTCTTTGCGGTTAATCAAATACAAAACATGAAAAAATTCTTTGCATCAAAACTATTCCGTGCAATATGGTCATTGGGACTTGCCGCATTTTTCTTTTATATCACACCTGCTTGCTTTAGTAAAACAACTATTGGTATTGTATTAGGAGTTCTAGTGCTATTAATAAACGGTTCTAGCATCTTAAACAAGTTCCCTATCATCACACATGTTTCTCGCTTTTTAGTTGGAGGTTTGTTTATTTTTTCAGGTTTTATTAAAGCAAACGACCCTTTAGGTTTTAGCTATAAATTACAAGAATACTTTGAAGTGTTTAAAGCCGACTCTGGCTTAGGCTTTTTTGAAGCTTTTGCACACATTGCCCTACCACTATCAATTTTATTATGCGTGAGCGAAATGGCTTTAGGTTTTATGTTATTAGTTGGCTTTAAGCGTAACTTAACTTTAGGCTTATTATTAACTCAAATTGTGTTTTTCACCTTCCTAACTTTTTACTCTGCCTGTTATAACAAAGTAACTACTTGTGGCTGTTTTGGCGATTTTTTAGTATTAAAACCTTGGACGAGTTTTTGGAAAGATGTTGCATTATTAATTTTAATTACTCTTTTAATTTCAGGAAAAGAACATGTAAATGAATTATTCTCTAGTTTAATTACATTGTCATTAACTGCAATTGCAATTATTTTATCATTCGCATTTCCTATTTACGCCTACCGTAACTTACCTCCTTTAGATTTTAGAGCTTATAAAATTGGAGATAATATAAAAACCAATATGCAAGCTGGCGCTGATTACAAACCTGCCGAATATGAATCAGGTTTTATTTACGAAAACTTAAAAACTGGAAAACAAGAGCATTTTAATATGAAAAATTATCCTTGGCAAGACACTCTAAATTGGAAATGGGTGGCTACAGATAACATTTTAATTCATGATGCCATTAATCCTCCAAAAATCGTTGATTTCTCAATCACTTCATTAGATGGAAATGATATGAAAGATAGTCTCTTAAATAATAAGGATTACATGTTTTTATTAGTATGTTACGATTTAGCAAAAACAGAAGAAGACGAAACCCTTCATGCAAAAATTAACGACTTATATAAATTAGCCGCTGCCGAAAAAATAAAAGTGATTGCTTTAACTGCTTCGGATGCCAAACAAATTGATGATTACAAGCACAAACACCAAGCGATGTATGACTTTATGAATGCAGATGGTATTGTATTGAAAACAATGGTAAGAGCTAATCCAGGTTTAATTTTAATTAAAGATGGAACAGTGATTATGAACTGGCACCATAATAATTTCCCTACATACAGCGATGCCAAACAAAAGTATATGAAGTAAAAATTGACATTTGAAATCAATTAAACTCGCAATTACATTTTATAAAGGTTTTTTCTTTGCATCTTTATGTATTAGTTTACTTTGCCTTTACATTTATAAATATTGGCTATTTATGCCTGTAATATTGGTGGTTTTATTTTGGTTTAAAGCAGCAACATACCTTCTCACTTTTTATCAAGTTAGGCAAGCTAAACGCAATGAGTTTTATTATTATCAAGCATTAGGTGTTTCAAAAACTACACTTTGGATTATTTCTTTATCTATTGACTTTTTAATTTTCGTTATTTCTATGTATACTATCAATTACTTATACCATGCATAAATTAGAAATTGATAGTGTACAATTAGAATTTGATTTAAGAAAAATATTATCAGATGTTTATTTAAAATGCGAAACTGGAAAAATAACAGGGTTATTGGGGAGAAATGGGAACGGAAAAACCTGCTTAATGAATATTATTTGTGGAAGTTTAGAACCTCAAAGTAAATCCATTCGTTTTGATGGTGTAACAACTCTCATTCCTTTTAAAAATCCTAAACAATTATTATATCTTCCTCAATTTAATTTCATCCCTAGTCATTTAACTTTAAAACGTATATTTGACGATTTTGAAATAGAATTTTCATCATTCGAGAAAGTTTTTCCAGATATTAGCGTTAATTACAAATCACCAATTAAACATCTTTCTGGCGGCCACAGGCGTATTATTGAAGTATATGTAATTACGAAATATAAAACACAATTTATTTTATTAGATGAACCATTCTCACATATCATGCCTTTACATGTTGAAAAAATCAAAGAGTTATTAATAGAAGAAAAACAAAATAAAGGAATTTTAATGACAGACCATTTATATCAACATATTACTTCTATTAGTGATAGTTTATATGTTTTAGCTAATGGGAAAACTCATTTAACAAAAGATATTTCAGATATTGAGAAACTAGGCTATGCTAAAATATGAGTCTTTATTTGTTTGACTAAATTAGCTCGCTCAACTTTTGAATACTCATAAAAACTAATACTTAATCCTTCTTCTTATTTAATCTTTCATATTCTCTTTCAATAGCATTATGATTAGAAAACACATATACATTTAAAAATATATAAGCTAATACAAATGCGAGGGTTAATGTTGGAAACATTGGCCATGGCAAGCCTGAGTCAGGATCTTGATGATCGGTAAAAAACCAAAACGCCCAAAATAGTATTGTAACAATAATATAAGCGTAAAAATAACGCTTAAACTTAGCTCGCTTTTTTGCTAATTCCCATAACTGTTTATCTCTTTCGGTTTCCATTGTTTAATTATTTTTTAGTAGAAAGATTAATTTTTTTCAACTCCTTCTCAGCCTCTTCTCTACCCCAACTAGGATATAAATTAGAATCAGATTTATATGTTTTTAATTTTTCCAAAACAGATTCAAAAATAGGTTTTGCTTTTTTTTCGCCACCACCAAATGCAGGCGGAGTATTTAATATAGCTTTTCCCTTTACAAAATGAGCTCTAGGATTTGCCTCGTCTAGTTTTATGGCCTCTGCAGCAAACTTGGACGCCATTAATCCAAATTTTTGTCCTCGTTGCGCTTTACTAAAATGTATTCGCGCCGCAGCAATCATAGATTTTAAAACAGATATTTCAGAATTATTTTTACTTAGCGAATCAGCTTTACGCGCACATACATCAGCTTTATCGCAATATGTATCAATGTCTTTATTTTGTTTTTCAAAAGCAGCTAACGCATCACACAAACCTGCATAATAAAAAGGAAGCCATTGGTTTTTTTCAGTCACTGCCAATTTTTCAAAGCAATTTGCTGCATATATAAAATCATTGGCTGTTTTTGCTGATTCAAATAAGGCTATATTTTTCTTAAGATTCTCTTTGTAGGAAGCACTTTGAGAAATACCAACAACAGGAAAAAAAACTCCTATCATAATAACACACTTATAAATACTTACTAATTTCACGCAACAAATATATTTAGTTTTATCCTATATAACCCTATGAATCAGTTATTGATGATATAAATCAAACAATTTGACGACTAAATAATGTTAATATTTTGTTATTAACTAAAATAGTATTACCTTTGCCCCGCAATTAGATTTAATATTTGCATCCAATACATTGTGAACGCGCCTACGTCGGGCTATAAATTGTTCACAGCTACTGCGGAAATTAAATCTTAGTTAGCAGCTAGTAATAATAATTTAAACAAAAACAAATGACATTTCAAGAATTAGGCTTGGAGCCGATGCTCCTAAAAGCCGTGACCGAGATGGGCTTCGAAAATCCTACGCCTATCCAAGAACAAACTATTCCTCAGTTGCAAGGAAAATCTACCGACATGGTAGCATTAGCACAAACAGGAACAGGAAAAACTGCAGCCTTTGGCTTGCCTTTATTAACAAAGTTAGATTTAAACTCTCGCTTTACACAGTCTTTAATTTTAGCACCAACTCGTGAGTTATGTGTTCAAATCAGTAAAGATTTAATTAACTATTCAAAATTCCTTAACGGATTAAGAGTAACAGCTGTTTACGGTGGAGCGCCAATTATGGGGCAAATTCGTGATATTAAAGCGGGTTCTCAAGTTGTAGTAGCAACTCCAGGTCGTTTAATTGATTTAATCGAGCGTAAAGCAATCGACTTATCTCATGTAGATGTAGTTGTATTAGATGAGGCTGATGAGATGTTAAACATGGGCTTTAAAGATGATTTAGATCAAATTTTAAGCAACACGCCTCCAACTAAAAACACATGGTTATTCTCTGCTACAATGCCTCGCGAAGTTGAGCGTATTGCAAGCAAATACATGGAATCTCCTTTAGAAATTTCAGTAGGTAAGAAAAACTCTGGTAACGAAAACATTCAACATATTTACTACACCGTAAATCAACGTGATCGTTACGCAGCTTTAAAACGTATTGCTGATTTTTATCCAGATATATTTGGTATTGTTTTCTGTCGTACAAAAGCAGAAACTCAAGATGTAGCTGATCAATTAATTAAAGATGGTTATAACGCAGATGCATTACATGGTGATTTATCTCAAGCACAACGTGATTTAGTAATGAAACGTTTCCGTAGCCACACGCTACAAATGTTAGTTGCTACGGATGTAGCTGCTCGTGGTATCGACGTTAATAATGTAACTCACGTTATCAACTACAACTTACCTGAAGAAGCAGAAAACTACACGCACCGTTCTGGTCGTACTGGTAGAGCTGGTAAAACAGGTATAGCTATTGCAATTGTTACTCCACGTGAAGTAAATAAAATTCGTGATATCGAACGTATTATTCAAAATACATTTACAAAAGCTAATGTGCCAGATGGTGTAGCAGTTTGCGAAAAACAATTATTTCACTTAGTAAATAAATTACATACGGTTGAAGTAAAAGACGAGGAAATCGAAAATTACCTTCCTAAAATTTATGAAGAATTAAAAGATTTATCTAAAGAAGAATTAATTAAACGTTTTATTTCTGAAGAGTTTAACCGTTTTTATGCATACTACCAAAATTCACAAGATTTAAATATTGGTAATGATGGAAACAACGGCAAAACAACTCGTTTCTTCATGAATATGGGCGAATTAGATGGATTTAACCGTAATTCTATCAAAGATTTCTTAGTAGAAATTTCAGGTGTCAATGCACGCGTTATTTTCAATGTAGATGTTAAAAACTCTTTCTCTTTCTTTGAAACGGAAAACAAACATGTAGATGAATTTTTAGCATTAAACAAAAAAGGAATTGAGTTTAATGCTCGTGTGATTTCTTTTGAAGTAAGTAAAGCAAAACCTTCTGGCGGATACGGTGAAAAACGTTCTTACGGTGGTGGTTCAAGAGAAGACGGTCGCCGTTCTTACGGTGGCGGTGGCGGAGAACGTCGTTCTTACGGTGGAAATCGCGAAGGCGGAGGAGAACGTAGATCTTATGGTGGAAACCGTGAAGGTGGAGAACGTAAATCATACGGCGGTGGCGAAAGTCGCTCTTATGCTGGAGGCGGAGAACGTCGTTCATCTTATGGTGGAAACAAAGAAGGCGGAGAACGTAAACCATTTAACCGCGAAGGCGGAAATGGTGGCGGCGAAAGACGCTCATTTGACAAACCAGCTGGAGAAAGATCTTTTAGCGGAAACCGTGAAGGAGCAGAACGTAGAAAGCGTTTTACTAAATAATTTTAGCTAATTTGGACGCAAGTATATTATTTTTTGAAAAAACACTACTATTTTTTGTAGGTTAAAAAAGAAATACTATATTTGCGTCCCTATTTTAAGGGATAACATTTAAAGATTATAACAACATGTCACGTATTTGTCAATTAACAGGTAAAAAAGCGATGAAAGGAAATAATGTTTCTTTCTCGAACGCTAAAAGCCGTCGTCAGTTTAAAGTAAACTTAAAAACTAAAAAGTTTTTTGTTCCTGAAACTGGAGAATGGGTTGTTTTACGCGTATCTACATCAGCTATCAAAAATATTAATAAAAAAGGAATTTTTGCTTGTTTAAAAGAAGCTGTAGAAGGCGGAATTTTAGCTTAATTCAATAAATAACAGAAGAAAATGGCAAAGAAAGGTAATAGAATTCAAGTAATTTTAGAGTGCACAGAGCACAAAGACAGTGGTAAACACGGAACATCTCGTTACATCACTACTAAAAACAAAAAAAATACTCCTGATCGTATTGAATTAAAAAAATACAACCCGATCTTGAAAAAAATGACAACTCACAAAGAGATTAAATAATCCATTAAAACTAAGAAGAAATGGCAAAGAAGGTTGTAGCAACACTAAAAACTGGTAAAGGAAATAGCTTTACAAAAGTGATTAAAGTAATTAAGTCGCCAAAAACTGGTGCTTATGCATTTAGAGAGGAAATTGTTCAAAATGAACTAGTAGCTGATTATTTGAAAAAATAATTTTTACTTATACTATAAACTATTTAAAATTTCTTTCTTTTTAATAGGAAAGAAATTTTTTATTTTTAAGAGAATTCTAATTAAATGGATAAATCGAAAATAATTTCATCTTCAGTTATTGCAATTGCACTAATTTTTATTGGATATAAACTAAGCTCTACGTGGGAAAAAACTCATGTATCTTACAATAATATTGGAGTAACTGGATTAGGAACACAAAACTTTGATTCAGACTTAATTGTTTGGAGCGCTTCATTCTCTAGAAACGCAGGAACTTTATCTGAGGCAAATTCATTAATTAAAAATGATATTGAAGCCGTTAAATCTTTTTTAAAGAAAAATGGTATTCATGAAAACGAAATAGCCTTTACTTCCTTAAAAATTAGCAGAAACTATAAGCAGTTATACAATAACGAAGGAAATCCAACAGGAAGTGTATTTGAAGGATATAATTTATTTCAAGAAGTAATTATTGAATCTAAAAACTTAAATGCTGTTGAAGAATCTACTAAAGAAATTGGTGATTTAATTGAAAAAGGAATTGAATTTACAGCTAATGAACCTGATTATTATTACACAAAATTAGCGGATTTGAAATTAGAGCTTTTGAAAAACGCGACGCAAGATGCCTTAAAACGTGCACAAACTATAGCGGAAAATGCAAATAGCAATATCGGCAATTTAAAAGAAGCGGAAATGGGTGTTTTTCAAATTACTGGTCAAAATACCAACGAAGATTATTCTTGGGGTGGTTCTTTTAACACAAAAGCAAAACACAAAACGGCGAGTATCACTGTTAAACTTTCATTTGAATTATAATATTTATGGGATTCTTTGATAAATTATTTGGTAAAAAAGAAAAAGAAAGTTTAAACGAAGGCTTATCAAAAACAAAAGAAAGTTTTTTTGGTAAACTTGCCAAAGCGGTTGCTGGTAAATCAACCGTTGATGCTGATGTACTAGATAACTTAGAAGAAGTATTAATCACGGGAGACGTTGGCGTAAATACCACTTTAAAAATCATTAAACGCATTGAAGCAAGAGTAGCAGCCAATAAATATGTTGGTACAGGCGAATTAAATAATTTATTAAAAGAAGAAGTTGCGGCTTTATTAACCGAAAATAATTCAACAGACGCTACTTCGTTTGAAATCCCAAAATTACCATTACAAGCTAATGGCGAAAAAACGCCTTATGTAATTATGGTAGTTGGTGTAAATGGTGTTGGTAAAACCACTACTATTGGAAAATTATCTCATCAATTTAAAACAGCGGGCTATCATGTAGTATTAGGTGCTGCCGATACATTTAGAGCAGCAGCAGTGGAACAATTAACTATTTGGAGCCAACGTGTTGGTGTTGATATTGTATCACAAGGTATGAATGCGGATCCTGCCAGTGTAGCATTTGATACATTAAGCAGTGCTAAAGCAAAAGGTGCGGATATTGTGATTATTGATACCGCAGGACGTTTACATAATAAGATTAACTTAATGAATGAGTTAACCAAAATTAAAAACGTGATGAAGAAAGTGATTCCTGATGCACCACACGATGTTTTATTAGTTTTGGACGCAAGTACTGGGCAAAACGCCATTGAGCAATGCAAGCAGTTTACAGCAGCTACCGACGTTACAGCTTTAGCTTTAACCAAATTAGATGGCACTGCTAAAGGTGGTGTTGTTATTGGTATTTCTGACGAATTTAAAATTCCTGTAAGATATATTGGTGTTGGCGAAAAAATGGAAGACTTACAAGTGTTTAACCGCACTGAATTTGTAGATAGTTTATTTAGTCAGAACTAAAATTACCTTATATGAGATTACTGTCTTGTATTATCATATTTTTAATTAACTATAATTTTATTGCACAGGATAATTTTGTAACAGTTGCTGGTAGGGTATTATCTAGTTCAAACAATGAGAATGTTGAAAATGCGATTATTACTTTAAAATTAAAAGGCGGTTATTCCTTTGAACAAAAAACAGATACCTCTGGAAAATATGAATTTAAATTCCAAATAGATGAACCATCAACTTGCACTGTTTCCATAATTACAAATAAAATAACAAAATCCAAATCATTTAGGTATGGATTTCTAGCTAATAAAGACATTGGCAAGATAGAGTTGAAAACAGGAGTCATTTATATAAAGGACTTTGACTTAACACCTGTATCATGTGGTGGCCTTGATTTTTCAGCCATTTTATTTAATACAAATTCTATTATAAGTTGTAATGATTCGTTAAGTAAAATTGATTCGACTAGATATGGACATCTGAAAGATGCAATAATTTTTCTATATCAAACATTGAAAGAAAATCCAACAGTAATTATCGAATTACTTGGACATGCTTCTACTATTGAAAAAAATCATGAGCAACTTGCTTTATATAGAGCTCAAGTAATTAAAGAAATATTAATTGCAAAAGGAATAAATAGAAATAGATTAATGACCAAAAGTTGGGGAAACCATAAGCTGCTAATAAAAGATAATGTTATAAAAAAAGCGAAAACTAATGAAGAAAAAGCTGCACTACATCTAAAAAATCAACGAGTTGTTTTTAGAATAATTAACTGGGATTTTAAAGAATAGAAGCTTCACTCCTGCTTGTAGCTTTTTATAAAAAGCACATTATAATAATAAAGTTTTTTTGTATCTTTCTCTTGTACTAAATTTCATTTTATGCTATCAATATTTTCTAGATTAAAACAATCTATCGTTATCGTATTAATTATGATAACGTTTCTTAATATACAAGCACAAAAAAAGTACCCTAGCTTATTATGGGAAATTACAGGTAACGGTTTAACCAAACCATCCTACTTATATGGCACCATGCATGTGAGTAGCAAATTGGCCTATCACCTATCCGACTCATTTTTTGTAGCATTAACAAATGTCAATACTGTTGGATTAGAATCTAATCCTGATCAATGGTTAAAAAATATGAAAACTATTGGCTTGTTAGAACAATTAAATAATCCAAACACTTATGCCAATGCTGATTTTTACAAAGATGCGTTTAAAATTGAACTACCTGATAATAAACGCTATTTCGACATTTTATCAAACGATCCAGATATTATAAATAGTTTATTATATAGAAATAACAATAATAAAAATGATCAGGAAGAATCGACTTATATCGACTTATTTATATACAAAGCAGGTTCTAAATTAGAAAAAAACATCGTAAGCCTCGAGGATTTTAAAGAGTCGTTAGTAATGGCTACTAAAAGTAGCGTGAGAGATCCAAACGAAGTATATGACGAAAGTAAAAGTAAAATCGATTTTTATAAAGTTCAAAACCTAATTAATGATGCTTACCGTTCGGGCGATTTAGATGCCATTGATAGTTTATCTCAATTAACCTATTCTACAAAAAACACTCAAAAATATTTAATCGTCGACCGCAATGTAATTTTAGCGCACAACATTGATTCGGTTAGTAAAACAGGAAGTTTATTTGCTGGTATTGGTGCAGCTCACTTACCCGGAAAAGATGGTGTGATAGAAATGCTTAGAAAAATGGGTTATAAAGTTCGTCCCGTTTCTAATATTGCTACAAAAAAAGGAATTAAACAAAAAGATAAAATTGAAGCTATTGTAAAAAAATGGCCAGTAAAAACATTCGTTTCAAAAGATTCATTATACTCGTATGATGTGTATGAAGAGCCAGTAAACATTGCTAATATGAAAGGCTATTCATTTTCATTAACCACCGATATGGCCAATGGATCGTACTATGTGATTGCACGTCAATTAACGTATGCTTCCATGAGTAATTATTCAACCGATCAAATGATTTCGAGAATAGACAGTTTATTATACGAAAGTATTCCAGGTAAAATTGTTTCTAAAAAAAATATTGTAAGTGCTACAGGTACCAAAGGATTAGATATTGTTAATAGAACAAAACGTGGAGATTTTCAGCGCTACCAACTTTATTTTACTGAAGATGAAATGATTGTTTTTAAAATGAGTGGCAAAGGCGAATACGTGAATGGTCCAGAAGCGAACCGTTTTTTTACTTCCATTAAATTCTTACCAAAGAAGACTGAAAACGACATGACATTTTCTCCTCCTACCAAAGGATTTAATGTTACAATTCCTCCAATTTACAAATACAATAGTAACAAAAGAACTGGAGAACAAGGTTTAGCAGAAGAATTAGTAGCCTATGATACAAAAACAAAAAACACCTATGGCATTATGCATTATACCTATCATGATTATAATTATTTAGAGGAAGACACTTTTGAATTAAACATACTATGTAATAATGCGTTAAAAAATTTCAACTATACAGTAAGTATAAACAGAGAATTAACAAGAGAACAAAATTTACCATGTATTAATTTTTCGGGAGTAAATAGTAATTTACATAAAACAATGTATGCTAAATTGTTTATTAAAGGTGTACACTATTATTTTGTTTACTCAATGGTAAATGGATCTAATCCAAAACCTACAGCCTATTTAAACTCCTTTAAAATTACAGATTTTAAACACATAAACGAACTAAAAAAAATTACTGATGACGATTTTGCGTTTACAGTAATTGATGAAATCGTTCCAGAAGATCGAAACCAACTTCAAGAGGCTTTAACGAGTTTCTATTCTGACATTCAAAAAGAAAAGGATAAGAAATTAATTAGTAATTCATTTAACTATGAGTCTAAATCAAAATCGTATTATTCTCCTTCTTCAGGTGAACATGTAAACATTGATTACGAAAAATATAATGATTATGATTACAGAGATTCAACCATCTTTTGGAAAGACTTAAGAGAAAGAATTCAATCCAATAATAGCTTCATCGTTACCAAACCTGTTTTTACTAAGGTAGGAAATACTCAAGCATTAGAATTAACTTTAAAAGATTCAGCTTGCTCAAACATTATTAAAAGAAAATATATTTTAAAAGAGGGGTTATTATTTTGTTTATCTGCTGTATGCGACTCAACTATTGGAACAACAGGATGGACAGAAACCTTCTTAAAATCATTTAAACATAAAGATACAGTATTTACAAAACCTATTTTTGAAAACAAAGTTCCTACTCTTTTCAAAGATTTAATGTCGACCGACACAACCTTAAAATACGCTGCTAAGCAGTCTTTATCGTCTACTATTATTGATAAAAAATTCTCAAAACAAGTAATTGCCTTTATTCAAACTCCTGAATTTTTAAAATTGGATGAGGAAACAAGAGCAATGTTATTAGTCAATGGAGGCACTTTAGAAGATGAGACAATAATTCCCGTTTACAAATCACTTTATAATTACTATGAAGATAGCAGCTATATGCAAATTTGCTTAATTAAGGGCTTAGGTTTTTTAAAAACACAAAATAGTTATAACACTATATTTGATCTTTTAAAAAATAAAACTCCACTAACAGGTAGCGAAGAGAATATTACTGATATCTTAAGTCCATTTTATGATTCGTTAAACCTATGTGCTAATTATTTCCCTTCATTATTCTCTCTATCTTCATTTGAAGAATATAAAACGCCGATTTATAAATTATTTTCAGATTTAGTTATTAGAGATATAAT
>JBIICN010000019.1:0-67604 GCA_044238845.1 Bacteroidia bacterium
AAAACTGCTTCTACGCAGTTAAATCTATACTTGTAATTGTACTTGTTTCTTTTAAACATAAAAAAGCCCCCATTAAGTGTCTAACTTTTTGGGGGCAGTCTAATTTCGCTCCTTTTTGTTTTATTTCACTGATAGTATTAAGCTTTACTACTCATCTTATTCTTTACCATCGTAATTAAAATTGGTAATACCGATAAACCAATAATGCCAAGGCAAACTAAATCAATGTGTTTTCTGATGAATTCTACTTCACCTAATAAATAACCAGCTGTAGTTAAACCACCAATCCATAAAGCACCACCTAATACATCATAAGCTAAATATTTTTTATAGTTCATTTCGCCAACACCAGCTGCAAATGGAGCAAAGGTTCTTACGAATGGAACAAAACGTGCCATGATGATAGCTTTAGTACCATGCTTTTCAAAAAACAAATGGGTTTTATCTAAGTATTCTCTTTTTACTAATACCCTACCCTTTAATTTAAGGTCAAAAATCTTGATGCCTATTTTTCTACCAATCCAATAGTTACAGTTATCACCTAACACGGCGGCAATAAATAATAAAATCAATAAATACGACATATTTAAATGCCCTGTACGTGCAAATAACCCTGCCGTAAATAAAAGAGAGTCGCCTGGTAAAAAAGGCATGGCCACTAAACCTGTTTCAATAAAAATAACCAAAAATAAAACAATGTAAATAGCTGTTCCAAAATTGGCAAATAACCAATCAAAATCTAAATGTAAAATGTGTTTAAATAATTCAATCATAAATATTATGTGTTTTTTGAGTTGAGTTTTTGGTTACTTGAAAAAAATTAGAGTTAAGCCATTCAAATAACAAACAACTTCTCTCTAACAACTTAAATTACAATCCTATCTCGTCGATATAAGCTAAAATACCGCCTTTTAAGTTGTATAAGTTTGTAAAACCATGCTGGCTTTCTAAAGCGCCAATAACAGTGGCACTACGTTTGCCACTGCGGCAATGAACTACCACTTGTTTGTCCTTTGCTATTTTATCTATGTTATCCATTACTTCGCCCATTGGAATTAATTCGCCTTTGATATTGGCTTCATCAAATTCGTATTCTTCTCTAACATCAATTAATTGAAAATCTTTTTTCTCGTCAATTAATTGCTTTAATTCTTGTACGGTTATTTCTTTCATAATTATATTTTTAAAATGTTAGTTTTCAATAAATTTTTCCATTCCTGGTTTTAATTGGTTAATGTAACCACTACCAATATTAATAGAAATTGTTTTTTTAAGATGGTGAGGTTTTTTATCTAACTTAAATTCTTTTGGTTTAAATGATATTTGCAAGTTACTTCTGATTTTGTCATAATAATCATTTCCAGTATTTCTGTATAAAATTCCATCTGACGAAATTTTAAACAATACTAAATCAATACTATATGTATGTATAACGCTATTAAACGTTACATTACCATTTATATGAAGTGTTTTATAACCGTGATTACTTAATGCCGGCAATCTATCTGAATTCAATACTCCTTTAAAAACAAACTTCGTATCGTCTAAATCATCTAACCAAGTATCTAAACTATCCACTCCAGTTTTAAACTTTGCAAAATCTATCACCAAATAAAATTCACTATTAGCTTCATTATAAAACATAAAAGAGGAGTTTTGATTTGCAAAACATATTTCGTCATGAACACATGTTTTCACAAATGTATTAGATGGAAATACCTCTTGAGAACTAATTGTTCCGCCAATAAAACACAATGCAAATAAATAATGTAATGCTCTCATTAAAACGTTTTTTCTTTGGTACCTTCTGGTAAGTAATTAAAGAAAGTATCGCCACGTAAACCAATACGTAATGTTTCTAATGGAATCACATCATCCACACTAATATTTCCAACGTTTACATTAGCCCCAAATAAATTGATAAAGTAAACTTGTTGCGATTTTTGAGGAGTTTCCCAAATAATATCTTCTACCTTGATTTTACTGGTTATACGAGTAATTAACATCGAATGAGCGCTTCCGTTTTTATGAAAAATACCAACGGTGCCACTTTCTCTTGCTTCTGCAATTACTTTAAATGAACCGGCTTCTAACTCCGCTTTCATCATGCTCGTCCATTTTGCGGGATGAATAATAATCCCTTCTTCTTTTGAACCAACTTCTGATAACACGGTGAAGTTTTTTGATAAGGTATTAATAAATTGACACTTACTATCATGATCCATATTAATACTTCCGTCACTTACCTCTGCGGTATCTAAACCATAAGAATCAATAAATTTTTGGTACTCATCAAACTTACCACGAGCCACAAATGCTTCAAATAAAGTACCACCTAAATACGTTTTAATACCCGCTTGCTTATATAATTTAATTTTTTCTTTTACATTCTTCGACATCACGGAGGTTCCAAATCCTAACTTCACAAAGTCCACATAATCTGCGTAGCTTTCCACAAAATCTTCGGCGTGTCTTAATGAAATACCTTTATCCATTACCATTGTTAAACCACTATTTCTTGGTCTTTCAGTGCGTTCGGGTATATGGGATAAATTTACATTGTATTTTAACATAGTACTTAATTTATAACGGTTTATTTTTAAATGATTGTATCAGTTGCATGACGGCAACATCTGTTTCTAATATGGGTAAATATTCTAATAAGTCGGAGTGTTTATCGTAATCCATTTCAAGGGCATGTTCTAAAAACGCTAATCCTTCTTGTTTTCTTCCTAGTTCCATTTGCAAACCACTCATGCGGTAATACAATTCAGGTGCATCTGGAAATTTTTGAATGCCTTCTGCTAATACTTTTTCGCAGTCTTTATAATATTCGGCATCATGCAATAATTTTGCATAATCAATGTAAATATCAAATTCTTCATACCCTAATTCTATCACACGTTGATAGGCTGAAGCCGCTTCTTCTAAAAATCCTAATTTATGTTGAACCTCTCCAAACACATACCAATACTCTGGCATATTTGGGTTAATTTCAATAGCTTTTTTAATATAATGGATGCTTTCGGTAATTCTGTTTTGATAATCTAATACAATACCAATCCCTAACCAAGCATCCGCATGAGCGGCATCTAATTTAATGGCTCTATTATAGTTTACTAAAGCTTCTTCGTATTGATTTAAATTTTCGTAACACTCGCCAATGTAATAATAGGTACTAGCATCTGGTTCTTCGTGTTTAAAGGTTTCTCGATAAACTTCAATAGCCTCAGCATATCTATCTAGTTGAGCCATTGAATTAGCTTTATTAAAATAGGCCGACGAAAAATTATCTTTAATAGCAATGGCATAATCGTATGCATCAATGGCTTTTTCAAACAAACTTAAACGATTGTAACTAATCCCTAAATTAAACCAAGCAAAATGATTGTATGGTTTTTCTTCTATATAATTTTCGTAAAAAGAAATGGCTTCTTCGCTTTTACCTGTCATTTCAAAGCATAAGGATAGTTCATTTAAAGCCACATCATTATCAGAATTAACTTTAATGGCTTTCTTTAAATAATACAAAGCGTCATCTGCCTTATCATCATTTAAAAATTCAATTCCTATGGCTACATATACTTCATCTTTGTATTCGGACAAAGGCAATGCTTTTTTATAATTTTCAACGGCTTGCTCACTCAATCCCATTTGGCTATATATGTACCCACGAGTCATATACAATTCGCTATTGCTACTTTCTACCTGCTCTACATCATTTAATAAATTTAAAGCTTCGTGGGTTTTATGCTGAGATGATAAAAACTGTGCTAATTTAATTTTTAGGCTTGATGAATAAGGATAATGATCTAAAGCAAAGTCAAGTGCTTTTTTGGCTAACTCTAAATTAAACCATTGCATATAATAATCAATAATTTCTTCTAATTCGTCAGCATCAAAAAATTGCTGATTTCCAGAAGAAATCATATCCTCAAATCGCTTTAAACTTTTTTCGAAATCTTGGTTGCTTAATCCATCTCCTTCAAATTCACTCATACAAAAACTTCTAAATAATAATAAATACAAATTTAAGGTTAAAAAATACATTTTAGGGCTTAATTTTGAACAAAAAATAGTGTATTTTGTAGAAAACTAGTTGCTTTAAGTGTGAAGGCTAATATTATATTTGTGCGACTATAAATAAAAATTAACGTGACTTTAATAAAAAGTATTTCAGGAATAAGAGGAACCATTGGTGGTAAACCAGGTGATGGATTAAGCCCTTTAGATATTGTAAAATTTGCTTCTGCTTATGGTAGCTGGATAGTTTCGACAAGCTCGACTTCGACAGGCTCAGTCATCGCTGCTGATAAAAAGATAACTGTAGTTATTGGTCGCGATGCCCGTTTATCAGGGCAAATGGTAAATAACATTGTTTGTGGCACTTTAGTTGGCTTAGGAATTAACGTCATCGATTTAGGTTTAAGCACAACTCCAACTGTTGAAGTGGCAGTAACCGAATTAAATGCTGATGGTGGTATTATTTTAACGGCAAGCCACAATCCAAAACAATGGAATGCCCTAAAATTATTAAATAATAAAGGTGAGTTTATTAGCGATAGTGAAGGTAAATACATCCTAGAACTAGCTGATAAAGAAGATTTTACGTATAGCGACGTGAATCAATTAGGTACTTATGAGCAACGTGATGATTTATTGCAAATTCATATTGACAAAGTTTTACAATTACCTTATGTAGATGTGGAAGCGATTAAAAAAGCGAATTTCTCAGTAGCGGTTGATGCCGTTAACTCTAGTGGAGGAATTGTTATTCCCATGTTATTAGAGGCTTTAGGTGTTAAAACCATACATAAAATTCATTGCGAACCTACAGGACATTTTGCTCATAATCCTGAGCCATTACCTGAACATTTAAGAGATTTATCAGAAGCAGTTGTAAAAACAAAATCTGATGTGGGTATCAGTGTTGACCCAGATGTGGATCGTTTAGCTTTAGTTTGCGAAGACGGTGAAATGTTTGGAGAAGAGTATACTTTAGTAGCAGTAGCGGATGCCGTATTACAATATCATAAAGGTGGAAACACAGTTTCTAACTTATCCTCTACTCGAGCATTAAGAGATGTAACAGAAAAAATGGGAGGCACTTACTCAGCTTCAGCAGTTGGAGAAGTGAATGTGGTTAACATGATGAAATCTACCAATGCTCTTATTGGAGGAGAAGGAAATGGCGGTGTGATTCTACCAGAAATTCATTATGGCCGTGATGCTTTAGTTGGGGTTGCTATCTTTTTAACGCACTTAGCAAAGTTCGGAAAAACTACGTCTATGTTACGTAAGTCTTTTCCTAATTACTACATCTCTAAAAATAAAATTGAATTAACTCCCGAAATTGATGTAGATAAAGTTTTAGTAAGTGTGAAAGAAAAATACGCTAAACAACCAGTAAATACAGTAGATGGTGTAAAAATTGAATTTGATAAAGAATGGGTTCATTTACGTAAATCAAATACTGAACCCATTATCAGAATTTACAGTGAGAGTGAAAGTATGAGTACCGCTGATGCTTTAGCAAAAAAAATAATTGAAGATATTAAGGAGATTATAAAAAATTAGTGAGATAGAGAATTATTGAAGTAAAGAGTAAAAAGATATTTAATCATATTATTCTTTAAATTAATAATTAATTACAATTACGAACTTCCAAAAAATAAAGAAATATCGATTATGAATTAAGATTAAATCAACCATTCTTTAATTCACCTATTCAACCACTGACAAAATGAAAGTATATTTAGATAACGCAGCAACTACCAAATTAGATGAAAACGTATTAGAAGCGATGTTACCATACATGCGCGAAGAATACGGAAATCCATCGTCTATTCATGCCTTTGGTCGTAAAACACGCTCTGCAATTGAAGTAGCTCGTAAAACCGTTTCTAAATTACTTAATGTTGCTCCTGCTGAAATATTTTTCACTTCTGGTGGTACAGAAGCAGATAACATGGCAATCAATCAAAGTATTCATTCTTTAGGTATTAAGCATGCGATTACCAGTAAAATTGAGCATCATGCAGTAGAACATACGTTACAAGTTTTAGAAAAAGAAGGTAAAATCAAATTAAGCTGGGTAAATGTTGATGCCAAAGGAAATATTGATTTAAACCATTTAGAAGAGTTATTAAAAAACAACGAACGTTCATTTGTTTCTTTAATGCACGCTAATAATGAAATTGGAACTTTACTTCCATTAGAAAAAGTGGGTGAAATTTGCGCAAAGTATGATGCTATTTTTCATAGCGATACGGTACAAACTATGGGACATTACCCAATGGATTTACAAAAAATTAAAGTTCATTTTATTACTTGCGCAGCACATAAATTCCACGGACCAAAAGGTGTTGGTTTTTTATATGTAAATCATACTATTAAAATTCAACCAATGATACATGGTGGCGCGCAAGAACGTAACATGCGTGGAGGCACCGAAAACACACAGGGTATTATAGGTTTAGCAAAAGCTTTAGAAATTTGTTATGCCGAAATGAACGAACATATTGCTCACATTCAAGGATTAAAAAACTACATGAGAGAGCAATTAGAAAAGGAAATTCCAGGCATTGAATTTAATGGCGAAATATCAAATGAAAAAAGTTTATACACAGTTTTAAATTGTCGTTTTCCTGCTCACCCAGATGCCGAAATGTTATTGTTTAATTTAGATATTGCCGGTATTGCGGCTAGTGGCGGAAGCGCCTGTAGCAGTGGCAGCAACCAAGGCTCACACGTATTAAGAGGCATTGGTGCAGATGTATCACGTGCTTCGGTACGTTTTTCGTTTTGCAAATACACCGCTAAAGAAGAAATTGATTATACGATTGAAAAATTAAAGGGGATGTTGAAATAATAACAAGATGAATCATAAATAAAAAAGCGCTAGTAAATATACTAGCGCTTTTTAAATACTTAATTTATTATTAAGCTGGAGTAACAGTAGATAATATGTTATTCATAGCTCTTACAGCATCTGCACTTTTTGCAAATAATGCTTTTTCTTCGTCATTTAATTTAAAGTCAACGATTTTTTCCCAACCGTTTTTACCAATAATTACAGGAACACCCATGCAAATATCAGATTGACCATATTCTCCTTCTAACAATACGCTGCAAGGAATTAATTTTTTCTGATCGTTTAAAATACTATCAACGATTGTTGCAACTGCTGCACCTGGCGCATACCATGCAGAAGTTCCTAACATACCAGTTAATGTAGCACCACCAACCATTGTATCAGCAGCGATTTTTTTCAATTTATCAGCATCTAATGTTTGAGAAACTGGCACACCGTTATGAGTTGCTAAGCGAGTTAAAGGAATCATAGTTGTATCACCATGTCCACCAATAACTACACCTTGTACATCACTAGCAGGAGCATTTAATGCTTGAGATAAGTAACAGTTGAAACGCGCGCTATCTAAAGCACCACCCATACCAATGATACGGTTTTTAGGCAAATTACTTCCTTTTAATGCTAAGTAAGTCATTGTATCCATTGGATTAGATACGATAATAATTACAGCATTTGGAGAATGTTTTAAAACGTTTTCAGTTACTGTTTTTACAATTCCTGCATTAATACCAATTAACTCTTCACGAGTCATACCTGGTTTACGAGGAATACCTGAAGTTACAACTACTACATCAGAACCAGCTGTTTTAGCATAATCATTAGTGCTTCCGCTAATACGAGTATTGAAACCATTTAAAGAAGCTGTTTGCATTAAATCTAATGCTTTACCTTCTGCAAAATTTTCTTTAATGTCTAAAATTACTACTTCACTAGCAATTCTTCTTTGTGCAATATATTCTGCACATGTTGCGCCTACATTTCCAGCGCCGATAACTGATACTTTTGTCATTTTAATTGTTGGGTTATAGATTTATAAAATTGTTGATTTGTTTTAGTTTTAATATTTTATAGTTAAAGTTATTGAAAGGAATTTAAAATATTATTTATTTAACTCTTTAATTGTCCAATTCAATGGTTCATTAACTAATTTTACGCATCAATTTTTGCATACTTCGCATTCTGTTCAATGAACTCTCTGCGTGGAGGAACTTCATCACCCATTAACATGGCAAATACACGGTCCGCTTCTGCAGCACTATCAATATTTACCTGACGTAATGTACGAGTAGCGGGATCTAATGTTGTTTCCCATAACTGAATAGCGTTCATCTCTCCTAAACCTTTATATCGTTGAATGTTTACGCTTTCCGGTTTATCTCCGCCTAATATTTTTACTTGTTCTGCTCTATCTGTTTCATTCCAACAATACACTTGGTCTTTTCCTTTTTTCACCAAATATAATGGAGGCGCCGCAATATACACATGACCTTTCTCAACTAATTCTCTCATATGTCGGAAGAAGAACGTTAAAATTAACGTGGTAATGTGAGAACCATCTACATCGGCATCACACATAATCACAATTTTATGGTAACGTAATTTCTCCATGTTTAATGCACGGTCATCTTCTTTAGTACCACGGAAAACACCTAAAGCTGTAAATATATTTTTAATCTCTTCGTTCTCGTAAATTTTATATTCTAATGCTTTTTCAACATTTAAGATTTTACCTCTTAATGGTAAAATTGCTTGAAAATCACGGTTACGACCTTGTTTAGCTGTTCCACCCGCTGAATCACCCTCTACTAAAAATAACTCACAAGCCATTGGATCGTTATTTGCACAATCTGCTAATTTACCTGGTAAACCAGAACCAGACATCACAGATTTACGTTGAACCATTTCACGAGCCTTACGAGCTGCATGACGAGCCGTTGCTGCTAAAACAACTTTATCAACAATTAAACGTGCTTGTTTCGGATTTTCTTCTAAGTAATTACCTAATGCTTCACTAATTGCAGAATCAACTGCTCCAGTAACTTCGCTATTTCCTAATTTAGTTTTTGTTTGCCCTTCAAATTGAGGTTCTTGAACTTTAACAGATACAACTGCTGTTAAACCTTCTCTAAAATCATCTCCACTAATTTCGAATTTAATATTTTTAAATAAACCATTTTTCTCGGCGTAGCTTTTTAATGTACGAGTTAAACCTCTTCGGAAACCAGCTAAGTGGGTACCGCCTTCGTGTGTATTAATATTATTGACATAACTCTGAATACTTTCACTATAAGAATGATTGTATAACATCGCCACTTCCACTGGAATGCCGTTTTTCTCACCTTCAATGTGAATCACGTCATCCATTAATTTTTCTTTACCTCCATCGATGTATTGAACGAATTCTTTTAACCCACCTTCGCTATGAAAAGTTTCTGAGTACGAAACACCATTTTCATCTTTTTGACGATCATCTAATAAATGTATAGTAATACCTTTATTTAAAAAGGCTAATTCTCGCATACGATTAGCTAAAGTGGCATAATTATATTCCCCAACGGTAAAAATGCTTAAATCGGGCTGAAAAGTCACAATAGTACCTCTATCTGTTGTGTCGCCAACCACCTTTGCTGGGTATTGAGGAATTCCTTTTCTGAACTCCTGCATCGTAATTTTACCATCTCTACCATGAACCTCTGCAATTAAAGGATCGGATAATGCATTAACGCAACTTACCCCTACTCCATGCAAACCTCCAGACACTTTATAGGTATCTTTATCAAATTTACCACCTGCATGCAAAACAGTCATTACAACTTCTAAAGCACTAACGCCCAATTTTGGATGAATGCCAGTAGGAATACCACGACCATTATCTTTTACACGAATTCCATTGCTTTCTAAAATAGTAACTGTTATTTGATCACAATGGCCAGCTAATGCCTCATCAATAGAATTATCGACTACCTCATACACTAAATGATGTAAACCTTTTACACCAATATCACCAATATACATGGCTGGTCTTTTTCTAACCGCTTCTAATCCTTCTAATACTTGAATGTTATCGGCACCGTAATTCGTCTTGTCAATCGCTGTATTTTCTTCCATAAATTCTTAGATCTTCTTGTTAAGTATATAATTCTTAAATATAGCGATTTTATTGGGTTTTTGGGCAATTTATTTCCATGATTTTACTAACAAATGTTGATAAAAATATCACATAAAAACATAAAAAAATTATCAAAAAATTTGCCGATTTGCAATATCCTATTTTCGGAAAATAAGTCAATAATTTCACTGTTTTTTATTCCTACTTTTATACTCTAAAAAAATAATGATGTCAGATATATTTTCTACCGAAGCACTACTTAGTTTAATACCATTAACTTTAATGGAAATACTTTTAGGCATTGATAATGTCATATTTGTTTCAATTGTTTTAAGTCGATTAGATAAAAGCAAAACTAAACAAGCTGGCTTGATTTGGATGATTACAGGTATTGTCATGCGTTTATTATTCCTATTTATTTTAGGTTATTTAATAAAAGGAGAACAGGAGTTATTCACCATCTTTAACCATTCAGTTGCCTTAAAAGATTTAATCATGTTGGCAGGAGGCTTATTTTTACTAGTAAACTCAACCCTTGAAATACATAATAAATTAGAAGGCGAAGACCCTGATGAAGAATTAGATAAAGAAAAAAAGAAACCAGCACCTTTTAAATCCATTATTATTCAAATGATATTAATAGACATGGTATTTAGTATTGATGGTGTTGTTACTGCTATTGGGATGGCTAACAATATCGTTATTATGATGATTGCTGTTATTATTAGCATGGCTGTTATGTTTTATTTTGCTCCAAGAATTTCTGCCTTTATTCATAAGCATCCAACCTTCAAAGTATTGGCTCTATCCTTTTTAGTTTTAATTGCCGTATTATTAGTGGTTGAAGGTGTGCATGTTGATAAAATAGAAATCCCTAAAGGTTATATTTATTTCGCGATGGCATTCTCATTTACAGTGGAGTTAATTAATTTAAAAGTAAGAAAACAACATGAACCGGTTGAATTACGATCACCAACTTTAAAAGATGAGGAAGAAGACACTAAACACTAATAAAAAAAAGCTCTATCACGAAATGATAGAGCTTTTAAACAACATACTACTGTAAAAACTAAAAAGGAATAAACGTTAATCCAGCCATTAAATTAAAACGTTGGCTAGGGTATTTTTCCCAACGATAATAACGTGTATTGGCAATATTATTAAAGTTTACAAAGAAAGACAGCATTTTACTGTAACGGTATTCTGCTCCTAAATTAACATCTACAATACCTTTCATTAACTTTGGTTCTGTGGTATAATTAAAACTAGCATCAGATATCTTCGTTAAAGCAAATTGATTTCCAATGACATAAATATCTCCTTTTAGGATAATTTTACTCTTTAAATTATATACCGTTGAAAACGTTAAATCAAAATCAGGCTTATGATAAGCACGTGTTTGATTTTTTGTCTTATACATGTTATAGTTTCCTTTAGCTATAAAATGTATTTTTTCTTTGTACTGATATTTAACTTGCCCAGATACATTAAGCAGATTCGTATTATCGTAAATCACTTTATATTGGTTATCTAATGTGCCATTTTTAGTGTAATCTACAACAAAAAAATGCATGCTATCTACGATACTATAGCTTACTTTAGCATCATAACTCATCTTCGAACTCAAATTACCTTTTAATCCTCCAAATAAATTAATTTTAGTATTCGAATTTTTATAATTAAGGGTAGAACCAATAAATGGATTTTCGTTAGACAAACTTCTTAAAGAGTTTTTTTGTAAACCTCCATTAACTCCTGCGTAAGGTATAATAATGCTCTCATACACATCAAACTGAGCATTTAGTTGGGGATGAAAATAAAACTTAGCTGATTCTCCAGAAAATGCATCTACCGTTGCTGACAATCCAATGTCAACCATCCATTTTTTTCCATGTGTTTCAAAATAAGGATTCAGTTTTACAATGATATCATTAAATGTGTCGTTAGGTATTTTATGATTGTAGAAATCAGCGTCAAATGCTACAAACAAACGTTCTTTATTAATGAATGTATTAAACACTGTATTTAACTTAATATTATTTTCGGCAACATTGTAGATATCCGTTAAATTATGGTAACCTAGCTTTATCAAATGATTAATCTTTGAACTGTCTGTATAATGACTTTGTAATTTAACAACCGGCTCAAATAACTGATAACGCTGTTTTGTATAATCTTTCGACAACTTATTTTCAGTAGTATCATAACCATAAAAACGAACAACATTTCTTTTGTAGTTAAACTCGCCCGATAAAGTATGTTTTTTATAAAATTTCTTACCAAATACTTCTCCTTCATTATCACTAAATCCACTGTAACCCACATCTTTTAAATGAGAAGCCGATGATATGTGTTTAATATGAGCTCCATAAGCTACATCGCGAGTTCTTAAGCTATTAATCCAAAATTCTCCATAAGGTGTTGTGTATGTTCCCATACCAACTTTTAATAATGAACGATATAATTTTGATAATGGTTCATTTTGCATTTTAGCCGCATCAATAGGAATCACTTCATATTTTGAAACCAAAGGAGTGGAAGCAATTCCATAATTAATATTAGCGATTTTTTTTACCGTATCTTTAATTTCTGGCAAATCTCCTAACTTAACCGCATCTTTTATTGTAGGCTCAAATTCACTTGTGGCCTTTAGTTCAATATCCTTCATACCACCCGTTTGAGCTAATGTAGCAGCGATATATCCAAATATAAGAATGAGTACAAAAAACCATTGAAGCTTTTTAATTCTGCGTTTTTGAGTTTGCTGTTCTTGCTCATACATAAACGAATTACCATACTTTCTAGACGAAAGAATAGTATCGCTATTATATTGTTTAGTTTCTCTCATAGTATATATACTGAAATTCGTTTAATTATTATTTTTTAAAGAGTCTATTTTCGCGTCATACAATTGATCGAATAAATCTTTATCACCTTTCGACTCCTTAAATTCAATCTTCATATCGCTAGTAGGTGTTTGTTCTGAAATCATACGTGCCGCTTTTTTAGCATTTAATTTCGCTAACTTATCTGTTGCTTCATCCACATACTCTTGTCTTGGTTTACCATCAATTACTGTTTGTAACATAAGCTCTGCATCCGCATCGTCACCTTTAGCAATGTATGAATCAGCCAATAACAATAAGCCTTTTGTATTCCAATCATCGTTTGAGTATTCGTAACCAACTAGTGTGGTGATGGTTTTTTCAACTGCCGTATAATCCTGTTTTGCTAACTGAATTTTTGCAATATGATACAAAGCTTCGGCTCCTGTAATATTTTTAGCAGATTTATGAATGGCTTTAAATTCCAATAAGGCATCATCAAAACGACCCAATTCAAACATTGATTTCGCTTTATCGTATTTTGCTTCATTAGTTTGTTGAGGTGTAATTTTCTCTGTATTTAAAACTTTAATTGCAAAGTCTAGAGCAATTTCAAATTGCTTCAAATTAAAGGCACTTCGCATGGCTCCTATTCTGCCACTTAATTTATTTGAAGGTGTTTCGGCATATTCTTCTAATTTTTGATACAATGGTAATGCCTCTTCATACTTTTTATCTTTATAAAGAATGTAAGTCAATTTTAATAAAGATGTTTCTGAATAAATACCTCTTGATTTGTTAACGATATATTGATATGATGGCTGCGCTTTCTCATACTGACTATTATTGTAAGCGCACTCAGCATAACAAAAATGAGCTTCCGAAATGTATTTACCTTCAGGATACTTATTAATGTAGCTTTCTAATTTAGCCATAGCTAAGTCACAATTCTTTTGATTGTAATATGCTTCTTTAGCTGCATCATATAATGAAGTTTCTAATTCTGTTGTATTTAATGGGTTACCAACTGAATTAAAATATGCCGCCATTTCATCAATTTTACCTTGAGCTTCAAATATTTTTTTAATCATTGGCAATACTTCTCTTGCCTCAGAACTCTTCGGATCTTTTTTTACAATCTGATCAAAATAAGAAAAAGCTTTATCATCTTCCTTTTTATTATAATGTACCAAACCAATTCCTGCTAATGAAGAATTTACATAAGATGAATTAGGATAATTATCGAGTATTTTTTGATAGTATACAATCGCATTATCTCCGTCTCCCAAATCTTTACTGTATGTTTCAGCCATTTCAAAAATAGATGCGGCTAAATAATTTGATTTTGGATACTTAGAAGCTAATAATTTTAAATCATTAATTTTTTCTTGATTATTTTTTAATAAGCCACTACATAATGCTTTTTGATATATACAGTAATCTACGTCTATTTGATTTAGAGCGATAGCTGTTTCATAATAATCAGCTGCTTGAGGATACACGTTATTCATAAAATAACTATCAGCCGTTCTGATATTAGCATCTGCAATTTTTTTGGTGTCATATGAATTCTTTGTCAATAAAAATTTGCGAAAAGCAATATTTGCATTCTCATAATCTTTTTTAGTTTTAAATTGAAAATAGGCATATCCTATATTATAATTAGATAAATCGTACTCTTTTAAACTAATGGAACCTTCATTTAATTGAAAAGCTTTCCATGTGTCAATGGCTGTGGCATAATCTTTTTTAATGTAAGATATTTCTCCGAGCCAATACTGTGACAAGGCATTATAAGTGTTGTCGAAATTTACAGAGAGGGATTTTTTAAAATAACGAGCGGCACTATCTAAATCCATATTATTAAAAAATTCAACTGCTTTAAAATAAATGAGTTTTTGATAGGTGATTTTTAAAATTGGATCAAGTGGCTGAATTTTTTCGATGGATACAATTGCTTGCGAGTAATTTTTTGTAGTTGAATATACATTTACTAAAAAATTGTAAGCTTCCGCTTTTCTTGTAGATTCAGGATAATCTAAAATGTATTTTTGAAACGCCACAACCGCATCATTATAAGGAGCAAATGATAATTCATAACATAATTTAGCGTAACTAAACAAAGCATCTTCGGTTATTTTAGGGTCAAACGAAGTTATCGACGCTGCATAAAAAGCGTTACGTGCTTTAGTTTTACTGTTATTTTTTACATGACAGTCAGCCAGGTGATACCAAGCATTTTGAGCTAAACTATCTTTGGCTTCTGTAGCTTTTTCAAAATTAACAATAGCATTTTTATAATCCTTTATTTGATAATAGCAATATCCAATCTCATAACTGCCTTGAGCATTAAAACCTCCTCCAGTAGTTTCTGATTTTTTAAAGTAAGTTAAAGCATTTGCAAAATCTTTTAAGTTAAAATAAGATTCTCCAATCATGCGATTAATTTCCCCTTCCTTTTGAACGTGCGAGGTATCATCTAATAACGCTGGGGCATTTTTTACAACCTCAGAAAATTTACCTTGTATAAAATAAATTTGAGTAATGTAATAAGGAACAACAATTCCAAAAGTTTCGTTAGATAGTAAACGATTAAATCCTTGCTGAGCCGTTTCATAATTCTTTTCTTGATAAGCGATGTGAGAATAATAATAACAAGCTGGATGTGCATATTTATTATCTACGTCTTTAATCTCAAATAAATCTAATTTTGCTTTTTCGAAATTTCCAGTGATAAAATAACTGTATCCTCTTTTAAAATAAAGTTCTGCCAAATTTTCTTTATTCAATTCATAGATATCAACTTTCTCTAAAAATTGAATAGACTCTTCATATTTCTTTTTTCTAAAATTAGATTTACCCAAATAAAAATATCCCCACTTTACTTTATTACTTTCTGGATGACGTTCAATAAATTCTTTCATTCTCCATTCTCCATCCTTATGAAATAATTCAATACCACAAGCTGCTGCATAATACTCTGCATCTGTTTTCAAAAGTGAATTTCCTTTAACAGAGGCCATGTAATCTATAAAAGATTTTTGTGCCGCATTGTATTGTTTTTTATCAAACAAGTCTAAACCTGTTTTGTAAATAGCATCCTTATCTAAATAAATTTGTGTTTTTTGAGAAAACAATACGCTTGAAACAATAAGAAATACAAGGCTTATGAAATATTTTTTAATCATCATGTTATATATAATCGTATATAAAAAATTGGTTACAATAAAATTTCTTAAAAAATTACTGCAACTTTTACACATTAAAATCTGCTCTTAAAAATAACAGACAAATAAACGCCCTTAACGTCTTGATTATGTAGTTATTAACCCAGTTGTGTTAAAACTTGAAATACAAAGTGATTTTATGAGACCGATTACTCTTTAACTTCACAACACAAATATTTGCTATGATTAACGACTCAGTTATTGAATTTAAGGACGCTACTATTTTTCAAGGTGATGTGCCTGTGATTACTAATTTAAATTTAACCTTAAACAAAGGTGAATTTGTGTATTTACTGGGAAAAACAGGAAGTGGTAAGAGTAGTTTATTAAAAACCATCTATGGTGATTTGGAGTTGACTCAAGGCTTTGGAGAAGTGGCAGGTTTTAAATTACACAACTTAAAACGTAAAGAAATCCCATTTTTGCGTCGTAAATTAGGTATTGTGTTTCAAGATTTTCAATTATTAAGCGATAGAAATGTTTTTGAAAACCTAAGATTTGTGATGAAAGCGACGGGCTGGACAGATGAAGTGAAAATAAAAATGCGAGTAAAAGATGTTTTATCAAAAGTTGGTTTAGAGAGTAAAGAACAAGTAATGTCTTTTCAATTATCTGGCGGAGAACAACAACGTATCAGCATTGCTCGTGCTTTAATAAACGATCCGGAAATTATTTTAGCAGATGAGCCGACAGGAAATTTAGATCCTGAAACTTCAGAAGAAATTATGAAAATATTACTAGATATTAGTAAACAAGGGCGTTGCATATTATTTGCAACTCATGATTTATTATTATATAGTAAGTTCCCTGCTAGAACGTTAATGTGTGAAAACAATAAAATTGCCGATAGTGTTTCACTAAAATAATGAACGATTCTTTTGATATATCCTATTACCACTCGCCAATTGGATTAATTCAAATAAAAAGTATTAATCACAAAATTTGCTCTGTATTATTTGTAGAAAAAGAAACAGAAGCTCTAATGATAGATTCACCTCTTAACAAAGAATGTATCAAACAATTAAAAGAATATTTTGCAGGAACTCGTTTGCAATTTGATTTACCTATTTTTCAAATAGGTACCGACTTTCAACAAAAAGTATGGAATGAAGTTTATAAAATTCCATATGGAGATACTTGCACATACTCATTGCTAGCTCACAAAATTGGAGATATAAAAAGTATACGAGCCGTTGGAACAACTAATGGAAAAAACAAAATCGCCATTATTGTGCCTTGTCACCGAGTAATTGGTTCGGATGGCAGTTTAACTGGATACGCTTGGGGACTTGATAAAAAAGAATGGCTCTTAAAACATGAAATAGAACATTCGGGGCCAGTTGAAGGAAGATTGTTTTAAAAAAGACCTGTCAGGTTTTAAAAACCTGACAGGTCTAATATCACTTCACCTTTTCCAACTTAACATATACATTTCTATCTAAAGAAATTGTTTTTAATTTCTTTTCTAGATTAACCGTTTGCCATTGAGTTGTAGGTTTGATTAAAATTTCTTTATCGGTTTTAATTTTTACTGGCATATTAAAACCTTCTATACAGTTAGCATATCTAAATAATAATTTATTCTTCTTAATTTTATATTCAAGAATTGGTATTTGAGTTGTGCGTAAATACTGATTAAACAAAGGAGTAAAATCAATTCCTGTATTTGTAGTTATAAATAATTCTAATTCTTTTGATGATACTGTTTTATGATAATAAACTTTATTTAGTTCTCTTAATAACAACCTAAATTTCTCATCATCATTCATCACTTGCCTAATCATCTGTACAACTTGACTTCCTTTGTTATACATATCTCCACTACCCTCTTTATGAACGTCATACTGACCAATGATCGGAATATCATTACTAATGGATTTTTTCACACCTTCGCAATAATCGTTTCCAGCTTCTTTACCAAATTCACATTCGGTAAATAATACCTCAGCGTAAGAAGTAAATCCTTCATGAATCCAATTATCAGCAACATCTTTAGCTGTAATATTATTTCCAAACCATTCGTGGCCGCTTTCGTGTACCACTATAAAATCCCATTTCAAACCCCAGCCTGTGTTTGATAAATCTCGTCCTGCGTAACCATTTAAATAATAATTTCCATAAGCCACATTGCTTTGGTGTTCCATACCTAAATAAGGTGCTTCTACTATTTTATAAGAATCTTCATAAAACGGATAAGGTCCAAACCAATGCTCAAAGCATTTAATGGTTTTAGTAACATTTGGTTTTAAATGTGATATAGCTTTTTGTTTATGATAATTCAACACCCAATAATCAGTCATTAATTTTCCCTTTTCTCCTTCAATAGAGTCATGTAATAATGTGTATTTTCCAATGTATGGTATGATATTGTAATTGTTGATTGGATTAGTTATTTCCCATTCATAAGTTACAAAACCTTTTTGCCAAGGAACTACGTGTTTTTTAATTAGTTGTCCATTTCCAACTCCAACAAGACTATCGGGAACCGTTATAAACATTGAACAATCATCAGGCTCATCACTTTGCAAATCTTTGCATGGATACCAAACACTTGCGCCAGCGCCTTGACAAGCAACGCTCATCCAAGGATTACCTAGTGAATCTTTTCTCCAAACCCAACCTCCATCCCATGGTGCATTTTTTGCTTCTTTAGGTTTACCTGAAAAAAACAACTTGATAAATCCGACTTCACCTTTTTCTTGTTTAGGTAAAGAAATCATCCAGCGATTTTTTTCCTGCTTATAATTTAAATAAGGCTTATCATTTAAAGAAAGATAGACACTGTCAATAGTCATAGGCTCTTGTAAATCCAATTGCATTATATATGGCAATGAATCTGAAATCACATTATAAGCTATAAAATTTGACCCTAAAATTGTTTTTGTTTTGAAATCTGGTTTTACACTAAGCATGTAGGATTTTACATCCCACCAAGAACGATAAGAGTGATTACTCCCTAATAAGGTATCTTCTTTAGTATAAACTTTAGATTGTGCTAATCCAATTACAAAAGACAATAAAAAAAACAATACGGTAATTTGCCTCATAACGATTGACTTAAAGTGTTTTTTAAATGTTCATCAAATTCTCCAAAAACTTCCTTATTCAATAATTCATAATCAGATGGTAAATAACTCTTTGCGAAATGTCTATTTTTTAAATGATGGATTTGATGACACAATCCAAATAAGGGTTCGATAATATGTGATGCAATAAAAATCGTTTTCCCTTTTTTATTTAATAGTTCAATAATATACTGTAATGATTTATTTGACTCAATATCCAATCCATTAAAGGGTTCATCAAAAATGAATAACTGCTTATCTTGTTTTAATTGCGAAATAATCAACAATTTTTTCTTCATTCCTGTAGAATAATTTTCAATAAACTCATCTAATGGTAAATTAAAAATATGTACTAATTCAGTTTCATTAAAATTGCTGTTAGTTTTAGGAAAGACAGATAAAAATTCTGAAGCCGTAAGTTTAGGATAGAAAAAAGATTCTGCATCAATATAAGCGATATCTTTCTTTAAAACCTCAGCATTGTTTAATAATACCGTTCCATTGTCAGGCATTAAAAATCCTGCTAACACATTAAAAAAAGTGGTTTTACCACTTCCATTCAACCCTACAATACCATGAATGTGATTGGTCTCAAAAGAAATATTAATCTCTTTTAAAACAGGTTCTTGGTTATAACTAAACGACAAATCCTTAATTGACAACATCTAAATAATGACTTAAATTTTTAATAGCGCCAGATCTTGACTGTGCGTAAAATATAATAGCTAGTGGAAATAAATAAGGAATAAACAACCCCAATATCATCACAATTAATTTTATTTGATGATTACTTGACGAAATTTTAAATTGATAACTCTCGTATTTTAAGGCAATGACTGATGCTAATATCAAAACATTATACGCAAAAAAATACATATTAAACATCCATAAATCTGGATTAAAAATGGAATTTATTAAAAGAATAGGAAAATTAACGATGACCATTTTCTTAACTCCCGAATTTAAAAGAGAGGCCATTAACTGTTTGGGTGTTTTTTGAGTTGCTTGTAACATCTGCACACTTTCATTGGCTTCATAAAAAGAAAACATCACATTATTAAATAAAAATAAGGCCACTAAAGGAAACAACTTTAAAGGACTAAGAGCCAAAGCCAATAAAAACAAGATAATCAATAAAACTAAATTTCTTCTAACTCCTGAAATAAAAATATAATCATTCTTAAAAAAACGGGTAATGAAACTAAATTTAAAACTATACTTAGACTTTAAATTTAAAAATGGAATGACTAAAAGAAAAAGATGTAGAACAAAAAAGCAGTACCAGTAATTGGTAAATAAACAAGGTATTGAAACCGGCAACAAAAATAACTGATACTCTGCAAGCATTTGATATTTAGCCTTCTCAAAATGCTTAGTCATAAAAGCAATATCTCTGCGATTTTTATGAAAATTATAAAACAAATACACAACTATTCCCGCGGCATATAAACCTATTTGTTTTTGATGATTAAATACTAAAAAAGAAACACTTGACGCTAATGCTACAATAACAAAAAATAAAAAACCTAAATCTCTTTTTAATTGAAAGTATCTTATTTTAAGAAGTTGAGTCATTAAAACTATTTCCCTTCCTTCGCTTTTTGCATAGGATTTCCACCAGTACTTTGTCCACGGCCAACTGTTTTGCCTTTAAATACATCAAAACGACTAGGCGCTTCTTTTATATTCCATGTATTATTTTTTTCATCAATATCAGCAGTTTCTTTATATGGATCCAATACAATAGAAGCTACTTCTTTACTCTTAGCATAAGTCTTCACCACATTCTTTTCGTTCTTGCGCCACACATAAGCGTTTACTCTATCAATCTCAGACGTACCATCTTTAAAATTCCATTGTATAATCAACGGTGTTACACATCCGCCTTTATTGGTGAAATAAATTTCGTAATTATATTTTCCTTTAATGCTTGCAAAAGCAGAGTCACTTACCGCTTCTAAATTCTCGTTACGATTAACTGCTTTTTTCTCCACTTCTGTTTTTACTTCTGGTTTGAAGTGAAAATAAAAATCACGTAAGGTTGTATCTACATCTACCAAAAACTTCAAGCCTTCTTGCTTATTTCTAATTTTAGAAATTGGTTCAAATGTGTCTTTTGTTCTAGGGTAAATTCTCATCGTGTCATTTTTTACGGGTACTTCTTTATTATTAACTAAGGTATAAGCCTTCACTGAATCAACAGATACATCTACTGGCTCTATATCATAAAACCAAGCTCTCCAATACCAATCCAAATCCACTGCACTGGCGTCTTCCATAGTTCTAAAAAAATCAGCTGGAGTTGGATGTTTAAATGCCCAACGAGTGCAATATTGCTTAAAAGCAAAATCAAATAATTCACGACCCATAACTGTTTCGCGTAAAATATTTAAAGCAGTACAAGGTTTTCCATAAGCATTAGCTCCAAAATTATTGATGTTCTCACTGTTGGTCATAATTGGCTCTAATTGATCTTTTGGCAAACGCATATAATCCACCATTTTATGAGCAGGTCCGCGATTAGATGGATAATTATTATCAAACTCTTGCTCTGTTAAGAATTGCACAAATGTGTTTAATCCTTCATCTAACCAGCTCCACTGACGCTCATCACTATTAATAATCATTGGGAAGAAGTTATGCCCAACTTCATGAATAATAACTCCTAACATACCATACTTTGTGCCTTCGGTATAAGTGCCATCTTTTTCTGTTCTACCAAAATTAAAACAAATCATTGGGTACTCCATTCCGTTAGATGCTTCGATACTTTGAGCAACTGGATATGTATAAGGAATCGTAAATTTAGAATAGGTTTTAATCGTATGCGCAACTGTTTTAGTTGAATACTTTCTATATAAACCATGAGCTTCTTTACCGTAAAAACTCATGCACATTACTTTTTTTCCATCTACTTTAATTGGCATGGCATCCCACATAAATTTACGAGACGAACCCCATGCAAAATCTCTCACGCTATCCGCTTTAAATACCCATGTTTTAGTGGTTGTTGATTTATTTTTTTCAGCAGCGGTACATTCATCTAATGTTACAACTTCTGTTACATCGCTGTAATTAGTATTTGCTTTTGTCCAACGAGCCATTTGATTTGGAGTTAATACTTGAGCATAATTTTGACATTCTCCAGTAGAACAAATTATATGATCAGCTGGAACCGTCATTTTTACGGTGTAATTACCAAAAGCTAAAGCAAACTCTCCACGTCCTGTAAACTGCTTATTTTGCCATCCTTGAAAATCGCTATACACACACATACGTGGGTACCATTGTGTCATAGTAAACAAATAATTGCCATCTTCTTTAAAAAATTCATAACCTCCACGACCACCAATTTCCATACGATTACCCATTTTATATTGCCATTTTACAATAAACTTCACTTTAGTGTTTGGCATCAATGTTTTAGGTAAATCTATACGCATCATGGTTTGATTGATCGTATATTTCATTGGCTTTCCTAATTCATCCGTGACAGATAAAATTTGATCTCCTAATCCATTTAAACGTTCATTCACATCCATCGCCTTAGCCGTATTCAAATCATAAGGCGCCCCCATTTTATTGCTATCAAAAAAGTTAGCATCGTTTGTTGGGTTATGTTGATTTTCATCTAACTGTAACCATAAGTAATCTAGTTTATCTGGAGAATAGTTATGATAAGTCACCACTTCTTTTCCAATTAACATTAAATTCTTTTCATCTAATGTTGCTTCGATATTGTAATCGGCTTTTTGTTGCCAATACTTCGCTCCTGGCGCTCCAGAGGCCGTTCTTTGCTCATTAGGAGTTGGCAAAATAGTTCCTAATTGTTCAAATTTATTCCCATGATTTGATGTGGGATTATTTTTAGTATTTTGAGTAAAAGCAATATTAGCTAATAAACAGAATGAGGCCGTAAGCGTAAAAAGACGAGTCATATTATAAATCGGTTAATCGTTGTACAAATAATAAAAAGGCAATTCCAAAAACAGCAGATGAGATAAAAAACACATAATCTGCTTTTTTGATTCTTGTAAATCTAGTTAAAAAAACAGAAAATAAAAGCATTATTAACACGATTATTAATTGACCTAATTCGAGCCCTAAATTAAAAGATAACAAAGGAAATATAATATTTTCTTCTTTCCCTAACATAGACCTTAACAAATACGAAAAGCCCATTCCATGAATGAAGCCAAATAACAAGGCTAAAGTGTAATTAAAGCGGTAGTTCCTAGATTGGTTCCGACTAGAATTATTTAACCTGTTTTTATAATAAATATTGACTATGCAGGTAAACAAAATAGTTATAGGAATCAGTACTTCTATAATACCTTGTTTTATTGTTAATATATTTAAGGCGCTAATCGCCAAGGTTAACGAATGCCCTATAGTAAAGGCAGTAACAAGTACTAATAGTTTTTTCCATTCGTTAACAGAAAATAAAACGCATAATGCCATGACATATAAAATATGGTCGTAGCCATTCCAATCCAAAATGTGATCAAAACCAGTACTAAACCAAATCCAAAAATCGTTCATTTAAAATTGTTATTTTTGCCTGTGTTAAAAATAGAAAATATTACATCTAAAGCTAAAAGTATTACACCTACGGCAAAATACGTGTTTTTTGGGCTAATCTTTATTTTAGCATCCTCTTTCTATACAAAAAAACATCCTTATTATATCAGTGTTATTGATATTAAACACAATACCACTCAAAAATCGCTACAAATTAGCACTCGTTTTTTTACCAATGATTTAGAAGATGCTTTGGATAAAGTAAGCCATAAAAAAATAGATGTGTTAAATCCTAAAAACAAAGCCGAGGTAGATTCTATTTTATTTAACTATATCAAACAACGATTTTCGATTTCAATCAATTCAAAAGCACAAACCCTTCAATTTGTTGGCTATGAAAGAGAAGAAGAATCTATTTGGGCGTATTTAGAAATTAAAAAAGTGAGCACTCCTAAAACACTAAATATTAATACGAAGCTATTATATGATTATCTCCCTTCGCAAGTAAATATTGTGCATGCGGAAATAAATGGAGTAAAAAAAAGCAGTAAAGTTACAAACCCTGATAGTAAAGTAGATTTTAGTTTTTAGTTTGAAAAAGAACCTCATAATTATTGCCGGACCAACAGCTGTTGGTAAAACAGCTTTTTCGATTGAACTAGCTAAGTTTTATAACTGCCCTATTATTTCAGCTGATTCACGTCAGTTTTATAAAGAAATGAATATTGGTACAGCGAAACCAACTACTGAAGAAATGCAAGATGTTCCGCATTATTTTATTGATAACATTAGCATACACGACACTTATAACGTAGGGCAGTTTGAGCGAGAGGCTATTGAATGTATTGAAACATTATTTAAAGACCATGAACAACTCATTTTAGTAGGAGGCTCTGGATTATACATTAATGCCATATTAAATGGGGTTGATGAATTTGAAGAAATCCCATCGCATATTAGAGAACAATTGATTAAAGATTATGAAGAAAAAGGACTAACATATCTTCAGGAACAACTAAAGCAACTTGATGAAGTTTATTATAACCAAGTCGATTTAAATAATCCTCAACGTATCATGCGCGCTTTGGAAGTTTGTATTCATAACAACAAGCCCTACTCTAGTTTTAGAACCAAAGAAAAAAAACAACGCCCTTTTGACACCATTAATATTTTAATTAATACGGAAAGAGAAGCTTTATACGCACGAATTAATAAACGCGTTGATGTCATGATGCAAACTGGATTATTAGAGGAAGTTAAATCTCTTTATCCTTATAAGCATTTTAACGCCTTGAATACAGTTGGCTATAAAGAATTATTTGACTTTTTAGATGGCAAATGTTCTTTAGAAGAAGCAGTTAATTTAATTAAGCAAAATTCTCGTCGTTATGCTAAACGCCAACTCACCTGGTTTAATCATCAAGGTGATTTTGAAACGTTTGAACCAACAGATTTAGAAAAATTAAAAGCTTATTTAGATATCGTTACTCAGTTCTCTTAACTTATGTTCGCCTTTATTAAAGACTATAAAAAATTAAAACCAGCCATCATGAACGTGATTGTGGCTGAATTTTTTATTCAATTAGTCAATGCTACCTTTATGTTAATTCTTCCGTTATATATGGATCGAAAAGGTTACACAGAAGAAGAAATTGCCTTATTTATTACCTTTCGATTTCTAGGAGTATTTACATTAGCCCTACCAATAGGCAATTTAATTAAGGGACGAGTGATGAAACCTTTTTTTTATATCTCCTCTTTATTTGTACCTCTATTTGGATTGTGTATCGTGCTTTGTGTTAATCTTCAATTAACTAACCTTATTTACGTTTCTCTTTTGTTGTGGGGTGCGTCTTTCACCTTTATGCAAATCCCTATTACTCCTTACATTTTAAGAAATGAACGCAAGGAAGAGCACACATCAGGTATTGCATTAAGTTACAGCACTTGGAGTTTTGCAGGAATTGCCAGTGGAATTATTATTTGGCTTTTGGATACCGTAAATCCTACTTTCTTTAATGAAGAAAAAATATTAATCCTGTTTTCTATACTTGGCTTTGGCGGACTCTATTTTATGAGTAAAGTCAATTTAAAAGAAGAGATAGACGACCATAAAACCATTTTCAAAAAAACTAAAATACACAAAAACGACTGGTTCTTAATATTCAAAGGATTAGTTCCTACGCTCATTATTGCTACTGGTGCTGGATTAACAATTCCTTTTATTAGTTTATTTTTTGACAAAGTGCATCACATGGGAAAAGGAGATTTTTCTTTTGTGAGCGCTATTGCCGCGGTGTTAGTTGTTTGGGGCGCATTAATGGTACCTCGTATTAAAGCTAACATTGGTTATAAAATTGCCATTCCGACTACTCAATCCTTAGCCGTTATTTCATTGGTTGCTTTAGCAACAACCCAATTTTATAGTCAGTATAGCATTGCCGTTTACATTGCTATTGTTTGTTATTTACTACGTCAGCCATTAATGAATATGGCAGGGCCAATGACGTCAGAACTTGTTATGAATTATGTTGGAGAAAAAAACAGAGAAATTACCAGTGCCTTAACAGCGGCTATTTGGAGCGGCAGTTGGGTAATTAGTGGCTATATGGTAAAAATCATGTTTAGTAAAGGATATCCTTATGTCAACATTTTTTTAATCACAGCTGGACTTTATGCCTTTGGCGTTTTAATGTATTATTTTTTGATTGTTGATTACGGAAAACGAGAGAAAAAAGGATTAATTAAATCTTAGAAATCTAAGGTAAATTCTACTTCTGAAGATGAATTCCAATTTTTCATAGAGTTTAAAGCTTCTTTCATTTTATCGGAACAGCTCTCGCAATAGTTTTTACTAATTTGAACAATAGACGTTACTTTTAACTCTCCTTTTTCATTAACACTTCCAATAACTTTATATTTTCCCTTTATTGAAATAGTATATGAATGCTCTTTTAAATAATTGACAACAAAATCTTTAATAGCCGTTTCTCCGCCATTATAATAAGCAATAGTTGATTGGTCTTGATCATTGACTGACACCACTGATTTATTAGAAGTTGTTACAACACTTTTTTCAGCAGCAGCTTTTTCTTTAGAAACTTTTTTAACTTCCTCTTTTTTAGCAACTCTATAATCGCCATCGGCTTTATAAGTTGCTGTTCCTTGAGCAATAGCATTGGCATCCGAAACAGATTTACTTTCTAAAGCAATCGAGTTATCCATTTCAGCCTCTTCTATATTGACATAACCTTTTTCTTTTTGCTTAGAATCAGTCTTTTTATCTAAAGCAACAGATTGCATATTCAATTCATCTGCAATACCTTCTTTTCTGTTTTTCAAATTATCTTTCGATGCATCTGTTAGTATAGAGTTAGCAGATGAAATTTGATTTTCTGACAAAGCAACAGATTGTAAAGGCATCTGTTTCGTTCCTGTTCCCATTTCAGCATCCTTAACAATAGATCCATCTTCTGCTTTTCTGCTATTCAAGGATTTTGATTCTTCTGCAACGCTAGTTGTATTAACAATCTCTTCAATAGGTTTTTGAGTCTCTGTGGCAGTCTTAGCTGATGTAACTTCCTTAATTTCATTTAAAGCTAAATTAGAATTTGACTCTTGTTTAGTTTGAATGAAAAAGAAAAATGAAACGATAATTATTAAAACAATTGAAGCAGCGGCACTAAACCAAATGACTCTGTTTTTTTGACCACCTTTTTCCTCAGTCACTTTTTTAGAAATAGCGGCATTTAACTCCTCTGTTAAAGCCTTTGCTTTTTCAGGAGTTGAGTAATTTGAAAATCCTTCTAAAGCATCTTTCTCAAAATCATCCATACCATCAAAATTATCGTCAATGCTAGGCTTCTTATCTAACATCTGAAACAATTCTTCAGAACTTAATGGTTTATGTTTATCTAGGTTACTCACTGTTTTTCTCTAATTTTATTTTCAAATTTCGTTTACCGTTTTGGATAAAGCTTTTTACTTCATTCAAAGAATATCCTGTTTCATCTGCTATTTCATTATAGGATCTTTCTTTGAGATAAAACAACTTTATGCACTTTCTCTGATCTTCATTTAATTCTTCGATAGCTTGCTCTAGTAACGAATATTGCACTTCCTTTTCTTCTGCCTTATTGGGGTGCAAATTTGTTTCAGTTTCCATAAACGAATCCGCATGTATCTGTAAATCAATCTCTTTTTTCAATTTAGACTGCTTAGTTCTGATAATCATCAAACAATGATTTTTAGAAAAAGTATAGAGCCAACTTTTAAAGTATTCAATGTTAAATTTTAACAAATCTGTCATTAGCTTCTCAAAAATTTGCATGACGGCATCTTTAGCTTCGTCTTCATCTTTTAAATACTTTAACGAAAGACCTAAAACTAAGTGGGAATATCGTTTATATAATACACCAACAAACACATTGTTTTTTGTGCTTTTATACTCTGCAATTAGCTCGTTATCAGAGTAATGGTTATATTTTTCGTTGTAAATCAAATCTTTAACAATTATAAATATAATGCATTTCATTAATATATAATAAACAAAAAAATTACTTTGTTTACTATTTTGTTAATGTTATATTTGTTGGTTCATGAACAATGGCAAACTATTTGTTTAACAAATAAAGTATTTGAAAATATTTATTAAATATAGCTTATTATTTGCTCTGGCTTTTTCGAGTCTTAGTTTTCAGCAACAGCAAAACTTCGACCCAAATGCCAAAGTAAAAGCCGTGTTTTTATACAACTTTACAAGATACTTCGAATGGCCTGAAAAAATGAAGTCGGGTAATTTCATTATCCATATCATAGGCACAAATAATAGTTTAAGTAACGAATTAAACAAAATGGCCACTTCCAAACAAGTTGGAAACCAGAAATTAGAAATCAAAAACTCCACTGGATTAGACGCCGCTATTAAACCTCATATTATTTTTTTATTAAACGAATCATCTGATGTCTTAAAAGAGATTTCTTCGAAATATAAAGGCAAAGGCACATTAATTGTTACTGAAAAAAGTGGATTGGCTAAAATGGGATCTGCTATCAATTTTGTGGCCATAGATAGTAAATTAAGATTTGAATATAATAAAACAAACGCAGTAAAAGCTGGACTAAAAACTAGCGACGAACTAAAAAGTTTAGCTATTGCTGTTGATTAAATTAATTATTAAATTTGTATTAAGTGTTAAGAGTTTCAAAATCATATCATTACCTAAAAGGCGTTCTTAGCTTTTTAATGGTGATATTTTGCCATAGCTATTATGCGCAAGGTGATTTGCTTATTGAAGCTCAACGACTTTGTAACGAAAAAAAGTTTGACCTAGCTTTACCATTAGCAGAAAAAACGATTATTCATCCCGAAACTAAAAACGATCCAGCTTCTTGGTACACACGTTCATTTGTATATTTCCATATTTACAAACAAGCTGGACAATACAATACAATAAAAATAAATGAATTAGATACTTCAATGTCTTCCGCATTGCATTCTATTAAATTAGATACTGGTAAAGTTTATACAAACGAAAACAATGTTATATTAAAAAATGGTGCCATTTATTACTATAAAATTAGTACTGTTTTACTTCAAGACTCATTAAATTTTAGTAAATCTGAAAAATTTTACGAAAAATATAAAAAGTATACTTCCTTAATTGACTCTAATTTTGATTTTAAACAAAAAGACATCAATTATTACAATACAACTGGGGGGATATTTGCCGATCAGTATATGAAAAACAACTTTAATCAAAAATATGGGGATATTGCAAAGTCTGCTTTATTAAAGGTTTTAGAATTGGACAATAAAAACATAAGTGCAAATATCAATTTGGGAATTTTATATTACAACCAAGGTGCTACACTGATGCGCATGATGGATTACGATGTTGATTTAGCACAATTGGATGTGATTCAAGAAAATGCTAAAAAATTATTTAAACAATCCTTACCTTTTATGATTAAGGTATATGAGTTAGACCCTAAAGCAGAAAAAGCATTAGAAAGTTTGCAAGGTATTTATTCAGCTTTATTGGATGAAGAAAAGGCAAATGAGTTCAAACAAAAAAAAGAAGCCTTAAATAAACCATAATAGGCTGATATATGGCATTTAAATTCACAATTGGTAGAAAAATAGGGACAGGATTTGGCGTTTTGCTGATTTTAACCCTTATTGCTTTTATTTTCACAATTGTTACTATTACTAAAAGCAAACAACAAACAGATTCAGTTGTAAGTCAAGTTACTCCATCGGTTTCGGCATTAAAAGAATATAACTTTATTCTTCAAAAATCTCAAACTTTAATCTCAAGATGGTATTTTAATCAATCTGGGAATGATGATCCTTACAAAACAAAATTAAGAACTTTAATAAGTAGGGATTATCCAAATATTAAATCAAAAATAGATGCATTGTCTAAGGATTGGACAAAAGAAGAGCAGGAAAAAGCAAAATCAATCATTCAATTTAGTGATGGATTATTTAAATTGTATCAAGAAGAGATTATGACTCCTTTGAATTCATGGGAAAGTTATCAGGATGCGACTATTAAGTTTACTGTTAATCAACCCTTCGAAGATAGCCAAGAGAAAATTAAGATGTTATATAATCAGTTAAATGATTTAATAACTCAAAAAGAAAAAAACGCTGAAACAACCACTGAACAAATGTTTAGTTCTTTTAATTTCCTTGATAGATTCGTTAAATTATTAGGAATTGGTTTATTTATTGGTGGAATTTTAATTGCCATTTTTACAACTCAATCTATTACCCGACCAATACAGCAACTTAAAAAAATGTTACTATCAATGGGCTTAGGAATTCTTCCGAAAGAACGTATTAACTATAGAACTGATGAAATTGGAGAAATGGGGATTGCTTTAAATAGCTTAGTAGAATCAATGGAAAGTACTACCGAGTTCGCCAAACAAACTGGTAAGGGTAATTTTGATGCATACTATAAACCTTTAAGTAAGGATGATAGTTTAGGTCATGCACTCTTAAAAATGCGAGACAGCTTATCCGAAAACGAAAAAGTACTAGAGCAAAAAGTAGTAGAGAGAACTGAACAAGTTGTAAAACAAAAAGAAGAAATTGAGTTAAAAACAAAAGAACTTGAAATACTTTTTAAACAAGTTACAGATAGTATTCACTATGCAAAACGAATTCAAGAAGCTATTTTACCTCCAAACAATTTAGTAAAACAAATTTTACCTGAATCTTTTGTATTATATAAACCAAAAGATATTGTCAGTGGTGATTTTTATTGGATTGATAAAAAAGGAGATTGGAGTTATTTTGCAGCTGTTGACTGTACAGGGCATGGCGTACCTGGAGCTTTTATGAGTATTGTGGGGTACAACTTATTAAAAGATATTTTAAAAAACACTGAAAGTATTGAGCCATCTATCATTATGGATAAAATGAATGATGGTGTTGCTAATACTTTACATACAAATACCACTTCAGGAAAACAAACTAAAGATGGTATGGATATGACACTTTGTGCTTTAAATTATAATACTTTAGAACTACAATTTTCTGGAGCGTTCAATCCATTATACATTATTAGAAATAATGAATTAATTCAACATAAGGCAGATAAATTTCCTGTGGGTATGTTTATAGGTGAAAAACAAAATTTTACAAATCATCTCATTCAATTACAAAAAGGTGATAGCGTTTATATTTTCTCCGATGGATATGCTGATCAATTCGGTGGACCTAAAGGTAAAAAATTTATGGCAGGAAATTTCCGTCAATTATTATTAGACGTGAGCAAATTACCTATAGAAAGACAAAAAACTACTCTTAACCAAACTATTGAAGAATGGAGAGGTAATTTAGAGCAAGTAGATGATATATTGATTATTGGTGTTCAAGTTTAAAATATAACCTTTCGTTCTGAGCGGGTTGATGTAATCTAATTTTTAAATTGCCAAATGAATTTCACTCTATTGTTTAATAACTTCGCCAAACATATTTCTTTAAATAAAACAGAAGAAAAATTCATCACATCATTATTGGAATACAAGATTATTAAATCAAAAGATTTTTTAGTTCAACAAGGTGAAGTGTCAAAACACTCGGCTTTTGTTTTAAATGGATGTTTAAGAGGATATACCATTGATAGTAATGGGTTTGAACATGTGTTAAGTTTTGCTCCTAAAGATTGGTGGATAGCCGATATGTACAGCTTATTATCTCAAAAACCAGGCAACTTAAATATTGAAGCGATGGTTGATACAGAAGTAGCATTGATTTCAAAATCAAACCAAGATAAAATGTATCAAAAGGTTCCGAAGTTGGAACGTTTCTTTCGAATCATTATCGAAAAATCATTAGTAGCATACCAACAGCGCCTAAATGATAATTTAAGTTTAACAGCTAGCGAACGCTACATGAAGTTTTGCAAAACCTATCCTCTACTCATTAACGATATCCCTCAAAAACAAATTGCAGCTTATATTGGTGTAACACCAGAGTTTTTAAGTAAACTTCGAGCAAAACAAGCTAAAGCAAAATAAAATCATTTCTTAATCTAGGTTAAGTATTTTCTGTTACAAGCGGGCGTATCTTTGATTTATCAAAACGAATCATTATGAACAGAAAAGAATTTTTAAAGAAGGGCTTACTTGGCACAGGAATGTTTGTAGCCTCAGCAGCTTTAGGTAATGTTATTAAAAATGACATTGACGATCCCGATAGCTTCGGGAAAAAGAATTAGAAGTTATAGGATTTAATCATTTACCATACACAACATCAAACATTATGAAAAAAACAATTTTGCACAAATCAGAATCTCGTGGAGATGCTAACCACGGATGGTTGCACAGTAAACACACTTTTAGTTTTGCAAACTATTATAACCCAGAAAGAATGCACTTTGGTGTATTACGCGTTTTAAATGATGATACAGTGGCTGCGGGAATGGGATTTGGGACTCACCCTCATGATAATATGGAAATTATTAGCATTCCATTGGAAGGCGATTTAGAGCATAAAGACAGTATGGGTAACACAACTGTTATTAAAAATGGCGATATTCAAGTAATGAGTGCTGGGACTGGCATACAACATAGCGAGTATAACAAAAACAAAGATACGGCCGTTAAGTTTTTACAAATTTGGGTTTTTCCAAACAAAAAAAATGTCACTCCTAGATATGATCAAATCACATTAAAATTGGAAGACAGACATAATAAACTACAACAAATTTTATCTCCTAATACAGATGATGACGGTGTTTGGATTCATCAAAACGCTTGGTTTCATTTAGGGAAATTTGATTCAGGTATTTCTACAGATTATAGTATTAAAGAAAAAGGAAATGGAGTATATATCTTTAACTTAAACGGAACAATTGAAGTAAACGGACAATTAATAGAAACCCGTGATGGTTTTGGGATTTGGGATACCGAAAAAATCAATATTAAAGCAACAACAGACTCTGAATTCCTAATGATGGAAGTTCCTATGACAGCATGATAAAAATTTCTTTGTCAGTTCGAGCGCAGTCGAGAATAAAAAAAACATAAAACATAAATAACTAAAAAAATAAAAACATGAGCACAACTAAATGGACATTAGACCCAACACACAGCGAAATTAATTTCAAAATTAAACACATGATGATTTCAAACGTTACTGGAGGTTTTACAAACTTTAATGTAACTGCCGAAACAGATGGCGATAACTTTGCTAACTCAAAAGTATCATTTACAACAGAGGTAAATTCTATCAATACAAATAACGAGCAAAGAGATGGACATTTAAAATCAGCAGATTTTTTTGATACAGAAAAATATCCTCAAATTAAATTTGAAGGAACTAAATTCGAAAAAGCATCTAATGAAGAATATGCCTTACATGGTAATTTAACAATAAGAGACGTTACTAAACCAGTAAGCTTAAAAGTTGATTTTGGTGGTATTGCAAAAGATCCATACGGAAACATTAAAGCTGGTTTTACTTTAGATGGTAAAATCAATCGTAAAGATTTTGGATTAACTTGGAATGCAGCTACCGAAGCTGGCGGCTTATTAGTAGGTGAAGATTTAAAAATACAAGCTGAAATTCAATTAGTAAAACAAGGATAAGATTTTCTATCATATAATTTATATAAAGGGAGAAAATCAATCATTTTCTCCCTTTATATTTTACAAATATATTATCTAATTAAATTGTATTTTTATATAAACCGAAACTACACAATTGAATGAAACCTCCTAAAAAATGGAAAATGGCTATCGTTATTTGGCTTGCTATTTACCCATTAATCACCACTATATTTGCATTATTAGGCAAACAATTAATACTCATTGAACCATTACCATTGCGTACTTTAATTATCACAGTTATTGCCGTGCCAATTATGATATTTATATTAATACCAACATTACAAAAATTACTACATAACTGGTTATCAAAATAAAAAATGATGTTTAAAAAAATTCAATCTATACATACTGCTCCTGAAACTATGATGGGGCCAATAAAAATACGTCAAGCATTTCCCTTAAGAGGAATTGAGCAAGTGAGTCCTTTTATTTTATTACATCACTTTGACTTTACGTTTTTACCTCACAAAAATAATTTCAATGTGCCTCCACATCCACATCGTGGATTTAGTCCGGTTACGTTTTTATTTGAAGGATCTGTTGAGCATGAAGATTCCGTAGGAAATAAACATGTCGTTTATAATAACGAAGTGCAATGGATAAATGCTGGCAGAGGCATTATTCACAGCGAAAAAGCAGATAAAGCATTTATTGAAAAAGGTGGACGTTCTCAAGGCATTCAATTATGGATTAATACGCCAAAATCTGAAAAAATGAATCCTCCAACGTATCAGCCAATCACAAAAAATGAAATTGTATTAATTGAAAAAGAAGGTGTTGAATTTCGTTTAATATCCGGTAAATACGAAGATAAAAAAGGACCAGCAAAATCTGAGGTGGTAACCGCCATGTTGCGCATGAAAGCAAATAGTGAGTTCGCATTAAATTTTCCTACCGACCATAATGTGACTTTTTACGTATTAGAAGGAGAATTGAGTTTAAACACTAATCAAAGCATTAAGCAACATGATTTAGTGGTGTTTGAGCAATCCTCAGATGAAATACTTTTAAATACTAAAGCTGATTCGAAATTATTAATTATGGCTGGAGTTCCTATTAATGAACCTATGGTAACACACGGTCCGTTTGTGATGAATTCTGAAACTGAAATTTTAGAAGCCATGCGCGATTATCAGCAAGGAAAAATGGGATTTTTGTATTAAATTTAATTTATGATTAAAGCCATTATTCATCAAGAGCCTTATGTTACTGAAATTTCTTCGGAAACAAATTCACTTATTGCAGATGAACCCATAACACACGGCGGGCAAAACAAAGGCATGGCTCCTATGGAATTACTTGCCTCTTCATTAGCAGCTTGTACTTGTATAACACTGCGTATGTATGCTAACAGAAAACAATGGGATGTGCAAAGTATCGAAACTAACATTGATATTGAAAATAAAGACACACAAACTATTTTTTTAAGAAAAATTGTTTTTAAAGGAATCTTAAGTACCGAACAAACAGAACGCTTACTGCATATTGCGAATCATTGTCCTGTTCATAAATTATTAACCAATACTATTATTATTAATACTTCTATCAATGACTGAAATTACTAAGAAATACAGTAACGATGAGATTACTATTGTTTGGAAACCGAGTGTATGCATCCACTCTACCCTATGCTGGAAAGGAGAAAAGGGATTAAAACAAGTGTTTAATCCTGCTGAAAAACCTTGGATAAAACCAGAAGGTAGTACAACATCTGAAATTATTGAAAGAGTAAACAATTGTCCATCAGGTGCCATTAGCTTTTATTATAATAATGAGGAAAACAAACCAATAGAAACTAAAGCCGAAAGCATTGTAGAAGCGATGCCAAACGGGCCATTATTGGTTTACGGAAATATTATTGTAAAAGATAAAGAAGGGCATCAAACTCAAAAAAACAAAGTAACAGCTTTTTGCCGATGTGGCGCTTCATCTAATAAACCCTATTGTGATGGAACACATACTAAAATTGGTTTTGTAGATTAATGAAATAGATATTGAACGAATACATCTTAAATTCGTTTTTTTATCCTATGTATTTTCGCTATTTTTAAAATCAACTATAATTATAGTTTTTTTTATGAGAAAATTATTTGCGATAATCATACTTCTTTCATTCAATAAAATGATAATTTCTCAAGAAGTAAACAAGCATATTTTATTTACTAGCATTTATGATTATTTAGATGAATTAGCAAATATGAAAATCATCGAGTTAAATTCCGTTGTAAAACCATATTCAAGAAGCTTAATTTATTCAAAACTTCATGAAGCTGAAACTAAAAAAGAATTACTGACAAAGCGTCAACAAAAAGATTTGGATTTTTTCTTAAAAGATTATAATAAAGAAGTTATCCCAAATAAAAAATTTAAAAGACGTTTAGACCTTTTTTACTACAGAGATTCATTATTCCAATTTACATTAAACCCTATATTAGGATATACCTATTCTAAAAACGAAAATGGCCATGCTACTCACAGATGGAATGGCTTAGAAATGAATGGAAACGTTGGTAAAAACTTTGGCTTTTATTTTAGCTTAAGAGATAATGGCTTTTATAATATATTATCCACGCCCAATTTCCTGAATCAATTGCCAGGAGGAAATTATAAACCTTTACAAGGGACCAACAAGGCAAGGACTGATTTTGATGAAGCCAGAGGTGGAATAAGTTATGGATGGAAATGGGGTTCTATCAGTTTATTAAAAGATAATTTTTCTTGGGGAAATAATTATAATGGGGCTAACATATTTTCGGGTAAACAACCTTCCTTTTCATATCTTAGCTTTAAAATGAAACCAACCAAATGGTTTGAATTTAATTATATACATGGATGGTTGGTTTCGCAAGTAATAGATTCATCTAAAACATATGGAGTTGGAAGTGGTTTAAGAAAAAGTTTTTACCCAAAATTTTTAGCTGCCAATTTATTTACTGTTAAACCATTTAAAGGCATATATATCTCTTTAGGAAATTCAATAGTATATAGTGATAAATATATCCAACCAATTTATCTGATTCCATTTATGTTCTTTAAATCTGCCGATAGAACTTCAAACGGAGCTGGAAGTAATGCTTTGGGCGAAAACTCACAGCTATTTTTAGATGTTAGTTGCAGGATAATTCCGAAAACTCACCTTTACGGATCTATTTTTGTGGATGAAGTAAATGTAGGAGAAATGCTAAACTCAAAAAAACAAACTAATCTAATGAGTTTTAAAGGAGGTGTTAGAGTAACAAATCTCATTAAAAACACATCATTAACTGTTGAATATACTAGAACCAATCCTTGGGTATACGTTCATCCAATTTCTACAACAAGCTTCGCTTCTAATAATTATAGTATGGGACATTATCTAGGTCAAAATGCTCAAGAAGTTTACTGTGGATTAAAAATTAAACCTATTAGAGGGCTCTCTATCGACGTCAGCTACACACAAGCGATAAAAGGTCCTGTGCGAGAATTTGCTCAAATTAACGGAGTTAATAATGTTGCTGGCACACCTTATATGGAAAATATACTTTATATGAGAAATACATCAGCAATTAAAGCATATTATGAAATAGTAAACGATGTTTTTATTTTTGGAGAAGGGAGTTATTCAAAAGTATCAGGTATAATGTCAAATACTTACACACCTGATTTTTATTTAGGCAATACAAAAACAGCTACTATAGGATTAAATATTGGATTTTAAAAAGGAATAATAGGATTAAAAATTCACTTTTCTATTATAAAAATTACATTATCATATTTAAAACAGAAAAGGCTTATATATGTATATAAGCCTTTTCTGTTTAATTTTCCTTTAAAAATTATTCAACTAAATATTGCATTTCGAATAATTTAAGTTGTAATTCATATAATTTCAACTTAATCTCCATGTCTTTATCTTCCTTCTTGGATTTTTTCTTTGATGAACCCGATTTCTTTGGAGACGAATCTCCCATTGGGGATTTATCGTAACCATCGTCATTTGAACTTGAAGTGTTTTCTTTTTTCTCCTTAGGTCTTAAAAACCTATCTGAATCAGGAATATCTGAATCAGATTTAGAACCAAAATTATATACCAACCCTAAACCTGCGCTTAAATATCTATCTTTATGTGACCAATTTCGTGACCAAGAATCCACTTTATCCGAAAAACAAGTCACATAACTCAAATCCAAAACTATATTAGTTTTTTGATTCAATTTAAAATTAATTTTACCGCCAGCAGGAATAATAATTGCATTTAAAGTTTTTGCTTTATCGGCAACCAATCCTCCGGCTGATGCAATACCTGCACTGTCAATCCCGTTAGCAGAAAAACCGCTAACATTCTCAAGATACCATTGATTATTAAGTGCTAACTTATACAAACGACTTCTGAAAAAAATCTGTCCGCCTCCTACTGTTAAATAAATAGATACTCTATTAAAAAAACTCCTATCATTTTTATCCCTAAAAAGCAATTGTGATAAATTATACTTTGCACTCACCGAATAGCCCATAATATCAGCTTTGAAATATCTTCTATAAAGCAAATCTGCTTGCTTCTCACCCTTAAGTGTACCTTTAAACACTTGTGCTTCGGCTGCTAATCCAAATTTAAATTTCTTTCCTCCAAAAATATTTATTGTATTCCCAAAACTTTTTCTAAAATCTTTTGCTTTAGGAAAATTATTGTATAGTGCAACATCTCCATAAAACAATGTCACACCACCATCTATACCAACAAACCAACCTTGTTTTAAACCCATTAAATTCTCAGAAGAATGTTCAGGATTTTCATATTTACTTTTTCTTATGCCATTATCTTGAGCGAAAGAACCCAAAGTAGAAAAAATAAAACCAGCCAAAGCAAAACAAAATGTTTTCCTAAATGGTATAAATAATTTTAATTTACCTAAAAAAATTTCTTGAAACATCATGACTTAAAATATCTAGGCAATTTCGGCTTTTTTTTTTAATTAACCAATTTTTAGCTTACATTTAATTCTTAATTGCAAAAAAGGGTCAATGATTGTTCGTTATAGTCAAAATATTAAATTTCTTATCTATTTAATATTTGTAATTAATACTGCTTCAGCATCATACGCAAGCAATATCGATTCTTTAAAAAAATCAAGCTCTTGTAAAGAATTGGCTATAAAAAGTGCTCAAATGGCCAATCAATCTTTCGAATTTGCCCAAAACTGTTATTTTTATCCCAAAAAAAGTAATATTTCACAAACTATTGACTCTGCAATCTATTTTATTCAACTATCAATTTCTCTTTTGGATTCAACTCTCTTACAAGCAAATGATTCGAATACCGCAGGTATAAAATTAGCCGAAAATGCCAGGCATTTCTCAATTGATGCTTATCGATGCTTAAAATCAATAAGCTCAGAAAACACATTAAATACAAAAACTTTATTAAAAAAAGCTATGTATTTTTCTGAAAATGCCACTATAGATTCCTATCATGCCTCTTTATACTTATTTGATCAACTTAAAAAAGTTACAGAAACCAAAAAAAAATCCGAAATAAAAAATAGTAATTCTTCAGAAAAAGTAATTACAAAATTAGACATTGATCAATCTCTTTTTACAATTTTAAAAGAAGATTTGATAGAAAAAAAAGAAACTAATGCTAAAGAAATAATAAATCTTACTGAAAATCTATTTAATATATCCGATCAAAACAAACAAGAAAAAATTAAATTGCGTTTAAAGGAACTAGAAACTCAAAAAATAACGCTTGAACAAAAGCAAAATAACGCGCAGCAAAAACTTACAACGATTAATCGCCTAATTGAAGAACGAGAAAACACTCCATCCACTTATAAGCAAAAAACGGATACCTCAATAACAAAAAACAAAGCTTTTATTACGGATGAATGGGGTCAACGACTCAAATCAAACTCAGAAATGCCTGAATTCTTAATCTATCAAATACAATTAGGTGTATTTAAATCAAATGTTTTAGAAGAAACATTTAAAGGACTAACCCCTATTTTTACTACAATTTCAGATAAGGGAGTGATTTATTCTATTGGAGTATTTGAAAAACTATCGGATGCTCAAGAGGCAAAAAATAATATAAAAAATATGGGTTTAACCGACGCGTTTATTGTTGCGTATTATAAGAAGAAAAAAATATCATTGACCGAAGCTTCTAAACTTGAAAAAAAATAACCTGTTGTTTTTTTAATGAGTCGCTTAATTTTTTAAAATTATAACTTCTACTCTTATATTTCTTTGACCATCCTCCATCGTTTCAGGATTCTCAATAATTGGTTTTTCTCCTCCTTTTCCAACAGCAACTAATCTATCTTCACTAATTCCATTATTAACTAAGTATTTTTTTATAGCCTCAGAACGATGCATTGATAACTTTTTTGAGCTACCCTGGAAATTCCACTCATCTCCTAATTGCTCGTAAGCCTTATTTTTGAATATTTTATTATCTCCGTTCGTATGTCCTTGAATTTCAATAACTATCAATGGATTGTCTAGCATGAAATTCAGGAGTTTTTGTAAATCGCCCGCCGACTCCTTCCTGAGAGCGAAGGTGTTGGGATGAAAATAAATACTTTTCATTACAAAATTATCTCCAACATTTAATGGTTCTAATAATAATTCTAATTCATTTTCATCTTTATTTGTAATTTTTAATTCCAACTCTTTATACCCTAATGCAACACTCTTAATTTTATACTCTATACCTTTTTCTAAAACCAGTTCACATTTCCCAACACTTACATTAGTAAATGATATATATTCTTTAGTTTCCATATTTAGAAGAGATAATTGCGATTTCACTAAACTTAATTTCTTTTTATCTTTTGTATAACAAACAATTTTAGAATAAGATAAATCCTGAATTTTATCATCAGAATTTCTAATGACAGCAACTGAATCTTTTAGCAGAGGTTTTATTTCAGTGTTTTTAATTTCTAACGGAGTTATAGTTGTACTACTAGCCGTTTTTTTTATTTCTGTGACAGAATCTTTGGACACTTTAGTGATTTCGTTTTTGTTATCAGGTGTAACTTCAATGTTTTTTAAACCTAAATCTTTAGTAACAGGCAATACAGATATATCTTTTTTACACGGAGAATGATATGCCTTAACCTTTAAACTATCCGCTTTATGATTTAAAATAAAATTATGTCCACAATTATTCAATGAGGTATTAACTACAGATATATAATAAATGTTATCCTTTTTTACCGATAATGTTTTAAAATTTAAGTCAGATAGTTCACTTCCTTTTCCAACATAATAAGAACTTGATATTGGTTTTATTTTTTGCGTGTATAATTGACTGCAAAAATCAACGCTATTGTATTGATAAACAAAAATCACATAAGAGTCGCTATCGTTAATTGCTGATACTTTAAAATTAACTTTATCATCTATTTTACTCGTAATTTTATACCAATAGGTAAATTGATCTCGATATGAATAAAATACAACCTGATTGAGTTGAGGTTTAACAATAGATTTAGTTTCTGAATAATTAAATGGCAACGTTATTTCTTTTGAATACGTACAATCAAAACGTTCAAGTTCACCTAATTGTCCGAAAAGATCTGAAGTGAATAATAAACAAAAAGCAATAAATATTTTTTTTAAAGCCATAATAACAAATAAAAATACGACTATTTAGATTACGAAATAATATATAAAATAAACTTGTGATTGTTTATATGTTATTTGTCATACATCCAAAATAAATCATTTTTTTTAAAATATATATTTTACGAAAACTGAAAATTTCAATTATTGACTTAAAATTAATAAGACATTGTAAATACAGACATTTATTGTATTTTTACGCTTAAAACCACAATAGAATTTATACTTGTTCGGAATATTTTTTTCAGGTATAATCTAGTTATAGCATGAGCGATACTACAAAAAAAATAGGTAATGAAGTTGAAGAGAGAAATTTTGATTTCAAGAGATTTTTTATCAGATATGCTAAATATTGGTACGTATTTGTTATCTCCGTTTTATTAGGTTTTTTCATAGCAAAGTATTACAATTGGTACACTTCACCAATATACAAATCTTCTTGTCGTTTAATTGTTAAAGATGAAAACTCTAATAATTCTCCTGAAAATATTTTAAAGGATTTAAATAACATGAAACGAGATGTTAATCTTGAAAATGAAATTCAAATTTTAAAATCTAAGACATTAATATCAAAGGCCATAAAAGAATTGGAGTTTCAAATTTCTTATTTACTCCAAGGAAACATCAAATCAACCGAGTTATATAATAAATCTCCTTTTATTATTCAGCCAGATACCTTATACGAATTTGCCTATTTTGTTGATTTAGAAGTTGATTTCATAAATGACAATTCTTTTCAATTATCATATCTGCCTATAGGAAGTAAAACAAAAAAAACAGGCACCTATCGTTTTAATGAGAAAATAGTAAATGATATAGGTGAATTTAAAATTATTAAGCGCAGTAATTTTGACAACACTCTATTTAACGATTCAGAATACAATAAAAAGAATTTCAAAGTTCATTTTAATTCTATTGAAAATCAAGCTAATTATTATTCATCAGCACTAGGAATTGATTTAGTTGCCTCTGGCTCATCTATCTTAGAACTTAGTATTGTTGATGCTGTGCCTGAAGCTTGCTCCGATTTTTTAAATAAATTAACAGAAGTATATATTGCTAATAGTTCCGAACAAAAAAACTTATTGGCTAGCAATTCTATTAAATTTATAGATTCCCAAATTCAACAAATTTCTAACGAATTAAAAGAAATCGAAAAAACATTACTCGACTTTCAAACTTCAAAAGGAGTAATAAATATTGACGATGAATCAAAAATGTTTTTAGAAAAAGTAAAAGACTTTGATGAGAAAATATCGGAAAATAAAATACAAATAAGCTTTATTGATTATCTTGAAAAATACATTATAGAAAATAAAAAAATTAATGACATATCGCCCACAAGTTTAGGCATAGAAGATCCTCAATTAATAAAACAGATTTCAAACTTAAGCGAGCTTGAAAACGAGTATAATCTTCGTCAAATAGATTCTAAAACCAATAGTCCTGTTTTTGAGAACATGGACAAGCAAATAAAATTCATCAAACAATCCATACTTGAAAATTTAAAAGGGATCAAACAGAAATATTTACTATCTCAAAAAGAAATCTCTTCAAATCTCACAAAAGTAGAAGGTAAATTAGGCACAATGCCAAAAACAGAAATAGAATTTATTGCCATTAAACGCCAATTTTCGATAAAGGAGGGATTATACCTTTATTTATTGCAAAAGAGGTCTGAAACCGCTATTGTATTAGCTTCATCGGCGTCTAGTAACTGGGTAATTGATAAGGCTGTTCCTAATTATAGCCCTATTAAACCAGTTAAAAGTAAATCGTATGCCATCGCTTTTGTTATGTCTTTATTGATTCCTATTTTAATTATATCCATTATTGAACTTCTTAATGATAAAATTATTGATAAAGAAACACTTGAATCATATACTAAAATACCCTTACTGGGCATTATTGGAAAAAACATAGATAACTCTAATTTATTTACCGAAATCAAGCCGAAACCAATTATTTTGGAGGCGCTCCGATCCATCCGAACTAACATTAACTATTTTTTAAATGGTAACAATGAACATAAAAAACAAAATGTGATATTAATTACTTCATCAATAAGTGGTGAAGGAAAAACATTCATATCCTACAATTTGGCTGGCATTTTAGCCTTATCAGAGAAAAAAACTGTTTTGGTTTGCTTAGATTTACGAAAGCCAAAAATAGTTACAGGCATTAATTTAAAGTCAGACAATGGAGTTTCCAACTATTTAGTGGGTAATGCTCAAATAAATGAAATAATTCAAACATCTAAAGAAATACCACATTTGGATGTTATTTTATCAGGTCCAATTCCTCCTAATCCTTCCGAATTACTATTGAAAGATAAAATCAATACATTATTTGAATATTTAAAAGAACATTATGATTATGTAATTGTAGATACTCCGCCGATTGGATTGGTTCCAGATGGATTAGAGTTAACTAAATTTTCTGATGTTAATATTTATGTTGTTCGACAAAACATTACAAGAAAACAACATTTAAAATTTATTAATAAACTCTATCAAGAGAAAAAAATAAATAATGTAGGTATTATTTTTAATTCAGTAAAAATTTCAAATTCAACATACGGTTATGGTTATGGCTACGGTTATGGCTACGGTTATGGCGAAGAATCTGAAAGCAATTCAGAAAATAAGTTGAAAAATTTATTTAGAAAAAAATCCTAATTACTTGCCGTCCAATGGGTGCTCTTTCTAAAATAAATACATCAAAACTATACATTGGATTAAGTTCCTTAGTAAATAAAGGACATTCGAGAAGTGTAAAAGCAAAGAAAAACATAGTAGCATCTGTATTAGTAAAAGGTATTAGTGTTATAACAAGCTTTGTTTTAGTGCCTTTAACTATTCATTATTTAAACCCAATAAATTATGGAATTTGGCTAACACTATATAGTGTTATAAGCTGGTTTGGCCTATTAGATATTGGCCTTGGTAATGGGCTTAGAAATAAATTTGCTGAGGCAATTGCCAACAACGATAAACATAGCGCAAAAATTTATGTAAGCACAGCCTACGCCATGCTATCAATTATTATGGGAGCCGCATGTGTACTATTTTTACTAATTAATCAGTATTTAGATTGGCCACATATTTTAAATGTAGATTCAAGTAAAATTTTTGAATTACGAAAAGTAATGGCCGTTTTATTCGGGTTCTTTTGTATGCAATTAGTTATAAAATTAATTTCCTCAATACTACTTGCTGATCAACGCACAGCCCTTGCGGGAGCTATAAATACAATCGCAAGTGTTATTTCACTTGTGGTAGTTTATATCCTCACTAAAACTACAACCGAATCACTACTATATTTAGCGATATCAATTGGACTAATTAATGTTTTGGTTCCTATTATTGTGAGTTTATGGTTCTTTAAAACACATTATAAAGATTATGTACCGTCTATAAAACATGTTGATTTTAAATATGCCAAAAATTTAATGAGCGTAGGTATAATGTTTTTTTTATTTCAATCCACCGCTCTAATTGTAGTTGCTACCGACAATATTATCATTTCTAGATTAATGGGGGCAGAATCTGTTACACCATATAATATTGCCTTAAAATACTTATCGCCAATTACCGTTGGTTTTAGCTTGATTTCAGCTCCACTATGGAGTGCATATACAGAAGCCCATGCTTTAAATGATATAGAATGGATTAAGCGAATAACAAAAAAAATGATTAAAATTTGGGGCATCGTGTTTTTGGGAACTATTCCTTTTGTTGCCATATCGAGCTACGCTTACAACTTATGGGTTGGCAGAGAAGTTGTTACTCCCTCTTTACAATTAACTATTTGTGCAGCAATTTATGTTTTAGTGTCGTCATGGAACCAAATATTTGGTAATTTCATAAACGGTGTAGGCAAAATGAGAATTGGATTTTATTTAGCTATTATCACGGCTATTATTAATATACCTCTTTGTGTCTTTTTCGCTAAATATTTAAATTGGGGATTATCAGGAATTATTGTCGCATCCAGTGTATCATTAATTCCGGATTTAATATTTTTACCAATACAATATTATAAAATCGTAAACAATAAAGCCAAAGGAATTTGGAACAAATAATCTATGCAACTCGTTGAACAAATAAAAAACTCAAATGGACAAATCATGGCCATCATCATTAGTCATCGTTTTAATGAAAAGGGAATTCATTTCTTTACACCTGATGAGTTTTCTCAACAGTTGGCATACATGAATCATCCGAAAGGTAAAATCATTGACCCTCATTATCACAATGCAGTTCAACGCAATGTTGTTTTTACTCAAGAAGTATTAATTATTAAAAAGGGGAAATTAAAAGTTGATTTTTTTGACGATGCTCTAAATTATACTGAAAGTAGAATATTAGAAGGTGGCGATACTATTCTATTGTCAGCTGGTGGTCATGGATTTGAGGTCATAGAGGATGTAGAAATGATTGAAGTAAAACAAGGTCCATATCAAGGAGAAGCTGATAAAACAAGATTTATAAAAAAAGCTTAGTATAAATGAAAATACTTAAGTTGATAGCAAAAAAAGTTACTCCTCCTATAATTTTGGATATAGTGATGAGAATATTTTTTAATAAAAAAACAAAATATGGGTTTCTGGGAAACTATACAAACTGGGAGGAAGCTTCAAAACAAACAACTGGTTGGGAAACGGACATTATTCTTGATAAAATAAATCAATCCACTAATCAACTTGAAAAACAGAATGGTTCTTTTGAAAGGGATGGGGAAATTATTTCATCAACAAACCAAAATTTCCCATTAATGTATAGCTTAATTGATTCTATAAATATTGAAAAAAAAGAACTAAGTATAATAGACTTTGGAGGTTCGCTTGGGGCACACTATAATAGATATAGACAATTTATAAATAATGGGATAAAAATTTCATGGGCTATTGTTGAACAAAAAAAATATGTGGACTATGCAAAAAAAATAAATAAAAATCTTGAATTGAATTTCCACTATTCAATATCAGAAGCATTAAAAACAAACAATTACACCACTTTCCTATCTTCAGGAACGATACAATACATCGAAAAACCTTATAAGTTAATGGATGAAATTATGGAGTCTAATTTCTCAACTATTGTATTTGATAGAATATTTTTTTTAAATGATGTCAATGATCGAATTTGTATTCAAAAGGTAAATCCAGAATTATTTTATGACGCTAGTTTTCCCGTTTGGCTTTTTAATGAAGATAAATTCAAAAAACATATGTCAAAAAAATACACCTTAATATCAGAATTCATGAGTGAAGATGGGGATAATCAGATTGAAGGGATAAGAATTTATCACAAAGGATTTTATTATAAATTAAAAAATTAAACATGATTCCTGTTAACGAGCCATTATTAAATGGCAATGAAAAAAAATATTTAATTGAATGTATCGAAACGGGCTGGATCAGTTCGGAGGGTCCTTTTATCAAAAAATTTGAAGAGCAATTTGCTGCGAAAAATAATAAAAAACATGGCATAGCTGTTTGCAACGGAACTGCTGCACTTGAAATAGCGGTAGAGTCTCTTGGAGTTACAAAAGGAGATGAAGTAATTATGCCTTCTTTTACCATTATATCATGTGCATCATCAATTATTAAATCCGGCGCCATACCTGTATTGGTCGATTCGGATTTGGGTACCTGGAACATGAATGTAAGTGAAATAGAATCCAAAATCACTAATAAAACAAAAGCTATTATGGTAGTGCATATCTATGGCTTAACTGTAGATATGGATCCAATAATGGAATTAGCAAAAAAACACAATTTAAAAATTATTGAAGATTCTGCTGAAGCTCATGGTCAAACATACAAAGGAAAACCTTGTGGAAGTTTTGGAGATGTGAGTGTATTTAGTTTTTATCCAAATAAACTCATTACTACTGGCGAAGGTGGAATGATTTTAACCGATGATGATTCAATTGCAGAAAAACTTCGTTCATTAAGAAATCTATGTTTTACAGCTCATAAACGTTTTGTACACGAGGAATTAGGTTGGAATATGAGGATGACAAATGTACAGGCTGCAATAGGAGTTGCGCAATTAGAAAGATGGGACGAAAGCATTGCACGAAAAAGAGAAATTGGAAAATTATATACTGAACTCCTAAAGGATGTAAAAGGGATACAATTACCAATTGAAAAAACTGACTATTGTGATAATATCTATTGGGTATATGGGGTTTTACTAACAGATAAATCAAAAACGGCTGAACAAGTGATGAAGCAATTGGCAGATAAGGGAATTGGAACTCGTCCATTTTTTTACCCCATGCACCAGCAACCAGTATTGAATAAAATGGGTTTATATAAGAAAGAAACTTATCCTAATGCAGAAACCATGTACAATTATGGTTTTTATTTGCCAAGTGGATTAGCGCTAACAAATGAACAGATAGTTGCAGTTTCAACAACATTAAAAGAAATCTTAAATTAATGGATAAAAAAGTATTTGAAACATATAGTCAGTACTACGATTTGTTGTATAAAGATAAAGACTACAAAGCAGAAACAGATTATATTATATCGCTGATTAAAGAGTATCATTCAAATACTGATACTATACTCGAATTAGGTTGCGGCACAGGCATGCATGCTAGTATATTAGCTGAAAATGGATACAAGGTAGAAGGTATTGATTTGAGTCAAACTATGTTAGAAATGGCTCTAGATAGACAAAGCAAATCATCCATTGCCGTCTCTGAACGCTTAGCTTTTTTAGAAGGAGATATTAGAAATTATGAAAGCTCACAAAAATTTGACACCATTATTTCATTATTTCATGTAATCAGCTACATGACAACTAATGAAGATTTAAATCAAGCATTTACAACAGTATCAAAACACTTAAAATCAAATGGAATATTTATTTTTGATTGCTGGTATGGGCCTGGAGTAGTATATGATAAACCGGTAAAAAGAACTAAAACTTTTGAAAACGAAAAAATTCAAATAACAAGGGTTGCTACTCCTGGATTATTTCCAGATAAAAACTGTGTGGATGTAAATTTTGATATCAGTATCTTAAATAAATCAACTAGTAACATTGAAAAATTACACGAAATACATTGTATGCGCTACTTATTTATGGAAGAATTAAACAGCATGGCACATACTCATGGTTTAGAGATTATACATGCCGAAGAATGGATAACTAAAAAATCGCTTACAGAACAAAGCTGGTATGCTTGTTATGTTTGTAAACACAAATAGATAAGATGCTTTTTAATTCATTTGAATTTGCTTTTTTCTTACCAATTGTATTTTTGTTGTATTGGTTTGTGTTTAACAAATCTATTAAACTTCAAAATATATTTTTATTGGTTGTCGGCTATATATTTTATGGCTGGTGGGATTGGCGCTTTTTATTTTTAATAGCATTCAGTACATTATTTGATTTCACAATAGGAATACAAATAGAAAAAACAACCGCTCCATTAAAAAGAAAATGGTTATTTATTTCCAGCTGTGTTGTAAATATTGGATTACTTGGCTTCTTTAAATACTTTAATTTTTTTATAGATAATTTGATTATTGCTTTTCAATCAATAGGATACCAAATTTCACCAGTAACATTAAAAATAATTTTACCTGTTGGCATTAGCTTTTACACATTTCAATCTTTGAGCTACACCACTGATATCTATCGAAATAAAATGAAACCTACCAAGGATTTAATTTCATTTGCAGCATTTATAAGTTTTTTTCCTCAATTAGTAGCTGGCCCAATAGAAAGAGCATTTCATTTATTACCTCAATTTTATGTAAAAAGACATTTTAATAAAGAGTTGGCTATAACTGGCATGCAGCAAATGCTTTGGGGATTATTTAAAAAGATTGTGGTGGCAGATACCCTATCTGGGTATGTTGATCAGATTTTCGCCTCAAGCGATACTCTGCCTGGAAGTACTCTTGCATTGGGAGCTATTTATTTCGCAGTACAGATTTATTGCGATTTTTCAGGATATTCGAGCATTGCTATTGGTACCGCAAAACTATTTGGTTTTGAATTAATGCAAAACTTTAACTATCCGTATTTCTCAACCAATGTATCTCAATTTTGGAGAAGATGGCATATATCATTAACCTCTTGGTTTCGCGATTATGTTTACATACCATTAGGCGGAAATAAAGGAACCCTAAGCAAAATCATTTTTAATACGCTTTTTGTATTTACGTTGAGTGGTTTTTGGCATGGAGCAAATTGGACTTTTATTATTTGGGGATTATTAAACGGCTTGTACTTAATTCCGAATTTAATTTTTGGATACAATAAAAAAACAAATGGAAGTAATGTAAACACATTAAATGTGTACACTTTTATTAATATGCTTATTACCTTTTTATTAGTCACTTTTACATGGATATTTTTTAGATCAATCAATGTTTCTCAGGCTGGGCATTATATCTCAAATTTATTTTCAAAATCATTATTTACATATCCAATACAACATGGAATGGCGATGACCATCCCATTAATTACCATACTTTTTTCTGTTGAATGGATAAGATACAGACAAATTGAAATATTCAAACCCCATAATATATCATTGATTTTAAGATGGTGCATCTATTTACTTCTTATAATTGCTTGTTTAGCTTTTTTCAAACAAAATCAATCGTTTATTTATTTTCAATTTTAATGAAATCATTTTTATCTAAAATCATAAAATTTACATTCCTAGTATTCATCATACTATGCCTAGGTATTTTATTTATTCCCGATAAGAGTGTACAATCAAGTATTTTAGGAGCCTACCCTACCAAACATGAACTGCTGAAACAAACAACTCGAAAAAAAATAATTTTATTAGGTGGCTCAAATTTAAGTTTCGGGATTGACAGTAAACAAATTGAAAAAGCTCTTAAAAAACCTGTTATCAATATGGGAATTCACGCAGGTGTGGGATTAGAATTTATGATTAATGATATAAAACCATATATATCAGCAGGAGATACTGTAATAGTTGTACCTGAATACGAGCACTTTTATACAGATAATTTTTATGGTGAAATGGAACTTATATCGGTTCTGTTTGATATTGAGCCTCAATCAAAAAAAACAATAAATAAAAATCAATGGTTCCATTTATTAAAATACCTTCCCACCTACTCTGCAAAAAAAATAAAAAACTTTCTACCATCTGTTTTAAAAAATAAAGAAGAACCTGTCAGTATTTATCACAAAAATTCGTTTAATGAAAACGGTGATGCCTACTTGCATTGGTCATTACCTAATCAAACCTATTTACCAGCTGTTAAAAACAAAGGGAATGAAACCGTTAATAAAGAGGTTATCACTCAGTTACTTGATTTAAAAAAATACATTCGGAGTAAACAGGCAACCTTACTCATTTTTCCTCCTGTAATTGATGAAACATCATACAACAACCAGGAATATATAATAAACAAAATAAACACTGAACTTGCTGATAATCAGTTAATATTTGTTAGTAATCCTATAAATTATAAATATAAAAACCAATTATTTTTTAATTCTTACTATCATTTAAATAAAACGGGTGTTGATAAAAGAACACAGCAACTAATTAATGATTTACTAAATTTAAAAGGTGAGTAAGCAAAAGTCCATATTAATAATATTTCCTGATGAATGGCTTCAATATTCGCCATCCGTATTAAATTTATATGAATGCTGTAAACAAAATTACTATACTAAATTAGTATACGTTGATAATGGCAAGTTTAAAAATGACAATCTTGTAGAACATTACTCAACTATTAAAATTGGCAAAACCGCTGCCTATTTTTGGCGCAAAACTTTAGGTTATAAATTCTACAAAGTATTACGTCTATTTTTCTCCTTATTATTTATAAAATTATTTGACCGAAAATATGAAACTATTATTGGCATTGATTCTTCTGGGTATTTTATAACTAAACTGTTTTTTAATAACACGGTATATTTTTCATTAGAAACCGAGAAAGATGTATACTATAAATTGAGCAGAAAACTAGGAATCGAAACGCTCTTAATACAAAGTAAAGAACGAAAAGATTTTATGATTGGCGAGGATGAATCAGTTGATGTCTATTATCTTCAAAATGCACCCATATTAGACAAAACCATAAAAAGATTTGATGGCATAAAAGAAAAACGAATTCTATACATGGGTAACATAGAATTCGGTTATGGTTTAGAACATTTTATTGATTGTGTTAAAGAATTTGATAAAGACTACACTCTTACGTTAAAAGGTATAAAAAATGACAAATATTTTAATTGGCTTAATGGAAGGTACGCTGATATTATAAATTCAGGGAAATTAATTTTTGATTTCAATTATGTTGAACAGTCAAAAATAATCGAATATGTATCTCATTTTTACATCGGAATAACAGGTTATGATTTAGAATTAGCAAAAAAAAGCTTTAATTATTTTTCTTCCCCAGCTGGTAAATTATTTAACTACTACGCCGCGGGTGTTCCTGTAATAGGTATTGATATTGTTGGTTTAAAAAGTGTAAAAGATTTTAATGCCGGTGTTTTGATAGATTCTGTTAATTCAGAACAAATTAAAAAGGCAATAAAAACCATTGAAGCAAATTACAATGAATGTACTCAAAATTGTTTAACGGCATCAGAGGAATTTGACTTCAAAAAAGGATTCGAAAAATTCGAAGAAAGTATCAAGCATAAGTCTAGTGATAAATTTAAACTTAAACACTACTTAACGAAAGGCCACGAAAGAAGTGTAAAAACCAAGCAAAACATTATAACTTCAATATTTATAAAATGCGTAAGTATCGCTATTAGTTTCTTATTGATACCGTTATCATTAAATTATTTAAGTCCAGTAAAATATGGCATTTGGCTAACTTTAATTTCAATTGTTGGATGGCTTGGTTTTTTTGATTTAGGCTTAGGAAATGGTTTAAGAAATAAGCTAGCCGAAGCATTAGCAAAAAATGACAAAGAACTTGCTAGAACATACATCAGCACATCTTATGCTATCATGACCATAATTATTGGCATGGTATTTTTAATCTTCGCGTTTGTATTTCCGTTTATTAACTGGACATCTATCTTAAACACTCCTCCAGAAATGAGTCAAGAAATCAATCAATTGATTTTTGTGGTATTTAGTTTCTTTTGCTTGCAATTTATTATTAAACTAATATCCATGATATTGAAAGCAGACCAACGTTCAGCAATAAGTGGAGGCATAAATACCTTTGCCAGCTTACTGTCGCTTATTATCGTATATGTATTAACAAAAACATCAAATGGTTCTTTACTATGGCTAAGTATTGGCGTGAGTGCAGCAAATTTAATTGCTCCTCTGGTTGCTACGATCTGGTACTTTAGTTCAGATTACAAACATCTTATTCCTTCATGGAAATATGTAAAACTAAATGGAGCTAAAGATTTAATGGGACTTGGCTTTATGTTTTTCGTCATGCAATTTGCAGCGTTAATTCTTTTCTCTACAGACAGTTTTATTATTGATCAATTATATGGTCCTGAAGAAGTAACTCCATATAATCTTTCCTACAAATATTTCAGCATCATAACCATGGGTTTTACAATAATAACAACACCATTTTGGACAGCTTACACAGATGCTTTCCATAAAAACGACTTTGCATGGATTAAACGCATCACTAGAAAACTAACCATCATTTGGGGTTTATCTATATTTGGGGTAATAGGTATGCTCATTTTTTCTGATGTGTTTTATAAATTATGGATTGGCGATCAAATTAAAATTCCATTTTTATTGTCCGCATCCATGGCCGTTTGGGTTTTAATATCAGCTTGGACAAGTATATTTGGTAATTTTTTAAGTGGCGTTGGAAAAATAAGATTAAGTCTATATCACTCTTTTGCAATGATTGTCATTAATATCCCTCTATCTATATTTTTAGCAAAATACTTAAATTTAGGAAGTGCCGGTGTAATTATTGGAACATGCATTTGCGTTTTACCGCAGGTATTCTTACATCCGATTCAATACAAAAAAATCATTTCGAACACAGCTACGGGAGTATGGGGGAAATAAACTCAAATAAAAAAGCTATTCTAATTACGGGAACAATTGTTCCTAATAGCGTTTTTGTGGCCCATACAAACGTTGAGCAACGTAAGCAAGAATATATTGAAGGCTTACTTTTTTATAAAGCGCAATTCCCAAACGATGATATTTTCTTTTTAGAAAATTCAACTCATGACTTCACTACAGATTCACAGTTTAGTGATTTATTCAAGAAGCATCATATCACATTAATTAAATTTCCAGTTTCAACTAAATCAAAAGAAGGAAAAGGGTATCAAGAATTTGAAATGCTCGACGCTTCAATTGAACGTTTAAAAAACAGCTATAACTATTTCGTAAAAGTCACAGGGCGCTATAAAGTATTAAACATAAAACACATTATTCAAACCAAAAATATCGAATTCATTGCAGATTCGCATAAAAAACATCAAGTAACACAAACAAATGTATTTTGTGTCAAAGGAAGTTTTTATAACAAGCATTTCAAAAACTTGTATGTAAAGTCAAATGATTCGGAAGGTGTGTTTATTGAACATGTTATTTACGATTATTTAGTTAAAAACAAACTCTTACAACAGACCAATTTGTTTTATAAAAACCCAATTATAACTGGATTTTCAGGCTCCTATGGAGGGACTTTAAATAGAAATAAATACAAAATGATATTAAGAAATATAGAACGTTGCGTCTTAAGAGTATTAAATATTCATGAATTTTTAATAGAATATTAATAATGAAAAGAAGATTTGTCACCATATTCCCTATTTGCGAAAATGTCCATCTTACTAAAGATTTGGGACAAATTCCCTTTTTCCTTCATAAAACCTATCATTATAACTCCGCAATTGTATCCTATGAAAATTCAAAAGATTATTCTAATCTTAAAGGCGAAGTAAACGGATTAAATCTGAATTTTATTGAAAACAAAGGCAGAATTAGCTTTTTGGAAAGAAGCGTATTAAGCTATATTAAAAAAAACGCAAAAGATATTGATGTTTTAAATCTATACATATTTTCAAAGTTCACTTTTGTATATGGGATTCTATACAAATTAATTAATCCAAAAGGTTTTTTATTTTTAAAGCTAGATGGTTATAATGAAACATTTGAAAAAACCAATAAAATAAAACATTCAACAAATGGCTTCAAAAACTTTATCTTTAAATATTTAGAAAAAGAATTTCTTAAAAAAATAGACCTCATCACTATTGAAAATTCGATTGGTGAAAAATTAGTAAAAGAAAAATACCCTCGTCTCTCCGATAAAATAATGTATTTACCAGTAGGAGTAAATGATATTTATTTATCAGAACATTTCAAAAGTAATTTTAGAAAATTTGATCAAAAAGAAAACATTATTTTAACAGTTGGACGCATTGGAGAAACCATTAAAAATAATGAAATGATGCTACGTGCATTATCTAAAACAAATTTAAAGAACTGGAAAATGGTTTTTATTGGAGCGATAAATCCTGACTTTGAACCTTATTTAGAAAATTGGAAAAAAGAAAATCCACAACTTATCGATAAAGTTATTTTTACAGGGGAGATTAAAGACCGATTAGAACTATATGAATGGTACAATAAATCAAAAATATTTTGCATGACTTCATGGAAAGAATCGTTTTGTCATTCTATAGGAGAAGCTATTTATTTTGGCAATTACATTATTGGAACAGAGGGTATTGTAAGCATGCGCGACTTAACCAATGAACAAAAACATGGTGTAATATTAAAAGCAGATGACGACAATGCTTTAGCTGAAAAATTTCAATATTTAATTGACAACCCTGATTTTTTATCAAATTTATTTCCCGACATTGTTAAATACGCTCATCAAAATTTCACATGGTCGAACATCGTAGGAAAAATTCATGAAAAAATTGAAAAAACAACTCATTAATGGAAGGTGGTATAAGAACTAGTGACAATTGTAAACAATCAGAACCTAATCGACCTTTAGTTTCGGTTATCACTGTGGTGTTAAATGGCGAAAAATATTTAGAACAAACTATAAAAAGTGTTTTATCTCAAACATACAATAACATTGAGTACATTATAATTGACGGGCAATCAACAGACAAGACTCTTGACATCATCAAAAAACACGAAAGTAATATCGATTATTGGTTAAGTGAAAAAGATGGTGGAATTTACGATGCAATGAACAAAGGTATTAATCTAGCTAAAGGAGAAATAATTGGAATTTTAAATGCAGATGACTTTTACTCACCAGATGCGATACTAAATGTAACTAATACTTTCCTAAAAACAGATGCGGATGTTCTTCATGGCGATATAATATTGCTAAATAATGACATTCAAACTAGAATGCAGCCTGAAATCCATAAAATGATGCAACAGCCGTCTGTATTTCATCCAACTTGTTTTGTAAAAAAACAGGTATATTTAAAAATTGGAGCCTTTAATACAAGCTATAAAATTTCGGCTGATTACGATTTTTTACTAAGGTCTTTAAACTCAAATTTTAAATTCGAGTATATACCGCACGTACTAACCTATTTTCGTCCGGGAGGCATGAGTGCTTCTTGTGCTAGTAATTTAGAAGGATATAAAATCATGAAATTTCATCAAACAGGATTTCATAATGCCGTTGCCTGGAGAGCTTTAAAATGCTATATCAAAACATTTATAAAAAAAGTAATAAATTTGGGGAAATAGTAATGATAAAAATACTAGTTTTTATACAAGCCGTTTTAAGAAATAAAACATCCCGTTTTAAAGGAATCCTTTTAAAATGCTACCTTCTTATGCACGGCTGTAAAGTTGGAAAGGGTTTAAAATGCGCCAAGTTTCCTTATTTTAAAGGGTTTCCAAATAAAAACATCATCATTGGTAATTATGTAGATTTAGGAAGAAACAACACCTTTGAACTTTCAAATAATGGCAAAATCATACTTGATGATTATGTTTTATTTCATCAAAATATTTTAATTAGCTGCAATAATCAAATTAAAATAGGGAAATTTTCTGCTGTAGCCGAAAATGTGAGTATTAGAGACGGCAATCATCAATTTTCAAAAGACCAATATTATAGACTACAAGACAGTGTGAGTGAACCAATAGAAATTGGTGAAGATGCTGGTATTGCCGCCGGATGTGTAGTTTTAATGGGCTCTAAAATAAGTAAAGGAGCTTTTATAGGTTCTAACTCTGTCATTACAAGAAAATCAGAGATTCAAGAATATGGCATTTACGCAGGAAATCCTTTGAAATTAATAGGTACCCGAAAATAATTCCACAAAGATGAGAGACAAAAGTAAAATAGTAAAAGAACTCTTTGAGGATACAGCCTTGTATTTAACCTATGATTACAACTTACAAATCAGAAAAGAAAATTTGGAGGCATTGACAAGAGATTTAAAATATAAGTCTGTTCTGGATATGCCATGTGGAACTGGCTCCATATCATTACCGCTATTAAAAAATGCTAAAACACTCACCCTTATTGATATTTCATCTAATATGTTATCCATAGCAAAAAGTAACATTCCTGACGATGAAAAACATAAAGTGACATTTATTAATGATGACTTTTTCAATATTGATATTAAACCCAACACTTACGATTTAGTAATATGCCTTGGATTGTTAGCTCATGTAAATTCGCCTGAACAATTGTTAAATAAACTAAGTCATATTATTTCACCGGGTGGTCATCTCATAATTCAAAATACTGATTCTGCACATTTTTACAGTCATTTAATTCGTTGTTATCTTGGATTAAAAAACATCATCTCAAAACAACGTTATAAATTAAATAAAGTGAAAGGCTCATTTGTAGAACAACAAGTAAGTAAAAACGGCCTTCAATTAATTAAAACATTTCGCTATAATCAGTCATTTTTAGGGCTCTCCAATCTATTCACAAACGAAAAGAAATATAAACTAACCCGCCAGTTTTTTGGAACAGTAGACAAAAACAAGCACGCTAAATGGGGCAGCGACGTCACTTATCTTTTTAAAAAGTAAATTAATTGAATTGGATTCCGAAAAAAAAATAAACGTTTTAGTTATACCCGACCTATTTCCTAAATTTGAGAATGATGTTCAGGGTATTTTCATATTAGATTATTTAAGTTCAACAACACCATATTGCAACAATACTGTTTTATTTGGCAGATTGACGTCATCTCCAAAAGGTCATGTAATCGAACAAAAAGAACATTATAATTTACATCGTTTTTCTGTTTCGTCAAAAAAAGTTCCATTTTATCTAAAACCCTTCTATTATTTATTATGGTTTATTAAGGGCTATCAAATTGGAAGTAAGATAGACAACATTGATATAATTCATGCGCACGGCAGCATATTAAGTGGCACATTAAGTTATTTATTATCAAAAAGGATAAAAAAGCCATTTATCATCACAGAGCACCAAGGTCCATTTAGTATGACCTCAGAAAATTTCTGGAAAAGAAACTGGACCAAATACATTATGCAAAAAGCCAGTGCTGTGCTAACAGTAAGTCATCATTTAAAGCAGGAAATATTAAACACTCAAATTAATCCAAAAAAAATAATTGTCACACATAACCCAGTTGATACTCATCTCTTTAAATTAAAGGAAATTGGACTTTATAAAACTATTTTATTTGTTGGCAGACTTGATAATTTTAAAGGTGCTTTAATATCACTAAAAGCATTTGCAAGTATTTATAAAGAACATAACGACTGGCAATTTACAATTATAGGAGATGGCGAAGACTATTTGCCAATCACCCAATTCCTTGAATTGAATCCTGAATTAAAAACAAGAGTTCATTTACTTGGCCAAAAAACAAAAATAGAAATTGCTCAACAAATGCAGGTTTCTGATTTTTTGGTATTTCCTAGTAAACATGAAAGTTTTGGTTTAGTGATTACTGAAGCCTTATCCTGCGGGCTACCTGTAATTGTTGGTAATACAACGGCACCAAAAGAATTTGTTAACAAAGAAAATGGTTTATTAGTTCAATATAATAATATTGAAGAAATTGCTATGGCTATGCAAAACCTTATTAAAAGTCAATCATCATATAAATCTCAGAATATCCGAAACAAAATTGTAGAAAATTTTGGCTTTGAAAATTTCGGAAAAAAAATGACAGATATTTACAATTCAATCATTAATAAGTACTAAATTGTAGCCTAATTATTGGCTATTATGTGCGGTATCGCAGGAATTATAAACAAAGAAGGTGTACTACCCTCTGATTTAAATACGATGTCCAAATCTATCAGGCATCGTGGTCCTGACGACGAAGGTTTTGCCTTAATCAATCCTAATTCAAATTACATTTCATTAAAAGGCGATGATACAATTGCTGAATTAAATGAATTAAATCATATTTCATTACAACAAAAAGATTCCAATAATACAATAGGGTTTGTTCACCGAAGACTTTCCATTCTTGATTTGAGTGCTGCCGGTCATCAACCCATGCAGTATATGCAAAATAAATATAACATTGTTTTTAATGGGGAAATTTATAACTATCAGGAAATAAAATCAAGTTTAAAACAAAAAGGATATCAATTTAATTCGGATACCGATACAGAAGTCATATTGGCTGCCTACAACGAATATGGTTCGTTATGTGTCAATCATTTTATGGGCATGTGGGCTTTTGCCATTTATGATAAAGACAACCAATCTGTTTTTATTTCCAGAGATCGCTTTGGTATAAAACCTTTATACTATTATCATGATAAAACCAATTTTGTTTTTGCTTCTGAAATTAAAGCCTTATTAGCATTAGATAACATTAAACCCCAAGCTGATATGAACTCCGTTTTTGAGTACATATCATTTGGAACAACATCTGACTCATCTGCAAATCTTTATCAAAACATTCATATACTTCCTCCAGCTTGTAATATGTCAGTGGATATCAATTCACTGAAACATACAGTTGAATCTTATTATCATTTAAAAACTCAGGTACAAAATTTCAATTTACCAAAAGAAACAGACATAGAACAAACATTTAAAGATTGTTTAAATAATTCAATTGACTTGCATTTAAAAGCTGATGTATCGGTAGGCTCTACTTTAAGTGGAGGCTTGGATTCAAGCACCATTGTAGCCATGACCGCTTCAAAAATGCAAGGTAAGCCCTTTAAAACATTTACTGCGGCCTATCACGAAAAAGAAATTGATGAATCTGATTTTGCAAAAAAAGCAATTGCTAATTACTCTAACATCGACCCTTATTTTACGTATCCTGATATTAAGACCTATTGGGCAGATTTTGATAAATTAATTTGGCATCAAGATTTACCAATAAATTCCACTTCCATGTTTGCTCAATGGGAAGTAATGAAACTAGCCAATCAGCAAAACGTAAAAGTTTTATTAGATGGACAAGGTGCCGATGAAATACTGGGAGGTTATTATAATTTTGCTGGAATTTACTTAATTGAAAAATTAAAACATTTACAAGTCAGTTCTTTTTTAAAAGAAAAAAAAGAACTACAACAAAAATTTTCACCCAATATCAATAATACAATTGGGAGGGCAGCATATTACTATACTCCTGAATTTATTCAGCGACGTATTCGTGCTAAAAAAAGATTAGGCATGAGTTCTATCTCTCATGATTATGCTCAACAATTATCAACCATTGATGTTCCTGCTAGAGGAGGAAAATCTTTTAAGGAACAATCCATTTTAAGTATGCAATTTGGCTTACAAGATTTATTGCGTTATGAAGACAGAAACTCCATGGCTTTTTCAATTGAAAGTAGAGTCCCTTTTTTAGATCATCGATTAGTTGAACTATCCATAGCATTACAAAACCATTGGAAAATTAATAACGGCTGGACAAAATATATTTTAAGAAAAACTGCAGAACCTGTTTTAAACAAAGAAGTAGTTTGGCGGAAATATAAAATGGGTTTTTTAACACCTCAGAAAATATGGAAACAACAATCAAAAAATGAATTAACTCAATTTATTAATGATAGTAACATTCCAGATTTCATAAACAAAAACTATTTATTACAATTAAATCAATCAGATATTAACGATTCTTCTCATTTAAGTGAATTTTGGAAACTTATTTCGTTTTTAAAATGGGCAGAGGTTTTTAAAGTAACTTTTTAATTATACTATGACGAATTTAAAATTTGCAATCGTTGGATGCGGCCGAATTGCAGAAAGACATGCTGAACATATCATCAAACAATCTCAATTAGTTGCAGTTTGCGACCCAAATGAAGAAAGAAGAAATTTATTTGCTCAAAAATTTGGATGCAAAACCTATACATCAATTGATGAATTATTACAACATGAAAAGAACTTAGACCTTGTTTCTATTTGTTCTCCAAATGGATTACATGCCGAACATAGCATCAAAGTATTAAGAGCTGGTATACATGTTTTATGCGAAAAACCAATGGCTATAAATGTTGCTGATTGTCAATTAATGATTGAAGAAGCCGAAAAAGCAAACAAGCATTTGTTTATTGTAAAACAAAACAGATTTAATAAACCAATTGCTGCGCTAAAAAAAGTGATAGACGAAGGTAAACTTGGTAAAATTATAAACGTTCAATTAAATTGTTTTTGGAATAGAAACGACCAGTATTATGAATCCTCTGAATGGAAAGGAAAAAAAAACTTAGATGGTGGTACATTATTTACTCAGTTTAGCCATTTTGTGGATTTATTATATTGGATGGTGGGAGATGTTAAACAATGCCATGCCATCGTAAAAAATTTCATGCACCAGCATAATGTGGAGTTTGAAGATACTGGCGTAATTATTTTAGAATTTAAAAATGGCGCCATAGGTAGCATTAATTACACAGTAAATAGTTATGGAAAAAACATGGAAGGATCTATTACTGTATTTGGCGAAAAAGGGACTGTAAAAGTGGGGGGCCAATATTTAAATGTGTTAGAACATCAATCTATCGAAAATTACGTCATGAATGTTCCAGTCGAAACTAAACCAGCCAATGATTATGGCTACTACCAAGGCTCCATGTCTAATCATGATAGCGTTTATGAAAACATAATAGATGTACTTACTAACAATGGACATGTAGCAACTAATGGGCTCGAAGGCTTAAAAACGGTTGAAATCATTGAAAATATTTATAAATTAGCTAAATCTAACAATGGTTAGAAATAACTGATTTATAACCCTATTTATTTGATTGAAGTTCTAATGAATGTTCCTTTTTTAAATTTAAAAGCTCAATACTCAAATCTTAAACCCGAAATAGATAAAGCCATTGCTGATGTAATTAGTGATACGGCTTTTATTAAAGGAAAATACGTTGATCTATTTGAAAAAGAATTTGCTAATGCTTATAAAGTAAAGCATTGCATTGGAGTTGCCAATGGCACCGATGCCATTTATATAATTCTTAAAATGCTTGGAATTGGTTCTGGCGACGAAGTAATTACGGTGGCAAATACCTGGATTTCGAGTTCAGAAACCATCACTCAAGCAGGAGCAAAACCAGTTTTTATAGATATTGAACCAGATTATTATTGTATTGACATTTCAAAAATTGAAGAGAAAATAAACTCAAATACGAAGGCCATTGTCGCTGTTCATTTATTTGGTCAATCTAATAATATACTTGAATTAAAAGCCTTATGCGAAAAACATAACTTATTTTTAATTGAAGACTGTGCTCAATCTCACTTTAGTGAATTTAAACAACAACATGTGGGCACATTTGGCATTGCCTCAACATTTAGTTTTTATCCAGGTAAAAACTTGGGTGCGTATGGCGATGCTGGAGCAATTTTAACCAATAATGATGAATTAGCAGTAAAAATGCGTATGTATGCCGCTCATGGTTCATTAGTTAAACATCAACATGAAATAGAAGGCATCAATTCTCGATTAGATGGATTGCAAGCAGCCATCTTATCTGCTAAACTTCCACATATCAAAAAATGGAATGAGCAACGTATACAACATGCTGCACTTTATTCTGATTTATTAAAAGACATTAATGAAATCGTAACTCCATCTGTAAGAGCCAATACAAAACATACCTTTCATTTGTACGTTATACGAACTAAAAAAAGAAATGAATTGCAAGCATTTTTAAAAGAACAAGGTATTGAAACTCAAATCCACTATCCAGTTCCCTTACCATTCGTAAAGGCATACCAATACTTAAATCATCGGCCTACTGATTTTCCAGTTGCTTATCAATATCAATCGGAAATATTATCGCTGCCAATGTATCCCGAATTAACGAATGAAGAAATACATTTTGTGGTTTCGAAAATTAAAGCGTTTTTTTCAAAATAATGAGAATAGGAATAGTGTCGGCACATTATATGCCTGAAATTGGCTATCAGGAAGTGCATTTAGCAAAAGCATATGCTAGGCTTGGACACACCGTTAAGGTCTTTACTTCTGCCGCTAGCGTTAATTTAGGTGGAAGTATAAAAAATTTAAATTATCAAACTGGCTTAACGCATGATCCAAAATATAATTACGAAATTTTAAGATTAAAATCAGTATCCTTTAAATCAAAAGCTTTACCGTTTGGTTTAAAAAAATCAGTCGATGAATTTGAACCGGATGTATTAATTCTTTTAGGTGTTGCAAAAATGTTTCCAATGCCGCTTTTAAATAATAAATATCATAAAAAAGTCAAAATCATTTCGGTATATGGCGATGCAAAAGAATATTTAGACAGAGGCACATTAAGTCAAAAGTTTAAATCATTTATTCATGAAGTTGGGTATTCAACTATAAAACATCCCTTATACAGAAAAGCAATAAAATATGGAGATAGATTAGTTTTAAATATCCCTGAAACGAATGATCTATTTCATAGTTTTTTAAATACGAAATATAAGTCTGAATTTGACACGAAAAAAGTTATGTTGAATTTAGGCTACGATCCAGATGAGTATTTTTTTAATGAACAAGATAGACAATCTGCTAGGAAAGAATTAGGCTTTAAAGAAAATGAAGTAGTTATTATAACTTCCACTAGAATTAATAAGCGCAAAAACTTAGAACAAATTATTGAGCTTATTAGTTCACTGAACAATAAAGGATTAAATGTTAGCTACATCTTGGTTGGATTTTTAGGGGACAACTATGAAACTGAACTAAAAACATTTATCGAAAAACAAAGTGTACCAAATAAATTTAAGTGTTACCCATTCCTTAACGCCAAAGAAATACGAAAACTATATTGCGCAGCAGATACTGGTATTTGGTTAAAAGCGGCCATATCCATTCAGGAAGCTATGGGAACTGGTTTACCGGTTATTTTAGAAGATAAACCAAGTGTAAATCACTTAATAAAACATGGTGAAAACGGATGGTTTTTCAAAAAAGACACGTTAGCAGAAACGATTGAAAAAGCAGTAAATTCATTAGTTGATCAGAAAGAAAGCAGAGAGTATTTAGTATCTCAAAATTCAAAAATGTTATCGTATGATGCGATTGCTCAAAATATTTTAGACAGTATTACTAAATAAAATGGAATATAAAGATTGGAAACTTTGGATTGGGTCTTTGCCATGGTATTTAAAATGGTTTGTGATACTCGTATTAATAAGACCAATTGTTGACAATTTCTATTATTTGAAAAACATTTCTCCTGTTCTATCGCCACTTTATTTTGTGGGAATAGCGACTCCTATTTTGTGTGTTGTTGCACTTATCAATTATCGAAAAAAGGATTATTCAATTTTCGACCTATTATATGGCATCTGGGGAATACTGATGTTAGTTTCACTATTCTTCATGTTCTTATATGATCCATTATCAAAAACATTTCTTGAGTACTTTTTAAAGTTAACCATGCCTATTTACCTCTTCTTCTTTTTACGACTATTAATTCGGTCTAGAAACGATCTAGATGGAATACTTCAAACATTTATTTACTCATCACTTTTTGTCATTGCCATTTTCTTATTCGAAATTTTTATAAACCCAGTAAAAGTTTTAAAGACACGAGGATTAGAACGAATCCAGGGTAGCTATGGAGATGTCATGAATTACGCCATTTACATGTCCTTAGGCTTTTTAATTATGTGTTATTTTTATTTGAGAAACAAAAACACAAAGTCAATCATCAAAATGAATCGTAATTTAATAATTACGATTGCTTTATCATTAGCATGTTTATTTAAAATCAGTCATACCGCTAGTTACGGTGTGTTTTTGGTTATACTGTTATTATTTATAGTATACAATTTGAAAACAAATAAAACGACTGGTATCATTCTAATAGTGACCATTGGTTCTTTGGGTTATTTTTTTGGGGCAAGTACCATTGAAGAAAAAATTGCTCCGTTAATTCAAACCGATATTGCCGTATATGAAGGAAAGAAAGAAAATGAGCGTCTCTTGCATGGTCGTGTAGGAAGGTGGAAACAAATGATTGAAGAATATTCTGAATTTTCAGTTCCGGCACAGCTATTTGGAATGCCATTAAAAATAATGAATACTTATCCGTACGTTGGAACAGGTTCTCATAATGATTTCGTGAGAATTTTATTTTACACAGGTTTTTTTGGTCTCATAACCTATCTAGCAATCCTGTTAAACATTTTCAGACGAATGAGGTTTTTAGCATCCAACGAAACATTTTTAACTATTGGCACATTCATGATTTTATTTATGTACTCTGTAAGTACATGCCCTACTCTTTATGCACCAATGTTGTATATCATTTATAGTGTGATTTGTTTTATTTCCTTACCAAAATCCTTTACTAATACTCTGGAAAATGAATAAAACCAAAGTACTAATATTAGGAAAACTGCCTCCTCCTTATATGGGGCCATCTATTGCTACTGAAATATTATTAAAATCGGACCTTAAAAATCGCTTTGAATTAATACATCTGGATACTAAAATAAACCATTCTATTTCATCATTTGGTAAATGGAATTTTACGAAAATTTCAAAAAACATAAGTATCTACTTTAACCTAATAAGTATACTAAGGAAAAACAAACCTGAAATTGTATTAATTCCAATTAGCCAAACAACAACAGGTTTTATAAAGGATTCTATATTTATTTTATTAGCGAGTTTATTTAAAACTAAAATTATTATACAACTAAGAGGAAGTGATATTCAAAATTGGTTAGGTCAAAGTTCCAATCTAACAAAATCATTCTTTAAGTATGTGTTAAAAAAAACCAAAGGTGTTATTGTTTTAGGAAACAATCTTAAATACTTATTTAAAGATTATTATTCTAACGAAAATATATTTGTCATTCCAAATGGAGGAAACTATTCGATACCTCAAAAATCGGAAAACGCTAAAGCAATTAAAATTTTGTACTTTTCAAATCTATTAGAATCGAAAGGAATCGAAGATGTTGTGGAGGCTATTTCTATTTTGAAGACATCGAATCTTTCACAATCTTTCTCGGTTGATTTGGTTGGAGCTTGGTATTCTAAAGTCACAGAAAACAACTGTTTGCAATTAATCAAAAATGAACAATTGCCGGTATCCATACATTCCCCTAAAAGTGGTAATGAAAAACTAAATTTCTTAGCAAATGCGAATATTTTTGTTTTTCCTCCCAGAGAACCAGAAGGTCATCCTTGGGCAATAGTGGAAGCTATGGCAGCTCAACTCCCCATCATTTCAACTGATAAAGGCGCCATCATCGAATCGGTTATTGATGATAAAAATGGATTTATAGTCCCTGAAAAAAATCCGGAAATGATAGCCGAAAAATTAAAATTATTAATAGAAAATTCGGAACTTAGGAAACAAATGGGTTTAGCTAGTTTTAACCTGTATTTAACTAATTTTACAGAAGAAAAAATGGTAGATAAATATACGGCTACCTTTAATGCAATTTTAAAATCATGAACACTGAACAAACAGTAGATCTAAAACAAGTAGAAGATTTTTGGAACAGCAACTTATGTGGTAAACAATTTGTTGATGCCAAATTTCCATCCAAAGAGTTTTACAAATATTACCGAGATTTTAGATATAAAAAAACACATCATCTTGACACATATATCGACTGGAAAGGTGCTACCAAAAAAGATGTATTAGAAATAGGTTTGGGAATTGGTGCAGATGCAACACGCTGGGCCGAATTTGCAAAATCTTATACAGGAGTTGATTTAACGGCAGAAGCTGTTTATGCTACCAAATTACATTTTGAACATTTAGGCTTAAAAGGAAATATTCTTCAAGGAAATGCAGAAGCATTAGAATTACCGTCAGAAAATTTTGATATTGTCTATTCACATGGTGTTTTACACCATACAACTAATACTCAAAAAACATTCGATGAAGTTTACAGAGTGTTAAAACCAAATAGTCAATTCATCGTTATGCTTTATGCCAAAGGGTCATTTAATTATTGGGTTCGTATACAATTGTACTTTAGATTAAGATTATTATTCGAAATCTTTAAAAATAAATTTGGAGGCTCTTCCAAAGGTAATTGGGCCTTGCATGTAAAAAACTTTAAAAATGACGGATGGACGTATCTATCCTGGAAAAATTTCCCACATCATTGCACCGATGGACCTGATTGCTACATCGCCAACATTTATTATCAAAGCGAAATAAAAGAGATGTTAGAAAAATCAGGTTTTAAAGTTGAGAAAATGAAAAAAGGACATTTTCCAATTGGTGGAAATTTCCCTAAACTTGAAAGATTTTTAGCAAAGTACATTGGATTTCATCAATTAGTTTGGGCAAAAAAATCATAGCTCCATGTGCGGTATAACAGGGTATATTTCAAACGAAAAGCTTAATAGTAATGCAATGCTTGATGTATTGCATCATCGTGGCCCTGATCATCAGCATGGTTATTATGATACTACAAACACAAAAGAACTATTTTTAGGTCACACGCGATTAAGTATACTTGATTTGTCGAGCAACGGTAATCAACCGATGTTTAGCGACGATAAAAATATCATCATGGTGTTTAATGGTGAAATTTATAATTTTGAAGTATTAAAAAACAAGCACTTAAAAAACGATTTCTTTCACTCTAAAACCGATACTGAAGTTGTTTTAAAATTATATCAAAAGTTCGGAATCCAATTTGTTAATGAATTAAACGGAGATTTCGCAATTTCCATTTACGACAAAAGCATTAACAAATTATTTTTAATTAAAGATCATGTGGGTGTTAAACCTTTATACTTTTATACCGACAGTCAAAAATTTATTTTTGCTTCCGAAATAAAAAGCATTATTGCCTCTGGTATTAAACCAAGCTTA
>JBIICN010000058.1:0-19069 GCA_044238845.1 Bacteroidia bacterium
ATTGACAGGCGAATACAAAATGAGTAAACGTGTTGGACTTTGGAAATGGTACAACGAAGACGGTAGCTTTTATGCAGAATTCGACTACAGAGATGGTACAGCAGGACAATAAAGCAGCTGCTAACACACGGTTTGCTCAAGCCTTGCAGACAACAAAGCAATTGCAAAAGCGGTAGAAACGTTTTTAATTTTTTCTTTGCAATTGCATAGCAACATTTGTATCTTTATTTAAACATTTCGGTAGGCAACGGTTCCAAAACGGCCTGAAGCAAACCGCGAAAACGTTAGTGGTAAGTGGCGAGACAAAACCCGACAAATAAAAATTAATCATATAAGTAAGTACGTTTTGACAACTTTGCTCATACAACTACAAGCGGCAATGGGACTTGGCATTCTATTGTATAAACTTGCAATAATTCTATTGGTCGTGGTTTTACCAATAGTATGGCTAGTGACAACTATTCGTGCAATTCGCAAAGACAAAAATAACGGAAATGTATTAGACTGGAAATCTTATGCAAATGCGACAATGAAAGGTTTTTCATATGGTATATTGACCTTATTAATAATCGCTATAGTTCTTTTCCTTTTAATATATTTCTTTGTAGACCTTTCAATCTCATAAAACTAAAAATGTATGCAGACACTTAGAAAGACTAACTAAGTGTCGCCACCAACCACTAACACACGGCTTGCTCCAGCCTAGCAGACAACAAAGCATTTGCAAAATCGGTATAATCTTTTTTGATTTTTTCTTTGCAAATGCCTAGCAACATTGTATCTTTAAACAAACGTTTCGGTAGACAATGTTTCAAACACCAAACTGAAATAAAGTGCGAAAACGTTGGCAGTAATTTTAAAAAAAATGAAGTAAATAGAAAACCTAAAAAGAATGAAAAAAAATTATTTAATTAGAAACAGCATCATTACTCTTATTATTTTCTCCTTGATTTCATCGCCCACTTATGCTTGTACCGGCATAACTTTAAAATCAAAAGATGGTGGAGTTGTTGTGGCAAGAACAGTAGAATGGGCATTGAATGACGCACAACACAACCAGCTTTTAATTGTACCAAGAAATAAAGAATTCAAGGCACAAACACCTGAAGGTTCAAACGGTAAAACTTGGAAAGGTAAATATGGTTTTGTCACACTTACTGCTTATGGCCAACCTTATGGACCAGACGGACTAAATGAAGAAGGTCTTTATGTTGGCGTTTATTATCTACCTGGATTTGCGGAATATTCGATATACAATAAAAATAATGCAGCGAAATCTATGAGCGTTGGTGACTTAATGCAATGGATACTTTCCTCTTTTAAAACTGTTGATGAAATTTTATTGCATTTAAATGAAATAGTTGTTGTGAGTGTTGAAAATAAAGATTTTGGAGGTGCTGATTTACCGTTCCATTTTAAAATTGTTGACCCAAGTGGAAATAGCAAAATCATTGAAATTGTAAATAAAGGGGAAGTAAAAATTTATGACCCATACATTGGTGTAATAACGAATTCACCAACTTATGACTGGCATTTAATTAATCAAAGAAATTATCTTAATCTATCAACAAGCCCTAATAGTCCAATGAATGTTGAGGGAAATAATTTAAACCCATTGGGTGGAGGTTCTGGATTGATAGGGTTACCTGGAGATTTTACGCCACCTTCCAGATTTGTAAGAGCCGCTGCATTTACTGCTTCGTGTCGTCCTTTAGAAACAACCCTTGATGCCGTTTTCGAATCGTTTAGAATTTTGGATAACTTCAATATTCCTTTAGGAGCTCAAGTCCCAAAAGAAAATTTACCAACTGACATTGTAAGTGCAACGCAAGTTACCTCTTCATCTGATTTAAAAAACAAAGTATACTACTACCATACTATGTGGAATAGGCAAGTTCGAAAAATAGACCTTAAGTCAATTAATTTTTCCACAATAGAGGAGCAAATAGTTAATGATGATATCAAAAAGGAAAACGTTGTAAAAGATGTAACGCCTTTACCTAAAAAAATAAAAAAGAAGTAACTATTTTACTAACATAATTAAATTTTAAAAATGAATTTTATTGATAAAATAATTCACCTATCTGAAAAGACAATATATTATACATTATCACTTCTAATAATCTTATTTGTAATTTATGAGACATTCGATCTCATATATTTATTCTATACTGAAGTCTGTAATGCCTCAATTCTCGATAATAAATCAATCGCACTCTCAGGTGTTCCTTTATTCTTCAATATCATAATTGCGTTAGAAATTTTGGAAACGTTTAAAGGAGATAATGAAAATATTCTACGAAAAGTCAAAATAATTCTACTGATTGCATTAACTGCAATCTCAAGAAAAGTAATTGTTATGGATGTCAAACATGCTGAATTTGAAACTGAGTTAGGGATAGCGATTTTAGTCTTATCCATTTGCATTGGATATTTCATTCTGAATAGTAAATTGAAAAGGAAGAAGAATATTTTGGAAGATAATTTGAAATAAATTAAAGATAAATAAGAATGTCCTATCTAAATGAATTCGATGCTTGGAAAATAGCATTAATACTAATGTTAACAATACTTGCTCTAACTTTCCTCGGTTATAAAGTAGGTAATATAAAATTAAAAAAACTTAAACTTGAAACAGTAAAGGAGTTAAGTTCGAGTTTTAGTTCTCTTTCTGGATTACTATTTCTGCTATTGGCTTTTACTTTTGGAATGAGTGTTAGCAGATATGATAGTCGTAGGCAAAATATTGTTGAAGAATCAAATGCGATTGGCACAGCTTTATTACGTGCTGACTTATATGCAGAAAAAGAACGATTATTCTTTAGAGAAGACTTCAAAGAGTATGTTGAGTCTAGAATAGATTATTATAAAGCTGGTAGAAATATAGAAAAACTAAGACTTTCAAATGAGCATACCAATTCTATTTCGAAGCGGTTATGGCAAAGAGCTACAAGACTCTCATTTGATCATACTAATACAGATGCAACTCGTCAAATGATTCCTGCATTAAACGAAATGATTGATATTACTACAACTAGAGCCGCAGGAGAGAAAGCAAAAGTCCCTGACAGTATTATTTGGTTACTATTTGTTTTAGCTTGTATTACTTCTTTTTACTCTGGTTATTCAGCAGCTTTAAAAGGAAGTATTGATTGGCTAGTTGAATTTGGTTTCTGTATGATGATTTCAGTTACAGTCTTATTTATATTCGATTTAGACAGACCTTTCAGAGGTTTAGTAACATTGGACGAATCAAACAAAAATATAATTGAATTAAGAAATAGTTTCAACTAAGTTAAAAAAACTACTGCCAACAGCCGTTTCAAGAAATGGCGAAAAATGTGCAAAATTCACATTTTTCTTTCGCAAGAATTTTTATCTTAGTGGAAAATATGCCGTTACGAAGTTCGCCACTTCATGAAGCGGCGGAACGTTATGCCCAATGCTATGACGACAGACAAAATTAAAAACATAAATCAGACGCTTGGGTTTTTCTCAATTACAATTGGGTGGACTTTGACAAACTTTCTTTATTCAATTTTTCTAGGTTTGACTTATGGAAAAGCCACAGACAGCGGTGTAGTTTTAACTTGGTCTGGAATTTTTATTTACATTGCTTGGGCAATATTTATTATCTACCCACTTAATAAACTTGACCATACAAGCAATCTTTTAAAGCGACATACATTTCCATTCTTGACAACTGTTTATTCTGTAATAGTTTACACAATTCTAATTGGTGGACTTTTCCAAAATTTTGAGCTTGTATTTATGTTTATGCCATTAACAATTTCAATTGGGTTTATTTTTGGTTTTACTTATTCATCAATAATTACTAGTGACAGAATAGTAAATCTGCTTAATGACAAGCCAGCAATTAAAATTGTATCTTTTTTATCACCTGTAATTATTTTAATATTTTTTCTTTGGCTTCTGCCGACACTTTTTCCAAGTTTTGTTTTCAGGTTTATGCCTGACGAAATTCAAGATAAAATTTTCGTAAAGACAATTGCAAAGTATAAAGTTGGCGACAGTTTTGGCAAATTGGACACATCTGTGCCTGGGTATTTTGACAACTGGGTTTATAATGGTAACGGTGGAGTAAACTCTAGCGGACCTTTAATTGACTATGAACTTGAAGTTAGAAAAGATACAATTACAAAACTAAATATGACAGCACCTAAAACTTATGCGGGCGACATCAAAGCATTTGCAAAAGCAGTCGCTCCCGCGAAAGACGTTTATTTTTGCTTTGCAAATGTCTAATAAAATTATAGCTTTGTTAGTAATATTTCGGTAGAAAAAGTTTCAAATCCCCAAACAGAAATAAACCGCGAAAACGTTAGCACTTATAGGGTGGACAATTACCATTAGAAAAATATGACAAATCAACGACACGACTATTTCACGGACTTCGACAAAACAAAACACTTTCTTCCTAAAATAAAGTGGGCTGACATTAAAGACAGATCCGGTTCTGACTTCTTGTGGGAAGTATTGGAGCCTATTTCGGACATGATTGAAAGTGTTAAGCACGAAGAGAAAAGAGCTAAAAGACTTTCTCCTGAACAAAAAGCCTTGCATTTTTTTTGGTATTTGGACGCGCAAGTAACAAATGGTGGTTTCATACAATTTTATTGGAATGGGTATGAAGTTTATTTACCATCTATTAAAAAAGGACTTGAACTGATGGGTTTTACAGACCTACTTAAAATTATTAATAAATCTGAAAAAGAATACGACAAGCATATTAAAAAATTTGAAGAGTGGCGTAAAAAGAAGGACTGGCAGTGGCTTTACGACAACCTAAAAGAGTTTGACAAACTTGACTCTAAATATTATTCGTCCAGCGAAAAACATTACGTGACAATCGAAAAATTCGTTAGAAAACATATAGATCAGTTTATAACAAAAAAGTAGCCTGACACTTAACTATATGTATCTGTGTATTCCCTACAAGTGCTAACACAACCTACTAAGTAGTTGCAAAACTTATTAAGACTCAAATAAACGAAGTTGATTTTCATTTTTTATCATTCTACTATTTTTTAATACCGACAACTCATTATATTTTTCTTTAAATTTATTTAAATCATCCTCTGCTACCTCACCAAACAAAGTATCAAGTGGCGACATTTTTTGATTTCTTGTACAATTTGCAACATGCAAATACACTAATGTTGTTTCTATCCGTTCATGTCCTAATAATTCCTTAATCGAAATAATATCTAATCCATCTTCTAACAAATGGGTTGCATAACTATGACGTAGCGTGTGCAAACAAACGCCAGTTTTATTAATACCAGCTCGTCGTACTGCCTGTTTCAATAAAAACTGTATCCCCGAATGACTCATTTTTCCATTACAATCAGGTCCAAAAAATACATACTCGCTTCTATTAAACCCAAGCATATAATTTACAAAATCACCTACAATCGTTTTTGCCAAGGGTACATACCTATCTCGTCGGCCTTTAGATTGTTTAATGTGAATCATCATTCTGTTAACATTTATATCACTCCATTTTAAATTTGTAAGTTCTCTTACTCGCAATCCTGCTCCATAAATAAACATTAATATGAGACGATGTTTAAAATTTTTAGTGAGCTCTATTAAGGATAAACATTCTTGCTTACTCAAAACAACGGGCAAATTCTTATCTTCTTTAATTTTTGGCAAACTAACAGTCATTGGCTTTCCCAGCATTCTAAAATAAAAACGCATACTATAAACCGTATGTTTAAATTCTGTCTTAGAATTGCTTTTGGCTTGCTGCACTAAAATGGCCAAATATTCTCTTAATTCATCTTCGGTAATATGTTCTGGTAATTTATTAAAGTACAAAGCTAAATCTACTAACTTACGACTATAGGAAGAAAAAGTAGCTTGAGATAAGCCGTTAATTAAAATATATTGTTGCAACATTTGTGTTACCTCAAAATATCCTGGAATTTGATTACAAGCAATTTGCAATTTAGTTTTTGTAGTTTTTGTCATTTTTTAAAAACAAAAATCCAAAAAAAGAAACTTCTATATGTATAAAGTTACTAGGGTTTAACTACAATACTCTAATTCCAATTAAGCTGACATCATCCACTTGTTCAAGATGATGCTTCCAATTGTTAAATGCTAACTCTAAAGCATTTTTTTGTTCTTCCATCGAAAGACTCGAATTTTTTATTAAAGAATCTATCAAGGGTTTATATTTATACTTTTTTCCTTTTGGTCCGCCGAACTGATCAGCATAACCATCGGTACTTAAAAATATAATATCACCTTTTTGTAAGGTAATTATTGTACTCGAAAAAGGCAATTCAGTTTCTAAATAAGTTCCAATAGGCATTTTATCTGCCTTATATTCTATTAATTCGTTATGGCGATAAAGCCATAATGGATTATTGGCTCCAGCAAACTCAAGAGTGTTATCTAATTTATTCCACACACATAAACTAATATCCATCCCATCTTTTTGTTGAGTCCCTCCCTTTTGTTCAAGTGCGTTAATGACTTTTGAGCGAAGTTTATTTAAAATTTCGTCGGCTTTAAAAATTTTATTTTCAACCACAATTTCATTTAAAAAACTATTGCCCAACATACTCATAAAACCACCTGGAACACCGTGACCTGTGCAATCTGCTAAAGCAAATACCGAACGATTATTAGGCGTGTTATAAGCCCAGTAGAAATCGCCACTCACAATATCTTTTGGTTTAAATAAAATAAAATGTTCTTTCGATACTTTATTCCAAATATCTTCTCCTGTTAAAACCGCCTGCTGTATGCGCTTAGCATAATTAATACTGTCAATAATTTCTTTTTGTTTTTCTTCCACTAAATCTTTCTGATGAGTGATTTCTTCGTTTTTCAACTCCACTTCCATCTTTTGATTTTCGATGATAACATTTTGTTTTTTTGTAATCTGTAACCTATTAAAAATAAAAACAGCAACACATAACAAAACAAACAATCCACCATATAATGTATAACGTTGAGTTTTTTCTTGTCGAAATTTAACCTCGTTAATTTTTTTATCTGCTTCTATTCTTACGCTATCAGCGGCAACTTTCTTGTCATATTCATATTGTAATTCCTTTTGAATTGCCGCTTTACGATTATCTATATTATTAATACTATCATTCATTTTTTTATATAAAACAAACATTGAAAAAGCTCCTTTATAATTTCCAGTTTGCGCATATATTTTACTAAGCAAGTAACTTGTAGAACTTATTTTATCTGGAAAGCCGAGTTCTTGAAGCAATTTAATACTTTCTTCAGCTAATTTTTGAGATTCACTAATTTTACCAGTATTAAATAACGCATCTGCCATATTACTTAAGGTTACTGCTTTACCTTTTTTATATTGCAATCGTTCTTGAAGTTTCAAATTTCTATTAAAATATTCTAATGCGAGATCATATTTTTTTAAACTCAAATAATAGGATCCAATATTATTTAATGTATGAGTCAAATTAAACTCGTCACCATTTTCTTCTTGTATTTTCTGAGCTTTTAAATAATATACAAGTGCACTATTAAAATTTTGCTGATTTTGGTAAACCAAGCCAATGTTACTTAATACAATTGACTTTAATCCAATTTCATTTATTTTTTCGTAAAGTTTCAATGCCTTAAAAAAATACATCAAGGATTTAGAATAACTCTTTTGTTTTAATTGGACTATTCCAATATTATTCAAACAATTCGCAATTCCCCTTTCGTCATTTATTAATTCTCTAATCTTTAAACTACTTTGATAATATTCTAGTGCTTGTACTATATCTCCATATTCTTCATATACCGAGCCAATATTCAACAAAGCTCTAGCCACTCCAGACTTATCATTAATTTTCTCCTGAATATTTAATCCCTTTTTGTAATACTCTATTGCTTTTTTAATATCTCCTTGTTCATCGGCAACATAACCAATGTTATTTAATGAAATAGAAAGATATTTTAATGCAAACAATTTCTCCTCAGCGTTACCTTTTAAGGATAATAATTCACAGTCTTTACTGATGCTATCCCAATAGCCAATTCTAAAAATTGAATTTTCTTCTCCAATAATTTTTAATAGTTTAACTCGCATTGTATCACTTTTAGTTGTTTGCAATACTTTTTTCAACGAATCAATATTCGACGAATTAGATGTAAGTGGTAATAAAAAAATTAAAACAACTATCCAATGAAAGATTTTCATATATAAAATTTAAATAATAGGAAATTAAATCAAGAGTAAAAACAACAATTACAGCATGAAAGTATACTTTTAAATTCAGAGAACAAAAAACTTAAATAATTAAACAAAAAAAAAGAAACCTAGTTGGTTTCTTTTTTTAAATTAAATAATTTTTGCATTATTTAGCTGTTCGACCAGTAGCAGCATATGATGCTGAAGAAGCTCCACTTCCTTTAGTTCCTACAGAAGAAACTGCTGCACTAATAACCGCGCCTCCCGGTAAAGCTCCTCCAAGTAAAGAAGCTCCTTGTCCTATAGTATCTGTACCACCAATTACTTTTTCTAATTGGTTTTTTGCTAATGTTTCAATAGTTGCTTTTGCAACTGTTTTGTTTTCTTTTTTAAAGATGTTTTTCAATTTCATAATGTTTGTTTTGGATTAATTATTAATTTATTATCTATCTAATATTACTAACGCTATTTTTAGCTGTATCATGTTTAGTTTTTAAAACACGAGCAGCAGCAACTGTTGTTGCATCTCCATCAGCTCCCCCAATTACTTTTTCTAATTGATCTTTTGCTAATGTTTCAACATTTGCTTTTGCAACTGTTTTCGTGTCTTTTTTGAAGATGTTTGATAATTTCATGGTGTACGTTTTTTATAAATTGCCATTATTTACAACCACAGTACCTCTAACCGTTCCCCCATTTTTTACTTTAATTGCAGTAGCATCAGTAGTCGTATCGTCGCCACCACCAATTACTTTTTCTAATTGATTTTTTGCTAATGTTTCAATAGTTGCTTTTGCAACCGTTTTTGTGCTTTTTTTGAAGATGTTTGATAATTTCATAATGTTAGTTTTAATGTTTTATCAAACGTACATAATTTTCAAATGTGATGCAGTATCATTTAATGACTTTTTTACACATTTTAACTACTAAACCGATAAAAAAGCTATTTCGTCAGACAAATTACAGATTTCATCCAAACAATTTTGCAAATACATCTTCCATTTTACTAACTGCAATCACATCAATTTTATAGTTTTTAATGTCTAATCCTTTCAAATTATACGAAGAAATATATATTTTTTCGAAGCCTAATTTTTGAGCTTCCATGATTCGTTGCTCAATTCTACTTACTGGCCTTATTTCACCGGTTAATCCAACCTCGGCAGCAAAGCAAACATTTTGCGCAATAGGCAAATCCTCATTACTTGAAAGCACCGCGCATACTAAAGCCAAATCAATTCCTGGATCTTCTACTTTTATTCCTCCTGCAATATTGATAAATACATCTTTAGTTCCTAATCTAAAACCACAACGTTTTTCGAGAACCGCTAACAACATTCCTAATCTTCTTAAATCAAAACCTGTTGAAGAACGTTGTGGAGTTCCATATGCAGCAGTACTCACTAAGGCTTGTGTTTCAATTAATAACGGCCTATTGCCTTCTAAAGTAGCGGCAATGGCTACCCCACTAGTTGCTTCTTGCCGGTTAGTAATTAATATTTCCGAAGGATTCAACACTTCTTTTAATCCATCGCCATTCATTTCATAAATACCCATTTCGTTGGTACTTCCAAAACGATTTTTTGTAGCCCGTAATAAACGATAAATATGATTTCTATCACCCTCAAATTGCAGAACCGTATCAACCATGTGTTCCAATACTTTTGGGCCTGCTAAACTTCCTTCTTTAGTAATATGTCCAATCATAAACACAGGCACATTGGTTTCTTTTGCAAATCGCAAAAACTCAGCAGCACATTCGCGCACCTGACTTACGCTACCAGGACTACTTTCGATATAACTCGTATGGATAGTTTGTATAGAATCAATAATGACTAATTGAGGTTCTATTTTTTCAATCTGTGTAAAAATATTTTGCGTATTAGTTTCTTGCAAGATGAAACAACTTTCCGTAGTCATACCTATACGTTCGGCACGCATTTTAATTTGCTGTTCACTTTCCTCGCCGCTTACATATAGAACTCGTAAATTTTTTAAACGCAAAGCTAGTTGCAACATTAAAGTTGATTTCCCTATGCCGGGCTCACCACCAAATAATACTAAACTACCAGGCACAACTCCGCCGCCTAAAACTCTAGCTAATTCTTGTCCGGGTACTTGAATACGAGGATATTCTGCTAAACCAATTTCTTGTAATAAAATTGGTTTATTGGATTGATTTTTTTCGTTTTTATTTGCCGAAAATAATTGGAGTCTATCGTTCTTAGTTTCCTTATGAACAATTTCTTCAACCATAGTATTCCACTCTCCACAGCTATTGCATTTACCAGCCCACTTAGCAGCTTGGGCTCCACAACTTTGACAGAAATAAGATGTTTTAGTTTTTGACATGGTTTTGTAATTTGATGATTCAAAATTACACCATTTAATAGCGATTGATTGCTATAATTTGTAGCTAAATAAATTTCGAAGAAATTCTACACTAATTTTAATGTGCTTTTCTTGCCAATATGTTCAAAATTTTCTAACAGCCAAGCGTCGCAAGCTTTGTAACCTAAGTCTTTTAAATACATCATAAAATCCCAACTTGTATTTAACTTAGATGATAAATTTAATTCGCTTAATTCTGTATCAGCACTAATGTTATGCAAATAAACCGGCTTTAATTTCCCATCTAAAGTAATTCCTTTATCTACTAATTCTTGTTTAAATTGAATTAACCTAAGCTCTAGTAGTAACGAAGAGTTAAAACTTAATTCATTTACTCTATCTCTAATTTCTTCGATTTTTCCAGGAACTGTTTTTATGTTTTTTGGATTAATTTGAATTAATAAAATATCATCTGTATCTTCGGTATGATCAATTAATGGTTGAATCAATGGATTTCCGCTATATCCTCCATCCCAATAAAATTCTCCTTCAATTTCAACTGCATCGTACATGTATGGTAAACAAGCTGAAGCTAAAATGGCTTTAGCTGTAATTTCAGAATGACCAAAAATCCTCGCTTCACAAGTTTTAACATTGGTAGCGCACACAAATAATTTTGGCGGATTAAATTGATGAAGTTCATCAAAATTAATCACCTCATTTAATATTTTTTCAAGTGGATTATATTGTAATGGATTTAACTGTTTAGGAGTAAAGTTTTCTGTACTCATACTAAACAATTTATAGCTTGGCGAAAAATCCATATTACCTGGGCTCATCATCTTATCAAACCAACTTGGCTGCAAGGGCGAAAGCTTTCCTGCTTCTGAAATTTTATGCCAAAATTTCACCAAAGTATGTTTGGCTAAATTTCTACCTCCTTTTTTTAATCCATAAACGGTACAAACGCCATTCATAGCACCTGCGCTAGTGCCACACACGCCATCAATTTCTATACGTTCATCATCTAATAATCTATCAATAACTCCCCACGTATATGCACCGTGAGCACCACCACCTTGAAGGGCTAAATCTATTTTTTTAAGCTTTGTCATAATTTATTACTCAAATAAAAAAGTATAATCAAACTTACGTAAAAAATAAATAGAAACTATTTGAATGTAAGATTTATAAAAAAATAAAACAATTAGCTTTAATATTCAATATCTAAATCGAAGCGTTTTTTTAGTTCGAGCAAAGCAGGGTTTTTTTCTGCCATCAACTTAAATTTATCTGCGGGCTTATAGGCTTTTATTTCACCAACAATTTCAGACACTGTAATTTCTAATTGCATTTGCTTGTTACTAACCAATTTTCGCAATTCATCAAGCATGTCCTGTTTAATATTTACCAACATTTCTTTTTGAACCTCATTGTTTAATTCAATTAAAATAGTTTTGTCGACTAATGTAATTTTACTAGAAGTCAACGTAGCATACAATTGCTTATTACCATTTTTTGCTTTTTCTTCCGCAAACTGCTTAACTGCCTCCAGTGCCCTTTCGGATGTTAATTCAATATCAATAGTAATTTGTGATTCATTAACCACATTGGCTTCAATAGTTATTGTTTGTTGTTTTTGCGCAGTATCTTGTAATAAAAATTGAGATTTTATTTTTAACTCATTAAAACCAACAACAGGCTTAGCGCTTGTTTGCACTGTAGGTATACCAGTAAATTTAGCAACTGGTTGAGCTTGCTCAATGGCTTTTGGCTGGGCACTTTGGATTTCGAAACCCGAATTTAACTCATTTTTTTTTTCCGCATCTTGCGGTGCGGCGTTTAAATAACTGATTTGCATCAGAGCCATCTCCACCTGCAATCGTTGATTTTTAGCTGATTTGTAATGAATATCGCATTTATTAATAACCGCTAAGGATTTTAATAAAAATGGCGTTGCACACAATTGCGCTTGTTCAGCAAAACGTTTTTTCAAAGCCTCACTTGCCTCTAACAATTGAACAGTATACTGATCTTTACTAACTAATAAATTTCTTAAATGCTCTCCAAAACCAATAATAAAATTATGTCCATCAAACCCTTTTTTCAAAATCTCATCAAAGGTTACCATCACTTCTGGTAAACGTCCATTTAAGGCGGCATCTGTCAGTTTAAAATAGTACTCGTAATCAAGTACGTGTAAATTTTCTACAACGGCTTTATACGTTAAATGGTTGCCTGTAAAGGTTACCATTTGATCAAAAATAGAACAGGCATCGCGCAAACCACCATCTGCTTTTTGAGAAATGATTTGTAAGGCCTCTGGTTCAAAAGTGATGTGTTCCGTATTAGCAATGTATTCTAATTGCTCCGTGATATCTTCAGCTTTGATTCTATTAAAACTAAATACCTGACAACGCGATAAAATCGTTGGAATAATTTTATGTTTCTCAGTAGTTGCTAAAATAAATTTAGCGTGTTTAGGTGGCTCTTCTAATGTTTTTAAAAATGCGTTAAAGGCAGCATTAGATAACATATGAACCTCGTCAATCACATATACTTTATAGTCTCCTAATTGTGGTGCAAATCTAACTTGATCCACTAAGTTTCTAATATCCTCTACCGAGTTATTAGAAGCCGCATCTAATTCGTAAACATTTAATGAAGCTCCTGAATTAAAAGATAAACAAGATTCGCAAGCATCGCAAGCTTCTCCATCTTGAGTTAAATTAGTACAGTTGATTGTTTTGGCAAAAATACGTGCGCAGGTTGTTTTCCCTACACCACGTGGTCCACAAAATAAATAAGCCTGAGCTATTTTTCCATTTTTAATGGCTTGCTTTAAAGTATTGGTAATATGGCTTTGTCCAACCACTGTATTAAAGTGTTGGGGGCGATACTTTCGGGCCGATACTATAAAATCATCCATAATTGAGGTAAATTTAGGGTTTATATCCCCATAAAAAAGGTTAAATTATTAACTGTTTGTGAATAAGTCTATATATTTGGATTAATCATTTATTATTACGCTTTCCTGAACAAAACGTATCACATATTAATTTGTTTATTAACATTCTTTGGATTTCAAGGCGTTAGCCAAAATTTAATAAAAGGTATTGTTACTGAACCAGATAGTATAACTCCTATGCCTTTTGTTTACGTTATTAATGCCCAAACAGGTCAAGGCCAGATGAGTGATGGCAATGGAAAATTTGCCATCATTGCTAACGATAAAGATTCAATTATTTTTTCGTTTGTAGGATTTTTGCGAATAAAATTAGCTGCTAATAAACTATACAAAGGCGCTTATAAAGAGTGTAAAGTTGTGATGACTGAAACGGCTTATAAATTAAATCAGGTAGTAGTCAGTGATTTTAAATTAAAGCCTTACGAAAAAGATTACATGAAACGTGTGATTAAAGGCTCCAAACAAAATGTGATTAATGCCATGGAAAGCCCAATTTCGGCATTATATATGCAGTTTAGCCAAAAAGGAAGAGAACAACGGAAACTAGCAGCTATTTTTGAAGAAATATTTATTCAGGAAGCTGTAGCTAAAAAATTTAATGCAGAAACCTTAAGAAAATTAACGGGAGACGAAACTATAGATTTTGAAAAATTTAGAAAATACTGCTATTATCTAAGTAATGATTATATAGTAAATCACGATGGCTATGATTTATACTATCGTGTTATGGATTGCTATTATAGATGGAAAGAAGAAAAAAGATAGATTAAATAATCTGCTCAATTGCTTTAGGGAAATACTCAAATTCTAAATCTCTAATTTTTGCAGCCAAAGTTGTTGGAGTGTCATTTTTTTTAACATCACATTTTACTTGTAAAATAATTTCGCCTTTATCATATTCTTCGTTTACATAATGAATTGTAATACCACTTTCATTTTCCCCGTTTTTTATCACTTCATTATGTACATTCATGCCATGCATGCCTTTTCCACCATACTTAGGTAATAATGAAGGGTGTATATTAATGATTTGATTAGGAAATGCTTTTATAAATGCCTCAGGAATTTTTAATAAAAACCCTGCTAAAACAATTAAATCAATGTTTTCTGTCTTTAAAAATTCAATAATCTTATCGGTATATTCCATTAAAGCAGCTTTACTGATGATTTGAACATTTTTTTTATGTTTCTCTGCCCTAGCAATTACTCCAGCCGTATCTGAATTTGTTACCACTAATTTAAACTTCACTCTTTTATCATTATTAAAGTAATTAAAAAGATTTTCAGCATTAGTACCTTCTCCAGAAGCAAATATGGCTACGTTTTTCATCTCAGCTAAATTATATATGGTTGCGAAAGTACAATTTTTATAAATCAAAACATCATATATCAAAAGCAACTAATCATCAGTGATTTTTAATGCCTTAACTTATATTTTTGAGATAAAACCAACTATTAAGTTTAAACTTATTTTCTGCAATGATGAAACTCAGATTTACGGCATCTCAGATCTCAATTTTTGTTAATTGCATTGTGATATTATTAAATAACGTAATTTTGTGTAAAATTTTAAATCAAGAAAACAGTGCGCGACTTAGTTTGGACCTTAATTGTTATTTGGGTGATTTGGAAAATTTACAGTATGTTTAATATATACAAACTCAAGCAACAACCAATTAATCAAAAAGATAATTACCAAAAGATACCTGGTGAAGTTAAAATTGATAAAAATGTAACCCAAAAGACATATTATAAAGCTAATGATGGCGAATATGTTGATTACGAAGAGATAAAATGATAAAAAAGCAAATTCATACATTTATATTTTTAATTGCTAGTTATGCTGTTTTTTCGCAAGAAAATCAGCCAACCGCTGCTCCTTTTCCATCAAATTCAAATCAACCAATTCAAAAAGATTTTAATAATTTTAAAGAACGATTATTTTTTGGAGGAAACTTAGGTGCATGGTTTGGCTCTACAACATATGTTAATGTATCCCCTTTAGTTGGATGTAAAATAACAAAAAAATTTGCTTTAGGTGCTGGCTTCACCTATAACTATTTTAGCCAAACTTATCAAGGAAAAAAATACACATCAACAGTATACGGAGGCAGTGGATTTGCTCGTTACTTAATTTTAGAAAATCTATTTGCTCAAATAGGTTGGGATAGACTAAGTGTTCCAGACTATAGATCTCCGATTCCAAATAGTAGAGTCTGGGTTGATAATATATTGTTAGGTGGAGGTTACCGACAATCTTTTTCAGAAAGAGGAAGTTTTGTAGCAGCTATTTTCTATAATATTAATCAAACACCACTTTCCCCGTATCAAAATCCAATAATTCAAATTGGATTTAATATTGGATTGTAATTCATAAATAATTACTTAAATACAAAAATAATTATCATTTTTGTTGCTAATAGTAATTACTAAGTTTTTAATAATCACTATAAATTCACTCAAGTGTTTGTTTCGATTGTTATCGAAAAGTATGTCCAGGTGTTGGAATGGTATACAAGTACGCTTGAGGTGCGTATGTCGCAAGACGTGGGAGTTCGAGTCTCCTCCTGGATACATAGCCAGACTATCAAACATTATAGATAGTCTGGCTTTTTTAATTTATTTAAAAAATTAGGAATCCGTCAATTCCCTTAATTGATTTAGTTATTTGAGGGGATTTCCCCCCTCAAAAAAAAATAATAATAGTTAACTTTATAATATAAATATTTTTTTAGGTTTTACCTTTACTGTTTAAATTTCTGAATTATGAAAAAAAATCTATTTTTTATCTTTGCTTTTCAATTCATTATTGCTGTTGGATATTCTCAAGTAATAGGATTTGGATCACCAAGTAATGCGTGCAGTTCTGCCCCAAATTTAGGAACAATAAATCCTGCTTCTGACTGCACGAACATTGGCAGTCTTCCAACCTATACTGCTAGCGTAAATATGACAAGTGCTACAGCATCAACTGAAGGAGCTGACCCTACGTGTAGTGGGTCTAGTTATGTTGCTAACTCGGCAACAGGAACTTCTCCTGATGTATGGTTTCGTTTCACAACAGGTCCAACTACCGAAGGTATTTCTGTTTGGGCAACAAATTCAGCTTATACATCAGGCCCTCCTGCAACTGCCATTAGTGGAGGGACGACTTACTTAGCAGGGGTGCAATTTGCATTGTATCAGACTAACTCCTGTCCTGGCTCAGGAACACTGCCAATAGCTATTAATAGAGGTAACGGTGTGCCTAGTACTTGTGATAATGTTGGTATAATGTCTCATGGTTCTACGCCAGGTGCATTTACACAACCCACAACATCTGGATATTACATAAATGTATTGCCTAATACAACCTATTATGTTAAGATGTATGTTCCTTATAATACGCAAACAAAACAAGTAAGTTTTGATATAAATTTAATGCCTTTACCTACTCCACCAACTAATGGAAATGGTGTTGGTGCTGGATGTTCAAACGCTCAAAGTTTTAATTGCAATATTCCAAATAATTGTAACTATGGAGCTATTTCGCCCAATATATCATATATTCCTTCTTGTTGGTTTTCTTTAGAAAATTCTACTTTTTATAGATTTTCAAGACCTACAGGCAATTTTACATTAACAGTTAATGGGATACAGTGTCAGGGAGGGGCTAATAGTCAACAGCTGGCCTTGTTTAACTCTTGTACTTTTACCACAAGTACTCAAGTTGGTTGTGCTGTAAATACAGGTACCGTTAATATCGCAGTTAGTAATGCCGATCCTCCAGGAACTATGTATTACTTATGGCTAGACGGTAATGCTGGCGCATTTTGTAGGTTTGACATTAATTTTTCTCCACCACCAAATGTAAACATGTCGACTAATGGCTCTATTACTTGCGTTACTAATACCGCACAAGCCATTGCCAGTACTACAGCAACACCAGTAATTTATTCTTGGAGCGGACCAGGCGTTGTTTCTGGAGCAACTACTCCAACAGCTAACGTAAATGCTCCTGGCATATATTCTGTGACTATTACAAACACTGCCACTACTTGTTCTTCAACAAGAACAGTAAATGTAACATCCAGCGTTTCTTTGCCAACTGTTACAACCTCTTCAACTGGCATAACTTGTAACACTCCCACAGCGCAAGCTATTGCATCTACCACAAGCAGCCCTGTTTCTTATAATTGGTCAGGCACTGGAATAACATCTTCAACAAATACTAGTACTATAACAGTTAATCAAGCCGGCACTTTTAACTATACGGTTACAAATACCTCGAATAGTTGCATATCTACAGGTAACGTAATAATACCAATTAACACTAATTCGCCAACCGTTAGTAGTACAACTGCGGGTACATTAACATGTTCAAATTTATCGGTTAATACGGGAGTTAGTTCGCCAAGTTCACCAATTAGTTATAATTGGTCAGGGCCAAGTATTACCGGAGGAGCAACATCATCAACAGCAACAGTAAATTCGCCAGGCACCTATAATTATACTATTACCAATACATCCAATGGCTGCCAAACATTAGGATCTACATCTGTTTCTCAAAATACAGTACTGCCAGTTGTTTCTTCTAGTGCAAGTAATACCATTACATGCGTTGTAAGCTCTGTTAATGTTAATGCAACGACCACGATGACACCAGTTAGTTATAACTGGACAGGGCCAGGGATTACGTCAGCTAGTAATATTAGCACCATCACGGTTAATGCAGGAGGGACTTATAATTATACGGTAACCAATACAGCTTCAGGATGTAGAACAATAGGAACGCAAGTAGTTACCCAAAATTCGCCTACATTTACTGTAGCATCAATAGGTACAAATTCATTAAATTGTTCAGTTTCCTCAGCGGCCATTACAGCAAGTACTAGCGCTTCTCCCGTTACTTACAATTGGTCAGGGCCAGGAATAGTAAGTGGTAATGGCACACCTACCATTAATGTGAATCAAGGAGGAACCTATAATTACACAGCTACAAATACATCTAATGGATGTACAAGCACAGGCTCTTTTGTACAAGCCCAAAACATTACAACCATTACGATTGGTTCAACAAGTTCCACTTCTCTTAGTTGTATTACAACTACCGCTAATGCAATTGTATCACCAGTCAATACCAATACATCTGTGGTATGGTCAGGTCCAGGAATTGTAAGTGGAAACAATACACCAACGATAACAGTTAATGCATCTGGATTATATACTTACACAGTAACACAAAATAATAGTTTGTGTACATCTGTAAATACGGTAGCCGTTATATCCAACACCACTCCACCAGCAGCCACGGCAAGTTTAGCCACGGCAATCACTTGTACAAGTACGAGTGCAACTTTACAAGGGGCGCCTTTGTCAGGAGTGACTTACAGTTGGAGTGGCTCAGGATTGACAGGAGCAACGAATCAATCCACAGCGTCTATAAACGCCCCAGGATCTTATACCTTATTAACTACAAGTACAGTTAATGGTTGTACCAATTCGGCAGTAGTAACACCAACAGCCAATTTAACACCACCACAAATATCAGTTTCTCCGGATTTAAATATAAATTGCGCCAATCCAACGGCAACATTAAG
>JBIICN010000099.1:0-5649 GCA_044238845.1 Bacteroidia bacterium
TCACCGGGCAGACACAGTCTGTTTCAATTTTTTAGTAATTTAGTATCTATAAACTAACAGACGGTAACAAGCAGCAAAAAACAGTACATAGCCGCTTTCCGTTAGTACCAATTGCCGCAGCGACATTCCTAATAAAAACTTCACGGTCGACAATAGAGCTTTCGTTTCAAAATATTCTAAAACATTCATCGACATAAAAACAATTTCAAACAACATTAAATTTCAAACTTATTTTTTTGCCCCGTGACGCGGGGCATTTTTGCTATCGCAAATCAAGCACATTTGCACCGTAAACGGATGCAAAAAAGCTTTATTTCCACCGCACAACAAATAGGTGTGCTTCGCACTTTTTGCGCATCTCGCTCCGCTCAGGCAAAAGCGCTTGGCCACAGGCGTGCGGCATTTTTGTTAGAAAGTAATTTAAAATGCTACGATTTATAGCCGTTTAATTCCATTACTTTTTTAATTTTATATCTTATTCAGTTTTTTTATGGCACTTAGTTGGAACGAAATAAAAGATAGAGCATTACACTTTTCTAAAGAATGGGCTGACACTTCAAATGAAGAAGCAGATGCAAAACCATTTTTGGTTGAGTTCTTTAATGTATTTGGAATTAGCAGTAAAAGAGTTTCAACATTTGAACATCGTGTAAAAAAGCTAGACGAAAAAGACGGCTATATAGATTTGCTTTGGAAAGGAACCATTTTAATTGAAATGAAAAGCCGAGGCAAAAATCTTGACAAAGCATACCAACAAGCAAAAGATTATTTGCACGGACTTAAACAACATGAACTACCTAAGTATATTTTAGTTTCAGATTTTGAAACTTTTAAACTTCATGATTTAGAAGAAGAAAAAACGATTGAATTTAAACTCAACGACCTTGTAAATAATGTTCAGCACTTTAGTTACATTTTAGGTTATCAAAAAAAGGTTTACAAAGAACAAGACCCTGCAAATATTAAAGCAGCGGAGTTAATGGGTAAACTCCATGATAGATTAGAAGAAATTGGATATACAGGGCATCCATTGGAAGTTTACTTAGTTCGTATTTTATTTTGTTTGTTTGCAGAAGACACAACAATTTTCAATAAACAACAACTTCAAGAATTTATTGAGCAACGTACCAACGAAGATGGAAGCGATTTAGCTTCTAAAATTCAAGAACTATTTCAAGTATTAAATACGCCTAAAGAAAATCGTTTTAAAAACCTTGATGAACAGTTAGCTGAGTTTCCTTATGTAAACGGAAAACTTTTTGAAGAAATCTTGCCTATGGCAAGTTTCGATAGCAAAATGCGCACGGCTTTGTTAGAGTGTTGTTATATTGATTGGAGTAAAATATCTCCTGCCATATTTGGCTCAATGTTTCAAAGCGTAATGAATCCAAAGGAACGCAGAAACCTTGGCGCACATTATACAAGTGAAACAAACATTTTAAAATTAATTAAACCTCTTTTCTTAGATGAACTTTGGAAAGAGTTTGAGGGCATAAAAGACAACAAAAATAAACTCCCTGAATTTCATAAAAAATTAAGCACATTAAAATTTCTTGATCCTGCCTGTGGTTGTGGAAATTTCTTAGTTATTACTTATCGCGAATTACGTTTGTTAGAGTTGGAAGTCTTACGTTCATCGCATAAATCAGGTCAAGGAGTTTTAGACGTACGTGATATTATGTTGCTTGACGTTGATATGATGTGCGGTATTGAATACGAAGAATTTCCTGCACGTATTGCTGAAGTAGCTATGTGGTTAATCGACCATCAAATGAACATGCAAATTAGTAATGAGTTTGGACAATACTTTGTTCGTTTACCATTAAAAAAGTCCGCAAAAATTGTTCATGGAAATGCCTTAAGGATAGATTGGAAAAATATAGTTTCTGAACATGAACTTTCTTATATATTGGGTAATCCTCCCTTTTACGGCAAACAATATCAAAGTAAAGAGCAAAAAGAAGATTTAGAAATCGTGTTAAATAAAATATCTGGTGGTGGAGTTCTTGATTACGTAACTGCCTGGTATATTAAAGCCGCTCAATATATTCAAAACACAAAAATTAAAGTTGGCTTTGTTTCAACAAATTCAATCTCTCAAGGTGAACAGGTTGGCATCCTTTGGAATGAACTATTCAATAAATATAAAATTAAAATACACTTTGCGCACCAAACATTTAATTGGAAAAATGAAGCAAAGAGCAATGCTGCTGTACATGTTGTAATAATAGGATTCGCAACTTTTGATGTTCAATCAAAATTATTATTTGAGTATGAAAGTATAAAAGATGAACCGCATTTAATTAAGGTAAAAAACATCAATCCTTATTTATTTGAAGCAAATGATATAGTAATTCTAAAAAGAGAAAAACCAATCTGCAATGTTGAAGAAATTGTTTTTGGTAGTATGCCTAACGATGGAGGATATCTTTTGTTTTCAGAAGAAGAAAAAAACAGTTTCATTTTGAACGAACCAAATTCAATTACTTTGTTTCGTCCATTTCTTGGCGCTGAAGAGTTTATTCAAAATAAAAAAAGATGGTGTCTTTGGTTAAAAAACATTGAGCCTTCATTTTTAAGAAATTTACCAGAAGTTCAAAAAAGAATTGATTTAGTTAAGGAGAATAGACTTAAAAGCACCAGAGAAGCAACAAAAAAATTAGCTGATTTTCCTTCGTTATTCGGTGAAATTAGACAACCAGAAGAAAAATACTTAGCTATACCCGAAGTTTCATCTGAGAGAAGAAAATATATTCCGATTGGCTTTTTAGAACCAATAATTATTGCGAGTAATAGATTGAAACTTATTCCAAATGCTACAGTGTTTCATTTCGGGGTTTTAACCTCAATAATGCATATGGCATGGGTTAAATATACTTGCGGTAGATTAAAAAGTGATTTTACGTATTCAAATAAAATCGTTTATAATAACTACCCTTGGCCGGAAAACCCAACAGAAAAACAAATTAAGTCAATCGAAACCGCAGCACAAAAAGTATTAGACGCTAGATCAGAATTCCCTAATAGTTCATTAGCTGATTTATACGATCCATTAACAATGCCTCCAACATTAGTAAAAGCCCATAACGAATTAGATAAAGCGGTAGATTTATCTTATCGTTCGCAACCATTTACAAGTGAAGCCAAACGCATGGAGTTTTTATTTGAACTGTACGAAAAATATACAGCGGATTTATTTACAAAAGAGAAAGGGAAGAAAACAAAAAAGAACTAAATATATATGTGAATGGAAAATAAAGATGTTTGGATAATAACAATTGGTATTTTGGGTTGGTCTTGGGCAGTTATTCAATTTTTCATCAATAGACGTAATCAAAAAAAAGATAAAGCCATTGATAAAAGATTTGATGTTTATTCTGCATATATGAAAAAATCAGATGAAATAATGGAAAATATGCGTACTGACCCAAGTATGATTTATGGAGTAACTAATGATTTTATGGCAAATATTCTATCTGAAAATAGCGATATTAATGGGGCGTTATTGAAATACAATTCTGAATTATTGGAATACACAAAAAAATCTAGTCAACCATTACAAATTTTAAGTCAAGAACTTAGTACTTTGTTTTTGGTTTGTAGTGATGAATTACTTCCTAAAATTCAAGAGTATAAAACATTAGCTAACGATTTGTCTAATAATTTTCAAATGGTTTTAAATTCAATTAATCCAAACAACTCTGACGATATGGTTAGCAAATTAAACACTATTGGTCATGATAATAGAGCGCTTAAACTCGCGGAATTAAATTCAGAAATAATGCAAATCATGCGCAAAGAAATAGGATATTACAATAAAAAATAATTTGGCAATATGAGTAAAGACAACACACCTCAATCAAATGATATTATATTCTACTCATCACCTGACGGTGATGTTAGAGTAGAAGTGTTTTTTCAGGAAGAAACATTTTGGTTAAATCAAAAGAAAATGGCAGAATTGTTTGGCGTTGATGTGAGAACCGTTAATGAGCATTTACAAAACATATACAAAACCAATGAGTTAGATAAAGATTCAACTATCCGGAATATCCGGATAGTTCAAAAAGAAGGTAATCGTGACGTTTCTCGTGACATTGATTTTTATAATTTGGATGCAATTATTGCAGTAGGTTATCGTGTAAATAGTATTCAAGCAACTCAATTCCGTATTTGGGCAACTAAAACCCTCAAAGAATTTATTATTAAAGGATTTGTTCTTGATGATGAACGTTTAAAACAAGGAAAGCGCTTTGGTAAAGATTATTTTGATGAATTATTGGAGCGTATCCGAGAGATCCGTGCAAGTGAAAGACGTTTTTATTTAAAAATAACTGACATATATGAGCAATGTAGCATTGACTATAAAAAAGATGCTGAAATAACTCAAACATTTTTTAAAACGGTTCAAAATAAATTACATTGGGCAACAACAGGTAAAACTGCTGCGCTAATAATTAAAGAAAGAGCAAGTTCAGCTAAACCAAATATGGGTTTGCAGACATGGAAAAATGCGCCAACTGGTAAAATTTTAAAATCTGACGTTTCGGTAGCTAAAAATTACTTGATTGAAAAAGAAATAAAAGAATTGGAACGTGTTGTTACAATGTATCTGGACTACGCAGAAAATCAAGCGGCCAGACAAATGCCAATGAAAATGGCTGAATGGATTTTCAAACTAGACGCTTTTTTACAATTCAACGAATATCAAATTTTACAAGACGCTGGAAAAATAAGCCATGAAGTTGCTAAACAATTGGCCGAAAAAGAATATGAAAAATTTAGAATTATTCAGGATAAAAACTTTGAAAGTGATTTTGAAAAAGAAACAAAGAAGATAAAAAAATAAAAGCCCTACGCACATTTTGCAAGCACATTTGGTCGCTTTTTTTAAAGGCAAATATTTTTTGTGGCGCCAAATAAGCTAGCAAAATTTTCTGCCCACCTGTGTATGCAGACACGTAATCAGGACTCAAACTGTGTGGCGGCAACTAGGTACTAACACACGCTTTGGCAACAGTTTGGCAGAAGTATAAGCTTTTGCAAATATTGTCGCTGCGCGAAAGACATTTATTTTTTCTTTGCAAAAGTCCATTAAGCAATTATCTTTGTTATTAGCGTTTCGGTAGACATTGTTACAAGTCAAACCGATTGCAAAGCGCGAAACCGTTATACCCAAGCGGTTGACAAGAACCGAGAAACTTCACTTAGACATCAAAACTTAATTTTCAGACAAGTTTACGGCGACAATTACACAACAAATTATTGCATCGTGTAGACCTCACTAAACTTGGTTGACCTAACCGCAGAACTCACAAAACGTATCGACCTAACCGCTGACAAATAACTGCGTTATTATAACTGTTATGTGTAGTTACGACAACAGACCAAGTTTAATTTCGGGACAATTAAATACTTTGTTTCTGTGTATGCAGAAACGAAAGCTGTGTTTAAACTAACCGCAGAAAAAACCGCCTAGGGTATAACACACGGTTTGCTCCAGCCTTACAGACAACAAAGCAATTGCAAAAGCGGTAGACAATTTTTTAATTTTTGCTTTGCAATTGCCTAGCAACATTTGTATCTTTATTTAAACATTTCGGTAGACAACGGTTCCAAAACGGCCTGAAGCAAACCGCGAAAACGTTA
>JBIICN010000100.1:0-5600 GCA_044238845.1 Bacteroidia bacterium
TGTCAGTGCGAGCGGAGTCGAGAACTAGACAGATAATTAAAAATGCTTCTCGACTTCGCTCGAAGTGACAGAAAAACACAGAAAATTACACTTTAGCATTTTTCATTTGCATAAACATCTCATTAAACCTCACTCTAACCGTTTCGATAAATGCTTCGTTGATGAGTCTTTTTAAACCATCAGCCGATTTAACGTCTTCGGTGAAAAATTTAAAAGCTTGTTCCATGGGGCCAGCTTCAAATTTTACAATAAATTTATCATTCATCTGAAATATAGAAATACTCATGGATGGATGAGGAATAGAATCAATAATGCGCATATATTTATTTTTGGAAAGCTTTTTTAAAATCTAACATGTTTTTAATAACACCCGCTGGCGATGTGTTTCTGTCCCCATCTTCGTGTATACGTCCCAAAATAGCATGAGCAATAGCCACAAAATGAGGCTTACCAGCTCTTATCAAGGCTGCTTCTGCTTTATCATCGCCATTAATAAAGTTGGCACAAGCCGCCCAATCAAAGGCTTTTCGGTCAATTAAAAATTTAAAGGCTTTGCTGTCTTCCCAAATGGCATTTACAAAAGCTGCCAATTCAAAATGTTTACCTTCAATTAAAAATTTAAAAGCGTTTTTATCATCACGAATTGCGTCTAAGGTAGCAGCAAGTTCTCGGTAATCATTATCAATTAACCAGTTAAATGCTTGTATGTCGCCATGAATGTGTTTTCCAAACTGTTCAAGGGCTAAAGTAGAATAATGTTTCATTGTAGAAGTATAATGCAATTACTTTTATAAAGTTAAATAAAAGTTTTATCAAATTGTATTTTTTGTAAATCTATATTTTGGTTAAAAAGCGTTAATGAATTTTTGCTCTTAAAATAATAGTTATATTTACCAACTATTTTATAATTAAACTGTTTTATATGTCTACTAATACTAATTACGCAAAATTGCCAATTGGAACAAAAGCCTTAATTCTTTCAAAGCTTTATTATAGTGTATTAAGTAAAAGTTTAGAAAGTTTGGATGTGGAGCGTTATTATTCCATTTTATTTTTTTTAAACGAAAATAATGGTTGCAACCAACAATGTATATGCAATAATTTAGCCATTGATAAAACGGCTATGGTTAAAGTCATTGATCATTTAATTAAAGCTGGTTTTGTGGATAGAAATGTAAATCCTGATGACAGACGCGAGCATTTTATTGTTTTAACTAAAAAAGGGCTTAAACAAACTGCCGAAATAGTAAAAGCTTTTGAAGATATTGATAAAGAAATATTTTCGTCAATATCGAAAGAAGAGCAAATGATTTTTAATAAAGTCATATGTCAGTTGTCTAGTAAATTAAAAGAGTTGCCAGCAAACGATTTGTTTTTTAATTATAAGCAAACAGCTCGTAAAAAGAAATCAATAGCATCAGATAAAATATAAAACATTAAATAAATAAAGATGAAAAAAATACCTAATTGGATTATTATTGTGGTTGTTATTGCTTTAGTGATAGCCTCAAAATTTATTTTCTTTGCTCCTAAAGAAGACGCGGCTGCAGCGGCTAAAGGAAAACCTAAGGGGCCAGTAGCAGTTAATTATTATGTTGTTAAAGCTACAGCCTTTAGTAACGATGTGTTTGCAACAGGCAAAATTGGCGCTTTAAATCAAATTGATATTTTACCTGAAGTAGGAGGGAAGGTCACTGCTATTTATTTTAAAGAGGGCGAAACCGTAAACAAAGGAAGTGTGTTAGTGAAACTGAATGATGCTGATTTGCAAGCACAATTATTGAAATCAAAAACACAAATTGCGTTGTCAGAACAGAAGTTAGAAAGATTAAAGAAATTAATTTCTATTAATGGCATCAGTAAAGAAGAATTAGATATACAAGAAAACGAATTAAATTCTTTAAAGGCCGATCAGGCTTATATTTTAGCGCAATTAGCCAAAACAACTATAGTAGCTCCCTTTACGGGCGTTATTGGTTTAAAAAATATTAGCGAAGGTTCGTTTGTGAGTATGAATACGCCAATAGTTTCTTTGGTTCAAGCAAAACCTTTGTATGTGGAATTTTCTGTTCCTGAAAAATACAGTAACTTATTTAATAAAGGTATCGCCGTTAAATTCTCGAATGATCATATGAAAGAAACTCAAACAGCGACTATTTATGCTATTGAACCGCGCGTGGATGAATTAACCAAAACTATTAAAGCGCGTGCAACCTATAATGGTAACGAACATTTTTATCCAGGAAGTTTTGTGAAAGTATTTGCCAATTTAGGAGAAACACAAAACGCCTTGATGATACCAACTCAATGTGTGATTCCAACTTTAAAAGGACAAAAAGTATTTATTGCTAAAAATGGTATCGCTACCGAAGCTATGGTGACTATTGGCGTGCGTACCGATGATAAAATTCAAATTATAGATGGAATCAATGCAGGCGATACAGTGTTAACTACTGGATTATTGTCAATTAAAAAAGAGTCTCCTTTAAAATTATTAAAATCAGTTAACTAATATGGATTTAGCAGAATTAAGCGTTAAGCGGCCGGTATTAGTCACGGTATTTTCAATTATCATTGTTTTATTTGGATTAATTGGCTTCAATTATTTAGGTGTTCGTGAGTTCCCTTCGGTTGATCCACCAGTAATTACAGTTCGTACAAGTTACACGGGTGCTAATGCGGATGTGATTCAGTCACAAATTACAGAGCCTTTAGAGAAAGCCATTAATGGTATTGATGGTATCAGAACCTTATCCTCTTCTTCTAATCAAGGTTCTAGTATCATTACAGTTGAATTTAATTTGAGTTCCAATTTAGAAGCCGCTGCTAATGACGTGCGCGATAAAGTATCGCAAGCCGTTAAACAATTGCCTCAAGATATTGATGCACCGCCAGTGGTTTCAAAAGCAGATGCGAACTCTGACCCAATTATCTCTATGACTTTAGTGAGCGATACACGTTCTTTATTAGAAGTAAGTGATTATGCCGAGAACGTGTTAGCGCAAAATTTTCAAACCATTTCAGGTGTAAGTGCTGTGCAAATATGGGGGCAACGTCGTTATTGCATGCGTATTCGTTTAAAGCCAGATAGATTAGCTTCTTACAATCTAACACCTTTGGATGTGAAACAAGCGTTAGACAGAGAGAATGTAGATTTGCCTTCTGGTAAAATTGAAGGAAATACAACCGAGTTAACAGTTAATACAATTGGAAGATTATCTACTGTTACCGAGTTTGAAACGATGATTGTGAAAGAAAGCGATAATAATATTGTTCGCTTGCGGGATGTGGCTAAAGTGGAATTAGGTGCAGAGAATGAAGAAACCGTTTTAAAAGAATCTGGAACGCCAATGGTTGGTATGGCTTTAGTGCCATTGCCTGGAGCAAACTATATTGATATTGCCGATGAATTTTACAAACGTTATGAAGTTTTAAAAAAAGAATTACCAAAAGATTATACAATTAACATCGCTTTAGATAATACTCGTTTCATTAAAAAATCAATTACTGAAGTTGGTGAAACATTAATCATTGCGCTATTATTAGTAATTCTAATTATCTATTTATTTTTTAGAGATTGGTTAATTGCTTTTCGTCCTTTAATTGATATTCCAGTATCTTTAATTGGAGCCTTCTTTATTATGTACATGATGGATTATTCTATTAACGTACTAACGCTTTTAGCTATTGTACTGGCAACTGGATTAGTGGTAGATGACGGTATTGTTGTGACTGAAAACATTTTTAAGAAATTAGAAAAAGGCTTATCTCCAAAAGATGCAGCCATACAAGGTACACGAGAAATTTACACAGCCGTTATCATAACCTCATTAACCTTAGCAGCTGTGTTTATGCCTGTTATTTTTTTAGAAGGATTTGTTGGTCGTTTGTTTAGAGAGTTTGGAGTAGTAATTGCTGGTGCCGTGTTAATTTCCGCATTTGTTTCATTGACACTAACACCCATGTTAAATGCTAAGTTGGTTCGTAAAGACCATAGCAAACGTAGTAAATTTTATGTTTGGTCAGAACCATTTTTTGTTGGATTAGATAATTGGTTTAAAAATTCGGTCACTAATTTTTTACAAAAAAGATGGTGGGCTTTTGTCATACTATTTGTTTCGGCAGGTGCAATCTTTTATTTTGGTTCACAATTAAAATCAGAGCTGTCTCCATTAGAAGATAGAAACTGGTTGCGAATGCTAGTGACAATGCCTGAAGGAACTTCTTTTGAAGCAACAGATGCTACCATGGATAAAATATCAACTTTTGTAGGTGATTCAGTGGAGGAGAAAGCTGTTTGTTTAACTGTAACGGCACCAGGCTTTGCTGGTTCTGGCGCGGTTAATACTGGTTTTGTGAGATTAGCTTTAACGCAATCGGAAGATAGAAAGCGTTCGCAAGATCAAATTGCCAATTATATTACCAAAAACTTAGCGCAGTTTCCAGAAGGAAAAATATTCGTCATTCAAGAACAATCAATCTCTTCGGGTGGCGGACCAAAAGGTGCCTTGCCGGTTCAGTTTGTATTGCAAAATAACGACTTCAATAAAATCAGAGAAAAGCTTCCAAAGTTTTTAGAGTTAGCTAATAAAAACCCTGTTTTTCAAGGCGTAGATGTCAACTTAAAATTCAATAAGCCCGAATTGATTATTGAAATTAATAGAGATAAAGCTAAAACAATGGGCGTGAGTATTGCTGATGTAGCTCAAACCATTCAGTTAGCATTAAGCGGACAACGTTTTGGTTATTACATTAAAGGTGATAAGCAATATCAAGTCGTTGGTCAGGTAAATAGAGAGAACCGTGATGATCCAAAAGACATTAAAGAATTATTTGTGAGAAATACGAAAGGCGAAATGATTCAATTAGATAATATTATTACGGTGGTTGAAAGAAGTAGTCCTCCGCAATTGTATCATTATAATCGTTTTCAGTCAGCCACTATTCAAGCTGGTTTAGCGCCAGGCAAAACAATTGGTGATGGTATTGATGAGATGAATAAAATTGCAGATCAAATTTTAGATGATAGTTTTAGTACATCTTTAACAGGAGCTTCTAGAGATTTCGCAGAAAGTTCATCAAATATTTTATTTGCATTCTTGTTAGCGTTAGTATTAATTTATTTACTATTAGCCGCTCAATTCGAAAGTTTTGTAGAACCCTTTATTATTATGCTTACTGTTCCAATGGCTTTATCGGGAGCATTATTTTCGTTATGGTATTTCAACGAAACTTTAAATATTTTTAGTCAAATTGGAATGATAATGTTGATTGGCTTGGTTACTAAAAATGGTATTTTAATTATTGAGTTTACGAATCAGTTACGCGAACAAGGCATGAATGTGAGAGATGCATTGATTGAAGCTTCTACAGCGCGTTTACGTCCCATTTTAATGACGAGTTTAGCAACCATGCTTGGAGCCTTGCCTATTGCAATGGCTTTAGGTGCAGGTTCTGAAAGCAGAATGGGAATGGGGATTGTTATTATTGGAGGATTATTATTGTCGATGGTGTTAACACTCTTCGTTATTCCTGCTATTTATTCATATTTAGTTAAAGATAAAAAACATGATAAAGATGTTGCGTAAAATTTTAGTGCT
>JBIICN010000101.1:0-5557 GCA_044238845.1 Bacteroidia bacterium
TTTTTTATTCGATTTCTACTTCACCAAAGCTTAATTCAACTGGAGTTTTACGTCCGAAGATTTTAACGGTGACTTTGATTTTTTTCTTCTCTTCATTAATTTCTTCGATCGTACCGCTAAATCCGTTAAATGGACCATTCGTTACTTTAACTGATTCGCCAACTGTGTAATTACTTGTAACTACGCTGTCTGCTTCTGTTAATTCATCTACTTTTCCTAAAATACGATTTACTTCAGATAAACGCATTGGTACAGCTTCTCCACGTTTTGTTTCTCCTAAAAAACCAATAACACCCGTGATGTTTTTAATAATATGTGTAATCTCACCTACTAACGCAGCTTCAATTAAAACATATCCAGGATAGAACGAACGTTCTTTTTGGATTTTTTTACCATTACGAATTTGGATAAATTTCTCAGTAGGAATTAAAACTTGAGAAACATAATCGTTTAATTTTAAACGATTAATTTCCACTTCAATATATTGTTTTACTTTTTTCTCTTGTCCACTAATAGCACGTACTACGTACCATTTTTTTACAATCGAAGAAGTATCTTTGCTAACTGTTTCCGCCATTTTGTAAGTGTAAAAATTATAAACTATTTACCATTTGGTAAGCTAATTCCATTAATTTGCTAAAACCCAAATCCATTCCCCAAACTACTAAGCCAATAATCGTAGAAGCAACCATTACTAAAATAGCGCTGCTTTGAAGTTCTGGCCAAGTTGGCCAAGTTACTTTATTAAATAACTCGTCTTTAGTTTCTTCTATATATGTTCCAAACTTACTCATCTTTGTTAATTTTAGATTTAAAATTTTAGATTTAAGAAATGTAACTTTCTTACCTCTTCCTTCTAATTTTATTTGCACGGGAGGAGGGATTCGAACCCCCATCAGCGGTTTTGGAGACCGATATTCTACCCTTGAACTACTCCCGTAAGCACATTATATATTAAATAACAAAATGGCTAAGCCTTTCGGCAAGCCATTTTGTTATAAGTATAGAACGTTATTAAGATAAAATCTCAGTAACTTGACCAGCACCTACAGTACGGCCACCTTCACGCATTGCGAAACGTAAACCTTTATCCATAGCAACTGCAGAGTGTAACTCAACTTGAATAGTAACGTTATCACCTGGCATAACCATTTCACGTCCTGCTTCTAATGTAATCTCTCCTGTTACGTCAGTTGTACGTAAGTAGAATTGAGGACGGTATTTGTTATGGAATGGAGTATGACGTCCACCTTCTTCTTTTTTCAAGACATAAACCTCAGCTTTGAATTTTTTATGTGCTTTGATAGAACCTGGTTTTACGATCACCATACCACGACGGATATCAGCTTTATCAATACCACGTAATAATAAACCTACGTTGTCTCCAGCCTCACCGTAATCTAATATTTTACGGAACATCTCAACACCTGTTACAGTTGACGTTAATTTTTCGTCACCCATACCTAAGATCTCAACCGGATCATTAGAGTTAATTACACCTGTTTCGATACGACCTGTAGCAACAGTTCCACGACCAGTAATTGTAAATACATCTTCAACCGGCATTAAGAATGGTTTTTCTTTTTCACGAGGAGGTAATGGAATATAAGCATCAACTGCATCCATTAATTCCATAATTTTATCAACCCATTTTGGATCGTTATTTAATCCACCTAAAGCAGAACCTTTAATGATTGGAGTGTTATCACCATCAAATTTGTAGAATGATAATAATTCACGAATTTCCATTTCAACTAACTCTAATAACTCAGCATCCTCAACCATATCCACTTTATTCATGAATACTACGATTCTAGGAACACCTACTTGACGAGCTAATAAGATATGCTCACGAGTTTGAGGCATAGGACCATCTGTAGAAGCAACAACTAAAATAGCACCGTCCATTTGAGCAGCACCCGTAATCATATTCTTCACATAATCCGCGTGACCTGGACAGTCAACGTGAGCATAGTGACGAGTTGCAGTTTGATACTCAACATGAGAAGTATTGATCGTGATACCACGCTCTTTTTCTTCTGGAGCATTATCAATAGAAGAGAAATCTCTTACTTCTGATAAACCTTTAGATGCTAATACAGTAGTAATTGCAGCTGTTAATGTAGTTTTACCGTGATCTACGTGACCAATTGTTCCAATGTTTACGTGTGGTTTGGAACGGTCGAATTTTTCTTTAGCCATTGTTATTTTGTTTATTTGTTATTTATATTATAATTTAATTATTCCTTTTCAATCTTTTTGAGCTGTTGAGCGGGATTGAACCGCCGACCTCCTCCTTACCAAGGAGGTGCTCTACCACTGAGCTACAACAGCCTATAAACTCTGCTGCTTGCTTTTTTTTAAAGAACTTACTTTTTGTATGCACGAAAAGTCCCTCTATTTTTGGGGACTTTCAAAAGGCTTTGGACCGCATACGCAAGTCTTTCCTGTCTTTTGTCCGTATATACGGTTATTCATCAACTTCACTTTCAATCTATTCTTTGGAGCGAAAGACGGGTCTCGAACCCGCAACCTCCAGCTTGGAAGGCTGGAGCTCTACCAATTGAGCTACTTTCGCTTAATCTTACTCTTAACAATGCGACAACCATCGTTTAATGTGGGGACAGGAGGATTCGAACCTCCGAAGTCGAAACAACAGATTTACAGTCTGTCCCATTTGGCCACTCTGGTATATCCCCATTTTAAAAAGAGCCGAAGAAGGGACTCGAACCCCCGACCTACTGATTACAAATCAGTGGCTCTACCAGCTGAGCTACTTCGGCTTATTTTTTTGATTTTAAAGAACGTCCCTTTCAAATGGGGTTGCAAATTTAATAACAATTTCTATTGTTGCAAAAAAAAATATAACTTTTTTTGCTTTTTTTCAAAAATAATTGCTTTGCCGCTCTTTTTCAATGTAATAGAGAAGTGGTTTAACTTCTCTATTACATAATACTGGGTAATTTTAGTGATTACTTAAGTAATCTGCCACACCTTTATGGTCAGCTTTCATACCATCTTTACCTTTAGACCAGTTTGCTGGACAAACTTCGCCTTTTTCTTCAAAATATTGTAATGCATCAACCATGCGTAAAGCCTCATCAACATTACGTCCTAATGGTAAATCGTTAATTAATTGATGACGAACAACACCTGCTTTATCGATTAAGAATAATCCACGGAAAGCAATCATATCGCCAGTTGCAAATAAATCACCATTCTCATTTACATCGTAATCACCTAATAATGTATCAAAATTAATAGAGATGATTTTAGTTGTATCAGCTACTAACGGGTAAGTAATTCCTTTGATACCACCTTGTTTTTTATCTAATTGTAACCAACCCCAGTGACTTTGTTCTGTATCAGTACTGCAACCAACAACAGCAACGCCACGTTTTTCAAACTCTCCAAGTTTCTCTTGGAAAGCGTGTAATTCAGTTGGACAAACAAAGGTGAAATCTTTTGGGTAAAAGAAAAATACCACATGTTTTTTTCCAATATACTGCTCTAACGAAAAGTTATCTACGATTTCTTCTCCGTTAATTACTGCTGATGCCTTAAATAAAGGCGCTTTTTTTCCTACTAATGCCATATTATTTTTATTTTTTAGTTTATTAAATTTTTGTGTAAAATTATCATTTACTTTGTTTAAACAGTTCTAAATTAGGATTGTTTAACTAACAATTAATAACCAGTTTACTGACAAGTAAACATAAAACATAAAAATTATGGCAATTACAGTAGGACAAGCAGCTCCAGACTTTAAATTATTTAACACCGAAAAAAAAGAAATCTCTCTATCTGATTACAAAGGGAAAAATTTAGTGATTTTGTTTTTTCCTCTAGCATTTACAGGCGTTTGTACAGCTGAATTGTGCAACATTAGAGACAACTACAATGTATATACATCTTTAAACACAGAGGTAGTTGGCATCTCAATTGACTCCTTATTTAGCTTAGAAAGATTTAAAAAAGAGCAAAGTTACAATTTTGATTTACTATCTGATTTTAATAAAACGACTGCAAAAGCTTACGATTCGTTATATGAAGCATTTGCGTTTGGAATGATTGGAGTGACTAAGCGTTCGGCATTTGTGATTGATAAAAATGGCGTGATTCAATATGCTGAAATATTAGAAGATGCTGGTAAACAACCAGATTTTGATGCGATTAAAGCTTGTTTGGAGAGTTTGAAATAAAAAACATTAACCACATAGACACAATAGAATTATTAAAGTATAGCTGAGTAAAATTATAAGATAAACAGAGAGGAAGCGACGCTTCCTTCTATATGTGCTTAAAATATAAAGCTTACACTTACAGACTCAAAAATACTATGTTTCTATGTGGTTAAAAAATAATTAATGCTTAAATCTTATTTCGATAAACACTTAATTGAAGCAGGTTGCGATGAAGCAGGGCGAGGTTGTTTAGCTGGCCCTGTTTACGCGGCTTCTGTTATTTTACCAAAAAATTATAAAAATAAATGGTTGGATGATAGCAAAAAATTAAGTGATAAAGATAGGTACGAGTTACGGCCTGAGATTGAAGAAAAAGCTCTAACATGGGCAATTGGCGTGGTTGATAACATAGAAATTGATGAAATCAATATTTTAAAAGCATCGTTTTTAGCGATGCATCGGGCTATTGATCAGCTTAAGCAAAAACCTGAGTTGTTGCTAATTGACGGTAACCGCTTTACACCCTATAAAAAAACACCTCATCAATGTATCATCAAAGGTGATGCTAAATTTTTGAGTATCGCCGCAGCTAGTATTTTAGCTAAAACCTACCGTGATGATTTTATGAAAGATGCTGCTCTTAAATACCCACAGTATCTTTGGGAACAAAACATGGGTTACCCGACCAAGAAACACAGAGATGCTATTAGAATTCATGGCACTAGCCCACTTCACCGATTAACGTTTCAGTTATTACCAAAACAATTATCCTTAGCTTTGTAACATGGAATTTATTAGCAAGAACCTAAGCGATTATTGCGAAAATAATACTTCTCCTGAATCAGAGGTGTTATCAAATTTAAACAGAGAAACACATTTAAAAGTGGTTTCTCCACGCATGTTGAGCGGGCATTTACAGGGTCGTTTTTTAAGTTTTATATCTAAACTGCAACAACCCAAGCTTATTATTGAGATTGGAACATACACTGGCTATTCAGCTCTATGCTTAGCAGAAGGATTACACCCTAATGGCAAGTTAATTAGTATTGACGTGAACGAAGAGACTTCTTCTTTTGCTAAATCGTTTATTGCCAAAACAGAATACGCCGATAAAATAGAATTGGTGTTAGCTGATGCGAAAGAATATGTTGGTACTATTAATAATCCTATCGACTTAGTTTTTATAGACGCTGACAAAAAAAATTATTTAGCTTATTACCATTTAGTAATTGATAAATTAAATAAAGGTGGACTCATTATAGCTGATAATGTTTTATGGAGTGGCAAAATTACCATGCCCGAAAGTGCTATGGATAGAGAAACTCTAGCCTTACATCAATTCAACCAGTTTGTGCAACAAGATACAAGAGTTG
>JBIICN010000059.1:0-18383 GCA_044238845.1 Bacteroidia bacterium
TGATGTGTATTTATCCAATGATTTAAAACAACTAAATGCCAAACTCTGCTCCAGGTAATTTTTGGATCATTACTTAAAAAACGATTCCAAATTAATAAAACAGCTTCTCTATTTACAAAGGTGCGTTTTGAAAACTGAACAATATTTTCTTCACAAAAATCTTTCAAATCGTTTTTTAGCCAATCTTTCCAAGGTAACACAAATCCCATTTTAGGACGATTCACGATATTATCTGGCAATAAATCGCCTAAAGAATCTACTAATAATTTCTTTTGAGTGTGAGGATATTTATATTCGTCTTTTACACTTAAAGCAAACTCTACTAATTTATAATCTAAAAAAGGAACGCGAACTTCTAAAGCAACCGCCATACTCATTTGATCGGCATCACGCAACAATATATTTTGCATGTACGTCTGAATCTCGAATAAAGACACGCGACTTAATATATGCTTTTTTTCCGTTTCGCTTTTTTTGATGACGTTTTTAATAAAATTATTGGCATTATAATGCTCTTTTAATAATCCAGCGTAATCTTTTTGATTAAACAATTTTCGATTGATGGGATAGGCATTAAATCCATTAATCGTATCTAAATTTAATATTTCTGATGTTTTATCACCTTGAACCGATTTCTTTTTTGCCGCTAATATTTTACCAGCTAATCCTTTTGCTGGAATAATATTTAGCCACCCTTTCTGTTCTAACTCATAATAACGCTTAAAAATATCATAGCCGGCAAATAACTCATCTCCACCTAAGCCAGATAAAGCCATCGTAATACCAGCGTTTTTTGTAGCTTTGGATACAATATAACTATTTGGTCCATCCCCACTTGGATGATCAATAGCCGCTAAAGCTTCAGGCAATTGTTTTAAGAAATCATTGGGTGTTAATTTTATTTCGTGATGCTCTGTGTTGAATTTCTCAGCAATTTGTTTGGCGTATTTTGCTTCTGAAAATTCACCTTCATCAAAACTCACATTAAAGGTTTGCACTTTTTCGGATGACACCTTACTCATCAAACCAACAATAGCACTGCTATCAATACCTCCTGATAAAAAAGTACCAAAAGGTACATCAGCCACCAAACGTCGTTCAACAGACGCGGTTAGTAAATCATTTACTTTCGTACAAGTTTCTTTGTAAGATAAATCTTCTTTGTAATGATTAACTTTTGGATTAGCAAAATCATTGATATTCCAATACTGCTGTATTTTTAAATTCCCATTCTGCAATTCTAAAATATGACCAGGCATTAACATCAACACATCTTGCAGGATGGTGTTTGGCGCATGCACAGTGGTATACTGAATATATTCTGCTACTGATTTTAAATTAATTTTTTTATCAATTAATCCAGAGTGTATTAAAGCTCTTATTTCGGAAGCAAATAGCAAGGTGTTATTTTTATACTGGTAGTACAAAGGTTTAATACCCATTCTATCGCGAGCAATCACTAACTTTTGTTCAACTGTATCCCAAATAGCAAAAGCAAACATGCCATTGAATCTTTTCACACAATCAATACCCCAGCGTAAATATGCTGCTAAAATAACTTCGGTATCTGTGCTTGTTCTAAAAATATAGGGTAAATTTTTTGAACCATGTTCGGCTCTTTGAAGCTCTAACTTTATTTCTTTGTAGTTGTATAATTCTCCATTATACACCATCACATACCTTCTATCTTGAGAAAAGAATGGTTGATGACCTGCTTCTGATAAATCAATAATAGATAAACGGCGATGTCCTAAAAAACAATGTTCATCATTCCAAATCCCTTCCGAATTTGGTCCACGATGCGCAATAGCATCGTTCATTTTTTTTATAGCTGAAAGATGGCTTGAATTATTTATTGAATGACTAACAATTCCTGTAATACCACACATAGCTTATAATCCTATAGATTGTAGGTATTTTTTACTTTCCATCATACGTTTAATTCCATCTTCAACCGAAATTAAATCTCTTCCTAAAATCTCTTTCATCTTAGTATTATCTGGCTGACGACGAGTCATATCCCCTTCTTTTAATGGTGGAAGGTGAACAATTTGCGATTTACTTTGGGTTATTTGAATCACCAATTTAGCTAATTCTAAAACCGTCATTAATTTATCACTACCAATATTGATGACATCATTTTCTAATAATTTCTTATTCATGATCGTTACAATCGTATCAACATTATCATCAATGTATGTAAATGTTCGAGTTTGAGAACCATCACCATATATAGTTATATCTTCGCCTTTTAGAGCTAATGATAAAAAACGCGATACTACAAAATCGGTACTTTGATTTGGTCCGTAAGTATTAAAAAAACGAAAAATAGTATAAGTCAATCCATACTCTTGGTAATAACTTTTCAAGAAACTTTCTCCCACATTTTTTACTACAGCATAAGGCACACGAGAGTTTAGTGGAGTGCGATGTTCGTGTTGAGGCAATTCAACTGGCTCCCCATAAACCTCGGAAGATGAAGAGAAGAAAACGTGTTTAACTGATGAATTCTTAGACAAATTTAAAATATGTTTAATTCCAGAAATATCATTTAAAACACTCACGGGATTTTCCTGAGTTCTGATAACTCCCACAACAGCAGCAAAATGATAGACATAATGAAAATTGTAGGCTAACATAATAGCCGAAATCTCTCTATAATCATTCACATCTGCCTTTATAAATTTCCAATTTTCATGTTCCGATGATGGTAATTTTGATAAAAAACCAGTTGATAAATCATCTACTACGACGACGAAATTTGTTTTATCCTTTACTAATTTTTCTACTAAAGCTCCTCCTACATTTCCGGCACCTCCGGTTACTAAAATTTTTCTCATAAAAACGTCTAAAATCCATAGCGAATATACTAAAATTACCATAAATATTCAGTTTTCTAATTATTAAATCAAACCACAAAATTTATGTACTTTTGCGCCATTATGAATATTGAACATTATTTATCTTCGAGTATATCTCCGGTCATTAACGAATTGTTTGGTTTAACAACCAATTCCAATGATATTATTCTTCAAAAAACTAAAAAAGAATTTGAAGGCGACTTCACTTTAGTTACGTTTCCATATATCAAAGCTGCCAAAGCAACTCCCGAAAAAACAGGCGAATTAATTGGCGAACTATTACTGAAAAATAATCCTTCAATTACTAAATTTAACGTAGTCAAAGGTTTTTTAAACTTCTCTTTATCAAATGATTTTTGGTTAAATGAATTTATTTGCATTAGTAAAACAGATAATTATGGTATAAAACCAGCAAAAAGTAGTGGTAAACAAATAATGTTGGAGTACTCATCTCCCAACACTAACAAACCTTTACATTTAGGACATGTGCGTAATAATTTATTAGGATACTCGGTTGCTACCATTATGAAAACTCAAGGTCATGATGTGATTAAAGTAAACCTAGTGAACGACCGTGGTATTCATATTTGTAAAAGCATGATTGCTTGGAATTTGTTTGGCAATGGTGAAACTCCTCAATCCAGTGGTTTGAAAGGCGACCATTTAGTTGGAAAATATTATGTCATTTTTGATAAAGAGTATAAAAAAGAAATACAAACTTTAATTGATAGTGGAGTAACAAAAGATGATGCTGAAAAGCAAGCTCCTATTATGTTGCAAACTCAAGAGATGCTTTTAAAATGGGAAGCTAGCGACAAAGAAACCATTGATTTATGGAAGATGATGAACGGCTGGGTGTATGATGGTTTTGCTATTTCTTACAAAAAATTAGGCGTTGATTTTGATAAAATGTATTATGAAAGTAATACCTATTTATTAGGAAAAGAAGTGGTACAAGAAGGATTAGCAAAAGGCGTTTTCTATAAAAAAGAAAACGGAAGTGTTGCTATTGATTTAACAGAAGATAAATTAGATGAAAAAATAGTATTACGTAGCGATGGTACCTCAGTATATATTACCCAAGATATGGGCACTGCTATTGAGCGTTTTAAAGAGTTCCCTGCCATTAGCCAAATGATTTACACCGTTGGTAATGAGCAAGATTACCACTTTAAAGTATTATTTAAAATTCTTGAAAAACTAGGTTACAATTGGGCCAAAGAATGTTACCACTTAAGTTACGGAATGGTTGAATTACCAGAAGGTAAAATGAAAAGCCGTGAAGGAACAGTAGTAGATGCTGATGATTTAATGGATGGAATGGTTGCAACAGCTAAAGAAACCACCGAAGAATTGGGCAAAGTTGAAGGTTTTACACAAGACGAACTAGAAACATTATATCAAACCATTGGAATGGGCGCTTTAAAATATTTTATTTTAAAAGTAGACCCTAAAAAGAAAATGTTGTTTGATCCTAAGGAAAGTATTGATTTTAATGGGCATACGGGTCCTTTTATTCAATACACACATGCTCGCATTAAATCTATTTTAAGAAAATTTGAAGGTAATATTCAAGCAATTTCTATTTCTGAAGCCATCACTCTTCATGAAAAAGAAAAAGAATTAATTAAGTTGCAATACGAATTTCCAATCATTTTAACAGAGTCGGCAAACACTTATAATCCTGCTGTTGTGGCTAATTATATTTATGAGTTAACTAAATTATTTAATCAGTTTTATAATGAGTGTCCTGTTTTAAAAGAAGAAAACACCACCATTAAAGAATTTAGAATTAAGTTAATTGACACAACTGCTAACATCATTAAAAATGGCATGTTGTGTTTAGGAATTGATGTTCCGGAAAGAATGTAATACTTGACGTGATTTATTGATAAGCTCCTGCTGATACAGAAAATGTTGGCCTTGGGCTGTTAACTATATCAAAACCTAAATAAGAAAGATAAGAGTTAACAATATTTCCGTCAGCTATATTTTTGGCACCTGAATTATTTTTCAATTTAAAATTATAGCCACTTGGATTATCAAAATCAGGATTTCCATTAAATACATTATTGGTATTTGTAATTAAAGTAGTTGTTGGAATAGAACCTCTAATTAAACTGTTTGTTATTTTGAACTTTTGAGAAGCATTATACTCTCTTACATCCAATTCTAATTCTCCTCCTTGGCTACCTTCAATAATTGAATTAGCAAAAAACACGCTATCCATTGGCCATTTATCTGTGCCATCATAATTATCGATGTGCACACATGCCTGACCTCCTCGTCCTCCATCTTGACTAAAATAATTGGCAAAAGTTGTATGTAAAAAAGTGTATTTACCACCCCAAGTTAAGGCTGCACAGTATTCCTTACAATTTGCAATCACATTATTTGCCGCCCAGATATTAAAATACTGTGTATATAAACCCCATTTTGAACAGTTTTTAATAATAGTATTAGTTATTTTTAACTTGGTTGGCTGGTTTGGATTTGCCAAAATACTAGCTTGTATTCCAATAAAGCCATTTTTTATAATAGCATAATTGATATAATTATCAGTATGCCCTTCATTTATCCAAATTCTATCCCATTGCCCAGGTAAATCAGCATAATCTGCTTCCCTCCTATCTCCTTGAAAAACAACTTCATTTCCTAATGCACCATTTACTTGTAAAGTGCCGTATCGATAAACCCATAAACCTGCATTTTGATGAAAATACACCTTTACTCCAGGATTAATAACTAATTTTTGAAGAGAATCAACTACCAACCAACCATAAACTACATGTGGTTTGTTATCATCAGGCTGACCAAAAGCTCCTCCTCCCCAATTAACAGTTACACCTGTTGTTACTGATGAAACAGTTGAATAAGGTAAAAAACCATTTTTATATTGGATGGCTTTATCTGGAAAATGATAGTGAGCATCTTGACCCCAAGCCTCTAAAGGTAAACTTTGGTAATTACCATTTAAACTCACAATAATTTTATCTTGAATAATTAAAGGACTAAGAGCACTAGTAGGGTTTACATTTACCTGAACAAAAATATAAATACTATCGTTAGCTAAAATCTCAATGTCATTTACTTGCTTTCCAGGAACCCCGTCCACGTTTAACATAAATGCAGAAGCTTGACCTTGCTCCAAATAAATGGATGAAATGTTAATTTTTTGATTATTTTTATTAATAACCCTAATATTTCGGGTAGCTGACCCAATTGTAGTAAAAACGGTATCAAATAATATTGAATCCTGCGAAAATGAAACCATTGCTGAAGAATCCAGAAGAAGTCTATCCTTTTTACAGGAAACAAAACCAACTGATAAACAGATAGTTAAAATTAAAACCTTGATGATGCGAGTCATATAGCAAATTTATAACTTTAATAACGATAAAGTAGAAATTATATTATAATTTTGAGAAAAATACTTGTAGTTTAAAGAATATTACTATCTTTGCATTCCAAATTTTTTGAAATAATAAAATAGCATATAACAAATGAAACCAGAAATTCACCCAGAAAATTATAGATTAGTTGTGTTTAAAGACATGTCTAACGGTTACACTTTTTTAACAAAATCTTGCTCAGATACAAAGGATACTATCGTTCATGAAGATGGAAATGAATATCCATTAGTTAAGTTAGATATATCAATGACTTCTCATCCGTTTTACACTGGTAAACAAATGTTAGTTGATACAGCTGGTCGTATTGATAAATTTAAAACTCGTTACGCAAAAAAATCTTAATTTTTATTGAACTAAATATTTAAAATCCATCTTCCTTTAGGTTGGTGGATTTTTTTATGCAGTACTGTAGTAAAACCAATGACCTTTCTTTTTTTATATACCGAAATTGCTGAATACTTTTTAGCCTGTTGCAATGAATTAACAAAGCATGGCGAAGTACATGTTGTGCGATGGCCAGTAAATAAAGAAGCGCCTTTTCAATTTCAGATAAACGAAAAAATTAAGCTTTACACAAAAACAGATTATAATGCTATTCAATTAAAACAATTAGTAGATAACATAAAGCCTGATGTTATCATATGTAGTGGTTGGATTGATAAAGACTATTTAAAAATCACCAAAAGTTATTTCAAAAAAATTCCAACCGTCATGACTTGTGATACGCATTGGAATGGAAGCTTTAAACAACATTTAGCAACAGTGATTAGTCGTTTTACATTATTGAATATTTTCACTCATGCCTGGGTTCCAGGACAAATTCAAAAGCAATATGTTTTAAACTTAGGTTTTAAAGAACAAAACATTGAAACTAGTTTTTACAGCTGCGATTTAAATCATTTCGAATCAATTTACCAATCTCAGAAAACAGAAAAACAAAACCATTTTCCAAAACGGTTCTTATATGTTGGGCGCTATTATGAATTTAAAGGTATTAAAGAACTTTGGCAAGCTTTTATTGAACTTCAAAGCGAACAAGCAAATGATTGGGAATTATGGTGTTTAGGAATTGGAGATATAGATCCTATTTCTCATCCAAAAATAAAACACTTTGGATTTGTACAACCAAAAGATTTAGCAAACTACACCTCTCAAACAGGCGTTTTTATATTACCTAGCCGTTTTGAACCTTGGGGCGTAGTTGTTCACGAATTTGCAGCCTCTGGTTTTCCTTTATTACTAAGTAATAAAGTTGGAGCCAAGGAACAATTTTTAGATGAAGGAAAAAATGGTTATGAGTTTGAAGCTGAAAATGTGCAGGCAATTAAACAAGCTTTAAAAAACATCATTAATAGCAATGAGACTGATTTAATAGCAATGAGTAACTATTCTAATAATTTGTCAAAATCTATCTCTCCCGAAAAATGGGTGAATAATTTATTGAGAATGGCCAAATCCCAATAAGCGGTTATTTTTTTCTTTTCAACAATTTTCAACACTGAGCACCATAAATTCCTTATTTTTTTACTTTTAAGCTGAGATGGTAGATTCCTATTGTATATATAACGGACATTTAATTAGCTTATACGAACCAGCTATTAGTTTTTCTAATAGAGCATTTCGTTATGGTGATTCTTTATTTGAAAGTATCCGCTATACCAATGGGAAAATTATGTTTTTATCCGATCATGTGAAACGTATTAAGTTAAGCATGACTACCTTAAGAATGAATGTTCCTGCAGAATTTACTTCTGGTAATATCGAACAACTTATCGTACATCTTTTAGAACAAAATAATATCAAACAAGATGCTCGCATTAGGTTAACTGTTTTTAGAAATGAAGGAGGTTTTTATACACCGGACACCAATGATATTTCTTTTTTAATTGAATCAGAAGTATTAGACACAAAAGGATATACTCTAAACCAAAAAGGTATGTGGGTAGACATATATGCTGAGATAAAAAAACAAATCAATAAAATTTCTAATCTAAAAACTGGTAGTGCTTTATTGTATGTGATGGCAGGAATTACCAAAACATCACTAAAATTAGATGATTGTTTATTAGTAAACGATAACGGCAATATTATTGAAAGTATTAGTTCTAATATTTTTGTTGTAAAAAACGGAACACTTTACACCTCCCCAATTACAGATGGATGTATTGATGGCGTGATGCGTAAACAAATATTAGATATTGCCGCACAAAATAAAATATTAACCTTTGAACAACCCTTAACCGTTCATACCTTAACTAATGGCGACGAAGTATTTTTAACCAATGCTATCAAGGGTATACAATGGGTTGGTCAGTTTAAAAATAAATTTTACACCAATCAAAAATCGGTTTTCTTTACCGAAAAATTAAACGAATTAGCTCGATAATACATGTTACAAACTTATTACAAATTGGTAGATGATGCCATTATTGAATTAGGATTAAATCCTGATGAAACACGCGGAGAACAACCTGGACAATGGAATTTAAAGAAAGGGAAATTTGATATTATGGTAGATGTATGGGAACAAGAAAAACAATTTTTGTTTCAAGTGGTATCTCCGTTATGCGGTTTACCCGACGAAAATAGAGAAGGCTTTATGTTACACTTATTACAAAAAAATTATGGATTAAGTGGTTTAGCATATGCTATTATGGATGACGCAGTATTTTTAAAATATACGACCGAAGCCGCTGCTTTAACTAAAGAAAACATTGTAAGCTTATTAACTAAAACAGCTTTTTATGCCGAACAAAGTGCTTTTGTTCCAGCTGAAGAAAATTAATTTTTAACCACATAGGCACATAGTATTTAATACCATTATTATCTCAGTTTTTTTCATAGTTGAATCGTCGTTTCTTTCCTATGTATATTTATTAAAAAACGGGATTCTCAATTTAAAAACTATGTTACTATGTATTTTGTAAAAAACAAAAAAAACAATGCAAAAAGTTTTAATGGTTTGTTTAGGTAACATTTGCCGTTCGCCTTTGGCCGAAGGTATTATATTGAAGTTGATTAAAGAAAATAACATTAACATGCGTGTAGATTCTGCAGGCACATCAAACTACCATATAGATGAAGCGCCAGACAAACGTACTATTAGTAATGCCGCTAAACATGAGGTTGATTTAAAGCCTTTAAGAGCTCGTCAGTTTAAAGTATCTGATTTTGATAAGTTTGATAAAATATATGTGATGGATAAAAGCAATATGGCAAACGTATTAGCATTAGCTACTAACGAAGAGCATAAAGCTAAAGTTGATTTATTACTAAATGCGGCCAATCCAGGAATGAATTTAGAAGTACCCGATCCTTATTTTGGAGGAGAACAAGGGTTTGAAGATGTATTTCAAATGGTTTACAAAGCCTGCCAACATATTGCTTTTGAGTAATTTTTTAAAAAAAACTTACATATTACACATTCTTTTTTGACAAATAGAGACAATCAATTGCTATTGTAAATTATAATTGGCTTATTTGTTATGCTAAAACAAGGCTATGCATAATCAAAATAGAATATTTAGAGTATTACAACTCATTGCTATTTTACAAAAAGCACCTGCAAAAACAATACGCCATTTAGCAACTCTTTTAAACACGACCGAAAGAACAACTTACCGTTATTTAGATTTAATAAAACAGTTAGGTTTTGATTTACAAAAAGACCCATTTAATAAATACTTTATTGTAAACAATAGCAGTAATGCAGTTAGTTTTACAGAGCAAGAAGCAAATTTATTAAATCAATTATTGCAAAGCAACGCCAAACACAATAAGTTAAAAGAGTCTATTCTTAAAAAAATATACCTTAATAACAACATTGCCATTAGTGGTACCAATTTATTAAAAGTTCATTTAGGTAAAATTATTGAAACCTTAAGTAAGGCCATACTGACTAATAAACAAGTGGTTTTAAAAAAGTATCACTCAGCTAATACCCAAACTATTAAAGATAGACTGGTTGAACCTATTAAATTTACAGATAATTACACCGCACTGGCAGCATACGAAATTGAAAGTGGCGAAAATAAATATTTTAATATTGAGCGTATAGCTGATGTTAAAATAACTAGTAAACCTATCGAATTTAAACAACAACATAATTATAACACACCCGATGCATTTGGCTTTGGCGCAACAACAAACTGTTACAATATAAAATTACGTTTAAACTTGCGCGCCTACGTTATTTTAAAAGAAGAATACCCAATGGCAATACCATTTTTAAAAGCCGAACCCAAAAGCAATAACACCTATTTATTAAATATAACGGTAAACGATTTTAAACCAATAACTCGTTTTGTAATAGGTTTAATTGATGATGTTGAAGTGTTGGGAAACCTAGATTTTAAAGCACATTTAAAAGATATTACCAAAAAACTATTAAACAATACACTAAACACACATTCTAATAAAACATCACGAAATAAAAGCAAAATTGAGTAAAAAAAGAAAGCGAGAGTTGCCTCCCGCTTTAGATGTTTTCACAACGGAATAATCCTTATTGTGATTTGCTTCAAAATGTGATACAATACTACAACATAATAATTATATAAAAAAATAAATATGAAAAAAATTTTAGGGTTGGATTTAGGAACGACATCAATCGGTTGGGCTTATGTAAAAGAAGCTGAAAATGAAAAAGAAAAATCTGAAATTGTAAAATTAGGAGTTCGAGTAAACCCATTAACGGTTGATGAGCAACAGAATTTCGAAAAAGGCAAAAGCATAACAACTAATGCAGATAGAACATTAAAACGAAGTATGCGAAGAAATTTACAACGTTTTAAATTAAGAAAGGAGAATTTAATCGAAATCCTTAAAGAGAAAGGGTTTATAAATGATGATACACTACTATCAGAAAATGGGAATAAATCAACTTTTGAAACCTATCGTTTAAGAGAAAGGGCAGCCAATGAGCAAATATCCTTAGAAGAATTTGCACGAGTTTTATTAATGATAAATAAAAAACGTGGATACAAAAGTAGTCGCAAAGCTAAATCTCAAGATGAAGGGCAACTGATTGATGGAATGGAAATCGCCAAAAGGCTATACAATGAAAAAATAACTCCAGGACAATTTGTACTTGATTTATTAAAAGAGGATAAGAAATATGTTCCTGATTTTTACCGCTCTGATTTACAAGCCGAATTTGAAAATATTTTTGACAAACAATTATCATTTCATTCAAATGTTCTTTCTCTTGAACTAAAAGAAGAATTACGAAACAAAAAACGAGATGCTGTTTGGGCAATTTGTGCTAAAACTTTTAAAGAAAAAGGATTTGAATTAGTTGGCGCCAAAAGACAAGGAAAAGCTTCGGAGCAAAAAATTGAAAACTACAATTGGAGAGTAAAAGGCTTATCTGAAAAATTAGATTTGGAACAATTTGTTGTTGTTATACAACAAATAAATATGCAAATAAATAGCTCTAGTGGATATTTAGGCTCTATTAGCGACCGAAGCAAAGAACTCTACTTTAATAAAGAAACTGTAGGTCAATACCTAATGAGGCAATTGGAAGAAAATCCACATACAAAATTGAAAAATCAAGTATTCTACCGACAAGATTATTTAGATGAATTTAATACAATTTGGGAAGTACAGGATAAATTTCATAATACGCTAACTGATGACTTAAAATCTGAAATACGTGATGTAATTATATTTTATCAAAGAAGATTAAAAAGCCAAAAAGGGTTAGTTAGCATTTGTGAATTTGAGAATAGACAAATTGAAGTTTTAATTGAAGGAAAAACAATAATAAAGACAATAGGAAATAAAGTTTGCCCTAAATCATCGCCGCTATTTCAAGAATTTAAAATTTGGCAAATTTTAAACAATATCCAATTAATAGAAAAAGCTAACGGCGCAAAGAGAGAATTAGTTCAAGAAGAAAAAGAAATATTATTTAAAGTATTAAACATAAAAGAGAAACTTTCAAAAGGTGAGGCTCTAAAACTTTTATTTGAAAATCATAAAGACTTAGATTTTAATTTTAATGATTTAGAAGGAAATAGAACCAATGCATCACTATTCAGAGCGTATCAGAGTATTATTGAATTAAGTGGGCATGGTGAATATGATTTTAGTAAACTAAATGCAGATAAAGTGTTTGAAATAACTGCATCAGTCTTTGATGGATTAGGTTATAATACTTCTATTCTATCTTTTGATGCGAATTTAGAAGGGGATGCTTTTGAAAAACAACCTGCCTATCAATTATGGCACTTACTTTATTCTTTTGAAGGAGATAATACAGCAACAGGAATTGGTAATTTAATTGAAAAATTAATTACTAATTATGGTTTTGAAAAAGAATATGCAAGCATTTTAGCTAATGTAAGTTTTCAGCCTGACTATGGAAGTTTAAGCACTAAAGCTATCCGAAAAATATTACCGCATTTAAAAGAGGGAAATGAGTTTAGTGTTGCCTGCACTCATGCAGGTTATAAGCATTCTAAAGATTCTTTAACAAAAGATGAAAAAGAAAAAAAGATTTTAAAAAACAAACTTGACATTTTACCTAAAAACAGTTTACGTAATCCTGTGGTTGAAAAAATATTAAACCAAATGATTAATGTAGTTAATACTGCCATTGATACATACGGAAAGCCTGATGAAATTAGAATTGAATTGGCACGCGAATTAAAAAAGAGTGCAAAAGAACGCGAAGAACTAACTAGTACAGTTGCTAAAAACACACTTGAACATGAAAAATACAGAGCTATTTTACAAAAAGAATTTGGCTTAAAACATATTAGTCGTAATGATATTATTCGTTATAAATTGTATTTAGAATTAGAACATACTGGCTTTCATACTTTATACTCTAATACTTACATTGAACCACATAAATTGTTTAGTAAAGAGTTTGATATTGAACATATTATTCCACAATCTCGTTTATTTGATGATTCTTTTTCAAATAAAACGCTTGAAAGCAGAAGTGTTAATATTGAAAAGGGAAATGAAACTGCTTATGATTACGTAAAACAAAAAAATGATGAAAAGGCTTTAGCCGACTTCTTAAAAAGAATTGAAGATTTATATAAAGCAGGTAAACTTTCAAAAACTAAATACAATAAATTAAAAATGACAGGAAAAGACATTCCTGATAATTTTATTGCCCGCGATTTAAGAGACACACAATACATTGCTAAAAAAGCAAAATCTATTTTAGAAGAATTAGTAAAAGATGTTATCTCAACTAGCGGAATGGTAACCGACCGATTACGTGAAGATTGGCAGCTAATTGATGTGATGCAAGAGCTGAATTGGGATAAATATAACAAGTTAGGATTAACAGAAGTTATTGAAAATAGAGAAGGACACAAAATAAAACGAATTAAAGACTGGACTAAACGAAATGATCATCGTCATCATGCAATGGATGCATTAACTATTGCTTTTACAAAACGCAGCCATATTCAATACCTGAACAACTTAAATGCTAGAAGTGATAAATCGGGCAGTATTTATGGAATTGAAACCAAAGAATTGTATCGTGATGATAGAAATAAATTAAGATTTAAACCTCCTATTGCTTTAGCCGATTTTAGATCAGAAGCAAAAAAACATTTAGAAAATACTTTAATTTCTATTAAAGCTAAAAATAAAGTTACAACCATTAATATAAACACTACCAAAAAGCAAGGGGGATTAAATAAAAAGAAACAACTAACACCTCGTGGGCAATTGCACTTAGAGACCGTTTATGGAAGTATAAAGCAATATGTAACCAAAGAGGAAAAAGTAGGTACTAACTTTAATGAAGAATTAATTAAAACAGTAGCAAGTAAAAAATGTAGGGAAGCCTTATTAAAACGATTAAAAGAGTTTGATAATGACCCTAAAAAAGCGTTTACTGGTAAAAATAGTTTAGATAAAAACCCTTTATACTTTGATGAACTACAAACTTACAAAATACCACTAAAAGTAAAAACAGTAAGTCTTGAAACACTTTATACGATTAGAAAAGATATTACTCCTGATTTAAAAATAGACAAAGTAGTTGAGCCACAAATAAAAATTGTTTTAGAAAACAGGTTAAAAGAATTTGGCGGCGACAGTAAAAAGGCATTTATAAATTTAGATGAAAATCCTATTTGGTTAAATAAAGAAAAAGGTATAGCTATTAAACGAGTTGCTATCACAGGTATTAACAATGCCCAATCTTTACATTCTAAAAAAGACAAAAACGGCAATTTAATATTTGACAAAAATAGTAATACTATACCTGTTGATTTTGTTAACACTGGCAATAACCATCATGTGGCTGTTTATAAAGATGAAAATGGAGATTTACAAGAAAATGTGATTTCATTTTTTGAAGCCACAACTCGCGTTAACCTTGGTTTACCAATTATTGATAAAAGCTATAAAGAAAAAGAGGGTTGGCAATTTTTATTTAGCATGAAACAAAATGAATATTTTGTATTCCCTAATGAACAAACAGGTTTTAAGCCAACCGAAGTAGATTTATTAAAACCAGAAAATTATCATTTAATTACCGCGAACTTATATAGAGTTCAAAAATTTTCAAAGGCAATTTATGGAACAACTGCAATTAGAGATTATGTTTTCAGGCACCATTTAGAAACTACAATAAATGATAATAAAGAACTTAAAGATATAACGTACAAAAGCATTAAAAGCCTTCCTTATTTAAAAGGCATAATAAAAGTTCGTTTAAATCATATTGGTCAAATTGTTTCGGTTGGAGAATATTAAACAATATAACATGATAAAACGCACACTCTACTTTGGCAACCCATCTTATTTGAGTATTAAAAACGCTCAATTAACTATTCGTTTGCCCGAAGTAGAAAAAAGTGTCAGTTCGAGCGAAGTCGAGAACATTACCCAATACAACCGAGAGACTTTAGCAACCATTCCTGTTGAGGATATTGGTATTGTGGTCATAGATAACCCACAAATAACCTTAACTAGTGGCTTATTACAAGCCTTGCAAGAAAACAACGTAGCCGTTATTATTTGTGATTACCGCCACATGCCGCAAAGTTTATTATTACCCATTGAGGGCAATAGCATACAGCAAGAGCGTTACGATGCTCAATTAGCAGCAAGTGAGCCACTCAAAAAACAATTGTGGCAACAAACCGTTATACAAAAAATAAAAAACCAAGCAGCTTCATTAGATAGTTTAGAACTTCCATCCGATTATTTAATCCCTTTACACCGCAATGTAAAAAGTGGCGATACCGATAATTGCGAAGCCACCGCCGCTGTGTATTACTGGCAAACCATTTTCAGGCATGTCAACGGCTTTGTTCGTCACCGCGAAGGTCCGCCACCCAATAATTTTTTAAATTATGGCTACGCCATACTAAGAGCTACCATGGCTCGTAGTATTGTAGCCGCAGGCTTACTCCCTACCCTTGGTATATTTCATAAAAACAGATACAATGCCTATTGCCTAGCTGATGATTTAATGGAACCCTACCGCCCTTATGTTGACCAAATAGTACATCAAATGGTAGCCGAAATGGGAATAACAGATGAGATGACCAAAGAACATAAAGCCATTTTATTAAAAATACCCGCCATTGATGTGACGATTGATGGTGAAAAAAGCCCTTTGATGTTAGCTACACAACGCACTGCGGTAAGCATTGTTAAATGTTTTAATGGAGAGCAACGTAAAATTTTATATCCTGAAATGTAACCAACCCTTCGAGGGTTACTAAGCAGCTAGTTTGAACCCTCGAAGGGTTATACAGATAAAAATTATAAAAACTATTATGCAAAATAAATTAGAAGTTTTACAACCGGATACTTTTTATCATATTTACAATAGAGCAAACGGAAGCGAAAAACTATTTATAACTGACGAAAATTATGTATTCTTTTTAAGAAAATATAAAGAATACATCTCGCCCATTTGCCATACATATTGCTATTGTTTAATGCCTAATCATTTTCATTTTTTAATTCAAATAAAAAGCGAAGATGAATTGGAATTGTATTTTAATGAAAAAACTTCTTCAAGTTCAACCCTTCAAGGGTTTAAAACCCTTGAAGGGTTAGCTAAACAAAACTCAATTTCAAAACTTTTAACCCAGCAATTTTCTCATTTATTTAACACATACACTCAAGCCTTCAATAAACAAAATGGCCGAAAAGGAAGTTTGTTTATGCATCCCTATAAACGTAAAAAAATAAACGATACATCGTATTTATTACAATTAGTAAAATACATTCATTACAATCCTATCGAAGCCAAATTAGCATCAGAATTATACGAATGGAAATTTTCATCTTATTCTAGTATAATTTCCAAAACACCTTCCCTGCTTAAACGAGATGATTTATTAAATTGGTATAATGACTTATCTAATTTTATTTATATACATAAAACAATACCAACTGATGTTGATTTAGATGACTTAGAATAATCATTATTTGCAAAAATAACCATGAACCTAAACACCGAACGCTTAAACGCCTACCGAGTTATGTGGACATTAGTGATGTATGATTTGCCAACCGAAACCAAAAAAGAACGAAAGGCGGCAGCTCGCTTTCGTAAGGAATTGATGCAAGATGGCTTTAGTATGTTTCAGTTTAGTATGTATGTGCGCCACAGTGCCAGTAGCGAAAATGCCGATGTACATAAACGACGAGTAAAAACACTTTTACCAGAGCATGGTAAAGTAGGCATTTTACAAATTACCGATAAACAATTTGGGCAAATTGAACTGTTTTATGGAGCAAAAAAACATAATTTACCAGATGTGCCTCAACAATTAGAATTGTTTTAATTCAATCATCTTTAAACAATTAACGTGGTTATTTTGGGTAACAAGTCCTTCAGATATTCAGGAAATTTAGTGATACATTCTAATTTCCCGTTAAGTAGTGAGACAATATGACAAGGCTCAGCATCATAAAAACTAGCATCAAGTAAATGAATATGATCAAAATCTCTAAAATACTCATTAAGGTATTTGTATCCTAAATAAAATCTTTCTTTTACTTCATCATCTGGCACATAATGTCCTCCATTTTCATATCTAATTTGAACCCTTTTTTTTGCTTCGTCAACTGAATTTAAGCAAAAATAAATCATATTAATTTCATAGCCATGACTTCTAAATTTTTCAGGCCAATGCATAGGAGTTGAATTAAAATTTGTTTCATAACAAAAACTCAATTTGTTATTAATAGCATTTTCAATGGATTGTTCCAAAATATCAAAAGCTTGATAGTGCGACATCCGTTCTCTTAATTCAGAGTCAAATTTCGCATTATAAATATCTAAAAAATGTTTATCGTAATCAAAAGGCAGTGTATTATTAGGAGATAATGATTTGGAATAGGTTGATTTACCTGAACCGTTACATCCAGCAATTACTAGTAACTGAGGCTTACTCACTAAACAAAGGACTGTTTTTTGGAGGAGCAGTTAATTTACCTGAATTTCGTTTTTCTTCGTACACCCTAACTTGTCTATGAACTTCGGGCATTACAGATTTCAGTCTTTCATTAATAAAATCTATATAAGACTTATTATTAGGCAAAGTACGTGAGTTTCTATTACTTTTCATAGTAGTACAAATTTACAATAAAAACAATTGCATGTCAAGTGTTTTAAAAATAAGCAGAAACAAAATATCCAGCTCTTCACTGGATATTTGTTCGATAAAACCTCATTTTTTTTATTGATAAATTTACCTAAAACCATTGATTTTGTTGTGTTTTTAGACCTATTCGGTGTTTATCAATAAGTCAAAGTACTTTTGAAATGCGGAGCATTCAGCGAATTCCTTTAAAAACTATATTAAAAGATGAGCTAAAGCAAATCAATAGAAACAAAAAATCCAGCTCTTCACTGGATATTTGTTCGATAAAACCTCATTTTTTTTATTGATAAATTTACCTAAAACCATTGATTTTGTTGTGTTTTTAGACCTATACGGTGTTTATCAATAAGTCAAAGATACATTTTGAAAGCAAATCACAACTCGAGCATTAAGCTTAGGTAGTTAATATAGGGTGTTTATCAATAAGTCAAAGATACATTTTGAAAGCAAATCACAACTCGAGCATTAAGCTTAGGTAGTTAATATAGGGTGTTTATCAA
>JBIICN010000102.1:0-5482 GCA_044238845.1 Bacteroidia bacterium
TTTTTGCAGTTCCATTTTGATATCTAATGGTGTATATTGTGTAAAATGAAAAATGCTAGCGGATCCTACTGCCTGAGTTGTCGTATTCGAGAATAAATCATTATAATGACCTAAATTGCCACCGCCACCAACAGCAATAATAGGTTTATTAGTAAGAAGTGCAACATCATTTACCAATTGATGATCAAAGCCATTCATCATCCCATCATGATCAACGCTATTCACTACAAACTCTCCTACATTACAATTATTCATATCTTCTATGAAATCCTGTAATAATATTATAAGTCCTAATTTATTATGAACAAAATAGGAATCATCTTTTTTAAAGGCGTCCACCGAAATACAAATGCACTGACTTCCAAAAAACGATACACTTTCTTTAATAAAATTTTTATCAGTTATGGCTTTGGTTTTTATAATTACTTTATCTGCACCAATTTTGAGTAAATTATTAATGTCATCAATAGATGATATGCCACCACCAATACCAACTGGCATGTAGCATTCTTTAATAACATCTGCTACTAATTTTAAATTTAATTTTCGTTTTTGCTCTGTTGCTAATATATCTATAAATACCAGTTCATCAACGCCTCTACTATTATAAACTCTAGCTGCTTGTACTGGATTACCAACCATTCGTGGATTTAAAAATTGTTTAGTTTTAACTAAACCAAATCCATTAAAAGTGAGTATAGGAATTATTCTAACTTTTAACATTGGTAAAATAATTTTTTAGTAATCTTAGTCCGCTTTGCTGACTTTTTTCTGGATGAAATTGGGTAGCAAATATGTTTTTTTGTTGAACACTAGCCACTAATTTGCTCCCATAAACAACATATGAATCAATAACAGACTCATCGGTAGGCATAAAGTGATAACTGTGTATGAAATAAAAATCTTTACTATTTATATCATTATAGTAATTGTGATTCTTAATTTCAATGTCATTCCATCCCATGTGCGGGATACGTAATGTATCAGAGTCTATTTTTTTCACTTCTCCTCTGATCCAACCTAATCCATCACATCTTTCAGGCTCATTGCCAAACTCTGCAATTAATTGCATACCTAAACAAATTCCAAGAAATCTGCGCTCTTTATTTATTACTAAATCTGTCAGTAACTGATCTAGCTTTTTTTCCTTTAAATTATTCATGCCTTGTTTAAATGAACCAACACCCGGCAAAATAATGAAATCTGAATCACTAATCAATTGATGATCATCTGTAATCACAGATTTTAATTGTAAGTAATTTAATGCTTTTTGAACAGAAGCTACATTACCCATACCATAATCAACAATTGCTATCATTTATTGAACTTCAAAATTTCGTATTAAATTCCCTTCAGAATCTCTTTTAAAATTACCATTTTCATCTTGTGCAAATAAAATTGGATTAGTAAAAGAATCAATTACTTTATCTACTTCTTCTTTAGACATACCCGAATAATTAATAAATTCATTTATTCCATAATGTGGGTATTTACCATCATATTGCTTTACTAATTTCAATCCGTCCTCACGTGTTAATCTATTGTTTCTAATGTCTATACAGGCATGATCGGTTGCGCGCCCAAACCCATATTTTACAAACTTAAGGTAGTCATGAAGCCCATGCATTTTCTCATCTAAATTCTCATAATTTGTATAGGTTCCTTCAACAGGGCCATCTTCTTTGACTTTAAAACCGTGGGCTTTAACTATTTCTAACTGTTTTCTTGCATCCCAAAAAAAGTAATGGCCTAAAAATATCCCAGTAACCCCTACACGTTCGATATCTTCATCAGACGGATAGAAATATGGGGTTAAATCCTTTTCAGTTAAACCATCTACTCCTACCATGTCTTGGATTCTATTTCCTAAAAGTCCGCCAAATTCTTCTAGCCATCTGCGGTTTAAGTGCTTATTTAGCACAGATTCAACTGGCCCACCATATTCTTGTTGCGGATTTTCCCCCCAAATAATTAATGGTATATTAAATTTAACAGCAAAATGAATAGGAACCGTAAAAATACCTAAGTGATTTGGCCACATTTCATCTCCAACCCTTTTAAATCCTTCAACTACCATAGATCGATAAGCACTGTAATTTTTTTTAAAATAAATTAAATCAACACCCATCTTTGAAATATTATCTAAATTGTGTTGTCCAATCTCTGATAGGTTGGTTGTTTCAAAACACACGCACAATGGATTTAAACCACACACTTCTTTCATAAAATACACTTGATAAGTACTGTCTTTTCCCCCACTTACAGGAATCAAACAATCATATCCTATTTCAGTAGACTTTTTTCTATAATGATTGACAATACTTTCAAAGTCGTGTTTTCTTTTCTCCCAATCAATTTCTACATTCTTTTGTTCAGCTGCTACACATGCCGAACAAACCCCCTCTTCATTAAAAAATAAATCTGGTTTTGTTTCGGGGAATAAACATTTTTTACAATATCTAATATTCATAAATAGGTTTTATTATTATAATTTAGTTGTCGTATGGGTAATATATTTTCTTATATGCTGTGAAAGCATGATAACTATTTCTATTTTTCCAATTCTAATCATTTATCTAAAAAAGATTTAATCATTTCGATAACATAAGTTTGTTCCTCATCTAATAATCCAGGATACATTGGCAAGCTTAAACATTCATCATAATATAATTCAGCTAATGGAAAATCTCCCTGTTTAAATCCTAATGATTTGTAATATGGCATTGTATGTACAGGAATATAATGTACTTGACAAAAAATATTTTTAGATTTTAAAAAATCATACAACTCTTTTCGTTTTGAAGTTCGAATGATGAATAAATGAAAGGCATGTCCGACATGGAAACTCAAATCTTGAATGTCAATTTGAGTTAAATTTTTAAAAGCATTAAAATAATTTTCCGCAATTTCCTTTCTTCTTTTCAATCCTTCATCGGCTTTATTAAGTTGTGTAATTCCCAATGCGCATAACATATCTGGGATACGATAATTAAATCCTAGAGTTTGCATTTCATAATACCACGCACCATGATTTTCTTCAAGTAACTGTGGGTCTTTAGTAATACCATGAGTTCTTAATAAAATCAATTTATCATATAAAGCTTTATCATTCGTTGTAATCATGCCACCTTCGCCAGTTGCAATATGTTTAACTGGATGAAAAGAAAAAATGCCTAAATCTGCAAAATTACCATTTCCACATAATTGCTTTTTACCTTTTGAATCTATAAAAAATCCACCAGGAGCGTGACAAGCATCTTCTATGATCCATAAGTTATACTTATATGCCAATGCTTTAAAATCTTCCAAATTATTTGCTAATCCAGCGAAATCAACAGGAATAATTCCATGAAAAAAACCCGCTGGTTTAGAAAGTATTAACTCTTCCACTTTTACGATATCAATGAGAAAAGTATCAGGATTTATATCCGCAAAAAAAACATTACCACCACAATACCTAACACAGTTGGCACTGGCAGCAAATGTTATTGGAGTTGTAATAACATTTGTATTTTCACTTACATTTAATGCAAGAGCACATAAATGAAGTGCAGCTGTTCCGTTGCTAACAGCCACGGCATATGTTGAACCAACATACGCCGCAAATGCAGATTCAAACTCAATAACTTTTGGACCTTGTGTTAAAAAATCGGAGGTTAAAGTTGCTACTACAGCATCAATATCATCTTGAGTAATAGTTTGCTTTCCGTAAGGGATTAATTTATTCATACTAATATCTATTTCTAATTAAGCTGTAAAATTAGCGTCAACATGTTCAACAATCAATTGACGTAAGCCTTCTACCGTTTCCCACTCTGTGTTATTTTCGGAAGTATAATGAAAGCCTTGCGGCACTAGTTTGGCATTAAAATGTTTTATATAATCAGCTAAATTAAAATTTGTGACTTGTGGTAAAATCACATAATATTTCCCTAAGTCATAAGTGGTAAATGAATCTGAACTCGTAATCATCTCCTCGTGAATTTTTTCTCCAGGTCTAATTCCATTTATTTTATATTCGCAATTTGGGCCTATTGCTTTAGCTACATCCATGATTTTATAGGAAGGGATCTTAGGGACGAATAATTCGCCGCCCCAGGCAGAATCTAACGCGTGTAACACCATATCAACACCACCTTTTAGAGAAATGTTAAAACGAGTCATGTTTGGATCAGTAATTGGCAAAACACCATCTTTCTTTTTACTTAAAAAGAAAGGTATGACAGATCCATTAGAACCCATCACATTACCATAACGAACTACTGAAAATTTAATGTCCTTATGACCTTTTATATTATTAGCTGCAATAAACAATTTATCGGAGGTTAACTTGGTTGCTCCGTATAAATTAATTGGTGCGCAAGCCTTATCCGTTGAAAGTGCAACCACCTTGGTAACGTTAGTTTCTAAGGCTGCTTTAATCACGTTCTCAGCACCACCTATATTTGTTTTCACACACTCATCCGGATTGTACTCTGCAATATGAACATGTTTCATCGCTGCTGCATGAATCACATATTCTATACCTATAAATGCTCGTTTTAAACGTTCTAAATCGCGCACATCTCCAATAAAATAGCGAATAGCATCGTACTTTGAAACAGGAAACTCTTGTTCCATTTGAAATTGCTTTTGTTCATCGCGTGAAAAAATAACTAATCGTTTTACTTCAGGCCAATTTTGTAAAATGGTTTTAGTTAATTCTTTTCCTAGCGAACCCGTCCCGCCCGTTATAAGTATTGATTTATTGTTTAAGTCTAGCATGATTGTTTAATAAAAATTTTTAGTAAGTGTATTTTGAAAATTAAATAACTAATTGATAGATGCTAGCATGTTATTCCAAACATCTGATTTCAAATATAAAATATTCTGATCTTTCGTGAAATCCTTTTTTGATTGATCATCACGTAATTTCATAAAAGACGCCTTCAATTCATCAGAGGTTGTGACCAATGTAGCATTCGGTGAAGGTATAAGAGTACTTTTTAATGCCTCTGTTTGAAATTGAAAAACAAATTTATTTAACACCAAAGCATCCATAAAAATGGTAGATTCCATTGCCGTAAATATAAAATCTACTTTACTGATTGCATCAAATACATTTTTATCTTCCGAAAAATAAATATTTTCTAGACAGCTTTGCTTGCATAAATCCAAAACTACCGTTTGAATTTGATGTCCAGGATGACAGCGAATAATTAATTTATAAGCAGGCAATGAATCCAAAAACGGTTTTATAATTTCAAGTTCATTTTTCACAACGAACTCAAAGCTAGTACACCATAAAAAAACAGGCTCTTTGTTAGAATTTCCGACCGCTCTATAAGTTTCAGAAATTTTTGTATAGGTAGGGTTACCTGCAATTATTAATTCACTATCCAAAAAAGCTTGATGTTTATTTAGCAACTCTTTAAAATACTGTCCCCAAACAATAAAATGCTTTGGCTTTGGTAAACCATTAAAAGGTTGAGTACACTCGATT
>JBIICN010000103.1:0-5458 GCA_044238845.1 Bacteroidia bacterium
AGCTTTTTCAGTTTTTATTTTTAATGATAAGGAAGAATTGTTGCTTCAACAACGTGCTATTTCAAAATACCATAGCGGTGGTTTATGGACAAACACTTGCTGCTCACATCCTCGCCCAAACGAAACCATAAAAGATGCAGCTAATCGTCGCTTATTTGAAGAAATGGGAATGAGTTGCGATTTAAAAATCAAAACCAATTTTATTTACAAAACTCCTTTTGAGAATGGTTTAACTGAGCATGAATTAGATTATGTTTTAATTGGTAACACCAATCAAAATCCTCAAATTAATCCAGATGAAGTAGAAAGTTTTAAATGGGTTTCGATAATAGATCTAAAAAAAGATATTGCAGCTAATCCAAATCAATACACGTCTTGGTTTAAGATTGCTCTAGAAAGAGTTTTTTAGTCTTCGATTACTTCAATATCTTTTTCTTCTTTTGCTTCGTCTCCTTTCCCTTCTCCTTTTTTTACTAGGTAAAAATTAAATGGAGTGTTATCTTCTTTTGTATTATATTCCACAAATACATCTTCTAATACCAAAGTGAATAAATAATTAGTCCAATATTTGCATATTGGCTTTTTTTATACTACTTTTGGACTAAATATTAAATCATTATGTCAGCGCCAAAATTAATACATGTAAAAGAGTCAGTTAGTGAACTGAAAAAACTACTAAAAACCACCCCTAGAATTATTTTTCCAAGAATAAAAATGCTGCTTGAAATAAAGAAGCATGAAGCTACTGGAGGTGTTTCAAAACGCATATTAGCTGATGCCATTTCTGTAAACCACAATAGTATTCAAACTTGGAGAACACTTTACTCAAAAGGAGGCATTGAGCTATTAATTAAGTACACGAAAAATGAAGGTCGTCCAACTATCCTTACTGATGAAGAGCATCAGGCAATAAAAGAAAAATTAAATGATAGTAAAAATGGATTGCGTGGTTATGTAGAATTATTAGATTGGGTTGAGAGTACGTTTAAAAAGGAAATAAAATATAATACTTTATTAAAATACACCAATCGTGAGTTTGGAGCTAGTGTTAAAGTTGCTAGGAAAAGTCATGTAAAAAAGGATCCTGAGGCGGTTGCCGCTTTTAAAAAAACTTCGCTAAAATCTGTGAAGAAATCAGCAAAGAGGAAAGGCAAAATTACGAAGAAATAAATCTTTACTTTCAAGATGAGAGTAGATTTGGTCTTTTTACAAGAAACGGTAAGGCATTAACAGCAAAAGGAGTAAAGCCGATATGTCCATTTCAACAAGTGTTTCAATCAACGTATTTGTTTGGGGCCTTCTCGCCAATTAATGGAACTTCGTTTCTATTGGAATTACCTTATTGCAATACCGATTGTTTTGAATTATTTCTTAGTGAATTTTCTTTGATAAATCCTCAAGAGCTTAAGGTTATTGTACTTGATAACGGTGCCTTTCATAAAGCCAAACGCTTAAAAGTCCCGAAAAATATTATTCTTATTTTCTTACCGCCATTTAGTCCAGAATTAAATCCTGCAGAAAAAATGTGGGCAAAATTTAAACGAGCATTTACAAACAAACTCTATAAATCTTTAGACGAAGTAAGTTTGTTTATACAATCACTAACACAAAGTTTAAAAACAGAGGACACTAAAAAAACTTGCGCCTTTGATTATATGTTTTCCAGCAACTTTTGGACTAAAAATTAAATCATCTTGGTATAAAATAATAATCGCATTATTTAAAGGTGTAGTACCTCCATTTGGATTTTTAAATTCTAAAGTAAAATTCATACTGTTTTTATCTTTCCTGTAGTATAACGATGATGCTTGTTGGTTAATATTTGATTCTGTTTTTCCATCAGGTGTGTTTATTTTTACCTTCTTTATATACATTCCTAAGAATCTTTTTCCTGTATAAGAAACGTTTAATTTTACACGAATGATACCTTCAGGCAAATATTTTAAGGCTTTTACACTTAAAAATAGTGGCCCAACACTACTCGATGGAAATTCTTTGTTTTCAATTTTAAATAAAGTTGTTGCGTCGATAGAAAAAGCTTTTGGATTATATATGCTTTCAATTTTACCAGTAGTTGTAATTTTTGAAAACTCTGCTTTTATTTTATCATATTTAAAATTTAAATCTTTTAAAACAATTCTCACCTTTTTTGAGCCTTTTGGGGGGATAACTATGCTATATCTTATATTAGATTCTATACCATTATTTCCTTTATAAATTTTTATATCATTAGGTTCAATTATTTTAAAACTATCCGAAAGATTCGTGAAAATTATGTTAGTTTTAAAATGATCTTTATAAGCCATGGCATCTTTAATGTCAACTTTTACGTCGCTGTATTCAAATACTGTATCCGAATAAAAGTAATTTAGTTTACTTTGAGAAAACATTATTTTGGAAACGAAAAATAGGATGAAGGCAATGCATTTAGTTGACATTATTTTATTTTATATATATTTACATACAAAAATATAAAAGTTTTGAAAAGATTTTTATTTCTTATTTTATTCCAACTTTTTATAAATAAATTTTGTATTTCTCAAACATGGAACCATTTTAACTGGAATGATTCAGTGAAATTAGAAAATGATTTTTTTGAAAATATTAGTACTTCATTTTACAAGCGGTTTAACGGACATTTATACGTAGGTGATATTAAAGAGCAAGATAAAAAGTCTTTGTCTTTAGGTTTGTATAATGATTATAAATATGGATATATTTATCCGCATTTTTATGGTTTCGAAAAATACATTAAGGAAGTATTATGCGAAATTGTTAAGGATACTTCGCAAACAAATAGAATCAATATCTTTTTTTGTTACAACTCAGAACTTAATTTAACAATGGATGCTTTTGGTAATTTAAGAGTATATGTTGGGGCATTTAACTATTTAAATAACGAGGCCGAATTAGCAAGTATTTTAGGACATGAATTTGGTCATTATTTTAATAAAGATGGCATTAACGAGTTTGCTGATTCCAAAATGGCTGAGTCCTCTGCCGATTTTTTGAGTATTAAATTGCTTAAAAATTCCAAATATTCGTTAACTGGAATATCTAATGTTTTTAAAGCATTTAAGCGAGAAGAAATTAAACTAGATTTAATTGCAGGTAATAACACTTTTTCTAAGAGAAATATATCTCATCCAGATCCGGGAGACAGATTGAAACAAGTTAAAATATTAAACAAAGATTCGTTAAACATCAGTAGGAAAAATTATATTGTTGACTCTGTTAAGTTTCAGCAATTAAAAAGAATTGCTAGTCAGGAAAGTTATAATATAATGATGTGTTATGGCGATTATCATAATGTGATTGAATTAGCTTTTAGAGATTATCTTTATACTCCTAATGATCTTGAAATTTTAGCTTTGTTAAATGAAGCATTGAGACGCTATCTTTTATTACATCCAGAAAATTTAAGTAAACAATTTATTATTAATGAATATAAAGGTAAAGGAGCCAAAAAAAGTAATAATTATGAATGGATTGATGATAGCAAAACATCTATTTTATCTTATTTAAATAAGGGACTTTTATTTTTAAAATCTAACGATTTAACTAAGATTGAAGCAAAAGAATTGCTTGATTCGTCTCATATTAAATTCACTACATACAAGGAGGCCGCTAATTATTTTGCAAATATAGCCTTAGAAAAAAAATGTGCACCATGTGCGGTTAGTGAACTTCTTAAATCAGAAGCAAATTTAAAGTACGATGATTTATGTGTTCAAAATAATACTGTTTTTGACTGTAATGCGTTGTTTAGTGATTTGAAATCAAAACCAGATTTAAAAGAAATTTTAATTGTTATTAATACTCCTAAATTGGATTGTTTTGACTATTACGATGAGCAACAGAGGAAAGAGTATTTCGATTATTTAGATAAATTAGTTAGTAAAGTAAAAGAATTTGCAGGTACGCAGAATGTCTATTTACAAAAAGATTTACCGGTTGACGATATTCATTTGTTTAATATAGTTGATAATCTTTCTGAAACAATTGTAGATCCTGAATTATACGAAAATGCAATTTATGCAAATATGAAATGTTATAATAACCCGAATCTAATTAACTTGATAAATAATCAACATATCACAAGGAAACAAAAAGTTAATTGGTTTTTATCATATCCCGAAGCATATGGTGCTTTTCATAAATATCATGCGAAAGATATCTATTTCATAAATTTTGATTTTTTGAAATTTGATAAAACAAATTTAGGTTTTTACGGAGTGCCTGTTACAACTAGCGTGGCGATATCCAATTCATGGCAATTTAAAAAGGTAAGTATAAATGCAAAACAATTAAATATATTTTACAGACATGATATTTCAATTACTAGAAAAACACTTGATGAATGTTTTGTTAATTGTTTAGAGCAGTTAAAATGGTTTTATGTTAAATAAATTTTTAAATACAGAGTCTTAAAAAAGACTACAACATGTAACTTAAATCGATTTTTTTATCAAATAAGCTACATTTTGGACTTTTTCTTAAAATCTTAGGGTAGATTAATCTGTTAAAATTTTAACTACTTGATAATCAATAAATTAAATATTTTAATATTTCATTAAAATCCTTATTTTTGCACCCTTTAACTAAATAAAACATATGAACGAATTAGTAATTTACATGATTCCGTTATTGGGAATCTTAGGTTTAGTAGTAATGGCAATTAAATCTGCTTGGGTTAGTAAGCAGGATGCCGGAGATAAGAACATGCAAGAATTAGCTGGTTATATAGCTGATGGCGCCATGGCTTTCTTAAAAGCAGAGTGGAAAGTGTTAAGTATTTTTGTTGTGTTTGCAGCGGCTTTATTAGCATATTCTGGAACAATTCATGAAGTTAATGGTAAAGAAATTCACTCAAGTTGGGTAATTGCAATTGCTTTTATTATAGGTGCTGTGTTTTCTGCAACGGCAGGATACATTGGTATGAAAGTAGCGACTAAAGCTAACGTTCGTACTACTCAAGCAGCTCGTACTAGTTTAAAACAAGCATTAAAAGTATCTTTTACTGGTGGTACAGTAATGGGCTTAGGTGTTGCTGGTTTAGCTATTTTAGGTTTAGGTGGTTTATTTATCGCTTTCTTAGGCATGTTTAAAGGCTTAGGTCCTAATCAAATTAGCACAGCTATCGAAGTATTAACTGGTTTCTCTTTAGGAGCTGAGTCTATCGCTTTATTTGCTCGTGTTGGTGGTGGTATTTATACTAAAGCGGCCGACGTTGGTGCTGACTTAGTAGGTAAAGTAGAAGCAGGAATTCCTGAAGATGACGTTCGTAACCCTGCAACTATTGCTGATAACGTAGGGGATAACGTAGGTGACGTTGCTGGTATGGGAGCCGATTTATTTGGTTCTTATGTGGCTACAATCTTAGCAACCATGGTATTAGGTCAAGAAGTAATTGTGACTGATAATTTTGGAGGTATGTCTCCAATCTTATTACCAATGG
>JBIICN010000060.1:0-18213 GCA_044238845.1 Bacteroidia bacterium
GGTTGCCGTTATTAAACTCCCTCCACCTCTTTTAGATTCAACAACAACAAGAGCATCGCACATACCAGCAACAATTCTATTTCGTTTTGGAAAATTTTCTTTATCTGGATTTGTTTCGCTTAAATGTTCAGTTAATAGCCCCCCTTGCGTGATCATTTTTTCGGCATACTGTGCGTGAACGGATGGATATACTCTATCTAAACCATGTGCTAAAACACCTATTGTATTTAAATTATTATCTAATGAGCTTTTATGTGCTGTAATGTCAATACCATAAGCCAATCCACTCACCACTAAACAACCGCTGTCTGATAAATCTTCGATTAATTTTTCTGTCATTTGTTTCCCATAAGCAGATGGGGTTCTAGTTCCAACAACCGCTACTACTTTATCTACATTTAAATCCGCACTACCTTTATAATATAGCATAACAGGGCTATCATTACAATTTTTTAAACGTTGCGGAAAGTTTTTATCAGTAAAAAACAGAGGCTGTATCTTTTTATCTTCAATAAATTTAATTTCTTGCTCTGCTCTCTGTAAAACAGATTTACTTGCAATTAAAGCGTTGGAAGTATATGATCCAATCCCTGGAATTTTTTCTAACTGTGCTTTTTTTGTTTTAAATACCTGTTCAGCACTTCCGCAATAAGCCACCAAATTTTTAGCCAAAACATCTCCAACTCCATCTAATAAAGTTAACCCTATTTGGTATGTTAAATCGACGTAGCTCATTTGTTAAATAATAGTAAATTATTACATTGTGTTCGTAAAAATAATGAGATAATGGTTAAGAACATAAAATATATTTTAACAGGAGTGTTTTTTTATACCTGCGAAATTTATGCGCAAACTTTGGGTGTGGTAAAAGGCGTGGTAAAAGATAAAACAAATAATGAAGCTTTACCAGGAGCGATAGTTGTTTTAGATAAAGCAAAAGGCGTAACTGCTGATTTAGAAGGAGTTTTCTATATAGCTGCAACAGAAGGTATCCATACCTTAGATTGTGACTTTATAGGCTACAAAAAATATTCAGAAACTATTACTGTTAAAGGAAATGATACAACTATAATTACCATTGCTTTAGGAAACGGAAATCAATTATTAGACGAGGTAGTTATATCAGCAGGTAGGTTTGAACAAAAATTATCTGATGTTACCGTTAGTATGGAAGTTATAAAACCTGCCATCATCGAAAACAAAGCCTCTCAAACACTAGATGTAATTATGAATCAGGTGCCAGGAGTTGTAGTATCTGATGGGCAAGCAAGTATTAGAGGTGGAAGTGGCTATAGCTATGGTGCAGGAACTCGTGTACTCATGTTGGTGGATGAAATGCCTATGATTAGCGCAGATGCGGCTGATATTAAGTGGAATTATTTACCTCTCGAAAATTTAGAACAAGTAGAAGTTATTAAAGGTGCGTCATCAGCACTATTTGGCTCCTCCGCAATGAATGGTGTTGTTAATATGAGAACCGCTTACGCTAAAGATAAACCACAAACAACCGTTTCGTTATTTGGCGCCACTTATGATGCACCTCAACAATTAAAATATAAATGGTGGAAAGGAACTAGCCAAACACAAACAGGCGTTAACTTTTCTCATTCACAAAAAGTAAAAAATTTGGATATTGTGTTAGGTGGTCATATGTTTAACGACGAGGGGTATCGTTATTTAGAAACTGAAAAACGGAGCCGCTTTAACATGAATTTACGTTATAATTTCAAAAAAGCTCCTGGCTTATCAATTGGTTTAAATACTAATATGATGGAAACCAGGGGTGGTTTATTTTTCTTGTGGCAAAATGCCGATTCGGTTTATTTCCCACAAGGCTTAAACATTCAACGTTTTGCAAACCAACGTATGAATGTTGATCCGTACATTAACTACTTCACAAAAAATGGAGGAAAGTTCAGCTTACGTTCTCGCTACTATTTAACTAACAACACAAACGATAAAAATCAAGGTTCAAGAGCTGAATTATATTATAACGAATTTCAATATCAAAAACGATTTAAAAATAATTTCACCATGACTTATGGTGCAGTTTACATGGAACAACAAGTTATTGCCGATTCGCTTTACGGAAGGCATTCGGGAAAAAATTATGCAGGCTATGCTCAATTTGATTACAAATATAAAAAGCTAACAGCATCGGTTGGTTTAAGAGGTGAATTTAACCGAATTGATACATCCTACACAAGAGGCTACTTAACACCAAAATTAAACAATTTACCTTTTCAACCTGTATTTAGAGCAGGGGTAAATTATCATGTGTTAGAATACACTTTCCTTCGTGCATCATACGGACAAGGGTACCGCTTTCCAACTATTGCCGAAAAATATGTGAGTACAAGTGTTAGTGCTTTAAAAATTTATCCAAATCAAAACCTACAACCCGAACGTGGCTGGAGCGCAGAAATAGGTATTAAACAAGGATTTAGAATTTTAAATTTTAAAGGGTTTTTGGATATAGCTGGCTTTTGGACAGAATACCAAGACATGGTAGAATTTGCATTTGATATTTATGGACCAAAAACTGGTATATTTTATAAAGACAGAGAATATGCAGGATTCAAATCTCAAAATGTTGGTAGTGCTCGTATTAATGGAGTGGACGCCTCTATTACTGGAACTGGAAAAATAGGGCCAATAAATGTTAGCACCCTCATGGGTTATACATTTACAAATCCAATTTATTTAAATTATGATAGAACAAAAGATACTTTGGGACTTGACGGTGTAAATATTTTAAAATACCGCAACCGTCATTTAATAAAATCAGATATTCAACTAGATTATAAAAAAATATCAGTGGGTTGGAGCGTAAGATATTATAGTTATATGGAAAACATTGATAGACGTTTTGTACAAAGTGTATTGCATGAATATAGTGAGCCTCAAAATGGGCTTAACTGGGATGCCTATCCTCAAACCTATGTATTGCCAGGTTTAAAATCATACAGAATACAACACGCTGGCGGTGATTGGATACATGATATGAGAGTTTCATACCAAATATCAAAAGAATTAAAAGCGTCTTTTATTGTTAACAATATAGGTAATGCTGAATATTGTTTACGACCTGGCGATGTTCGTGCACCGCGAATGTTTTTATTTCAAATAATGATTAAGATTTAGTTAATTTTTAGCAATTTTTATAAAAAGTAGGCCTTTTAAAATAGTATCTTTGAAATCAAAAAAAGAACATGGACAATAATTTTAGAAATACCAATTTAAACAATATTGAAAGCTCAACTATTGTTAAGGATCGCTCACTTTTTGCATCTGTATTTACATGGATGTTTTTAGCTTTAGCCGTTACAACTGTTTGCTCTTTGTTATTTGCGTATAATCCTGATTTAGCTCAATTATTATACAATTATGATGAATTTGGAAATAGAATTAGCATATCAATTATTGGATGGATTGTGATGCTTGCTCCTTTGGGTTTAGTAATGGTAATGAATTTTGCCTTTAATAAATTATCGTTTGTAGCGTTAATGGGAATATTTTTTGGATTCTCTGCATTAATGGGAGTTAGTTTGAGTTCTATTTTTATGATTTACAGTTTAGATTCTATTGGCGTTGTGTTTGCTAGTACTACTGCATTATTTGGTGTAATGGCCGTAGCTGGTTATACAACAAAAGCAGACCTAACTAAAATGGGCTCTTTATTAATGATTGGCTTAATAGGAATTATTATTGCATCCTTAATTAATATGTTTATGCGCAGCGATACAATGGGTTATATCATCAGTATTATTAGTGTGATAGTATTTACTGGTTTAACCGCTTATGATGTTCAAAAAATTAAAGCTTTGGCCGAGGCAAATGACGGTTCTACTGATTTCAAAAAAATGGGAGTGATGGGTGCTTTAACCTTATACCTTGACTTTATCAATTTATTTTTATCTCTTTTGCGTTTATTTGGTAAAAGAGACTAGTGCAAAAATTAACTATTTAAAAAGCCCTTGTAAAATTTACAAGGGCTTTTTATTTTTCTCTTCTATCCAACGCGACATATATTTTGTGCCCGAAATGGTATGATGCATGAGCATTGCACCAATAAAATTTTGCTGACGATGTGGTGATAGATTTTGTTGAAGATGATGAATTTTATCCGTCAATAATTTTGCTTGCTTTTCTTTTTCAAATACCTGATTTATAATTTTTACGCCTTGTTGTTGTGCATTTAACCAAATAGTTTTATCACAATATAATTGACAAGCAGCATTTGCAAAACTAACTGCATCATCGCATATCATTCCTGCCCACTCTAAATCACCGTGCATGCCTTCGGCACCAATGGTTGTTGTAATACTTGGCGTGCCGCATTCCATGGCATCAATTAATTTTCCTTTTAAACCAGCTCCAAAACGTAAGGGAGCCAAACACACTTTTGCGTTTAGCATCACTTCGTGTGCACTCTCCGCCCTACCCTTAATTAAAAAATCTTCTTTGGGCTGATGTAGTTGAGTTACTTTTGGAGAAGAATAAGCGCCATAAACATGGAGCTCGGCATCTGGTAATTGCTTTCTAATCAAAGGCCAAATTTCTTCTTTTAAATAAAGGACACTATTCCAATTAGGTTCGTGCAAAAAATTACCAATTGTCACAAAATGTTTTCTTTCTTCAAACAATGGCCAACTTACTATTTCTTTTTCTTGAATTGGATTTAATAAAAAAGGAGTGTAATGCAATATATCAGCATCCATTTTAAAAAAGCTCTGTAACAAATCCATTTCATATACTGAAATCATCAAGGTGATATCACAACGATAAATACTCGCTATTTCCCTCTTGGCAACATCGGTTTTTAATAAATCATCATTTACAAAAGTTCTTTTTTCTTTAAACGCTTGTTGTCGTGCTAATCTTAAACAATGTAAATCAATCGTATCAAGAACCCTCAAAGCATTAGGGCAACTTTCAGCAACTCGCCAACCAAATTGCTCTTCAATCATGAAACGATCAAATAACACTATAGTTGGTTGAAGTGTTTTTATAAATTCATCAAAACTACTACTGTTTAATTCAATCGTAACCTTATCAATATTGTATTTTTTAAAATCAATACTAAACTCGCTATCAGAAGCTGCGCAAGCAAAGGTGATTTTCCAATTTAACTTTTGAAACTGTTCAATCAATTGCATGGTTCTGCTACCGGCAGCAGAAGAATTTGGCTCTGGCCAAACCGTTCCAATTATTAATATATGTTGAAGCGAGTTCATTCAATAAATGCAAAAAGCCTCTCAAATTAACTATTTGAGAGGCTTTTAAAGTGGTACCTCCAGGAATCGAACCAGGGACACACAGATTTTCAGTCTGTTGCTCTACCGACTGAGCTAAGGTACCATCATCTAGTTAAACTAGATTGGGGTGCAAATTTAATAGAAATATTTATACTACAAAAAGAAATATTAAAAAAACTTAAATAATGAGCAGATAAATAGTATTTAGTTACTTTTATGAACATTGAATTTAGTTATAGACATAGGAAATACACGAGTAAAATCGGCATTGTTCAAGAAAAATGAGCTTTTTGAACTAAAAATATATAATTCAGTCAGCGAATTATTATTTGATATGTCGTTTATTAAACAAGCACAATATGCCATTATTGGAAGCGTGGTAGATGATTTAGACTTATTTTATAACGGTTTACAGTCTATTATTCCCACTATTATATTTACTCATCAAACCCAAATTCCAATTAAAAATCAATATCAATCAGCAACTACTTTGGGTTCCGACAGAATTGCGGCATCCATAGGAGCTTTTACTATACATCCACATAAAGATGTCTTAGTAGTAGATGCTGGCACTTGTATTAAATATAATTTCACCAATCAGCATGATGAATATAAAGGTGGTGCTATTTCTCCTGGTATTAAAATGAGACTTAAAGCACTTCATGAATTTACAAGTAAATTGCCATTTGTTGATTTAGATACAGATTTTCAAGAATTAATTGGAGAAAACACACAAAATTCAATATTATCAGGGGTTTTAAATGGCAGTATCGCCGAAATTGATGGCATTATTAGCCAATATAAGCAGCAATTTCCTCATATGATTTGTCTTTTAACTGGTGGTGATAGCGAATTCTTGGCAAAACGGTTAAAAAATAGCATCTTTACCCACCAAAATTTAGTTTTAAAAGGCTTAAACGATATTTTAAATTATAATCTTGAAAAAAAATAAACATATTACTTTTTTGAAAACAACATTCATTGCACTTACTTTTTTAAGTTTAAGTTCCAGTTCTTTTGCTCAAATTCTCACTTCAAGTCCTTACTCACGATACGGTTTGGGTGAAATAAACTTACAAAGCTTTGCCACGCCAGCAGGCATGGGAGGAACATTTATTGCTTATCATCAAGATACAGTGGCTCCATTTTTTATAAATGTTGCCAATCCAGCGAGTTTAGCAGGTATTAGATTAAGTACTTTTGAATTGGGTGGTCAAGCTCAATTTACAAAAATTAGTAGTTCTGCTACTTCCATCAACAAAAGGAATATAAATTTTTCATATGGTTCTGTTGGATTTCCATTAAAACGTTTTGGTGGCGCGGCCTTTGGTATTATGCCTTATAGTACAGTTGGATATAAAATTACATCATCTGAAGAAGATATCAATGCTGGAACGATGACCTATATTTTTCAAGGAGATGGTGGTATTAATAAAGCATTTTTAGGAATTGGAGTTAAACCGTTTAAAAGCAATCTTAATAAATTTTATAATTCTAGTTTAGCAGATACGCTAACAAAATATCATGAAACTAAAAAATATAAACGCATAAAATTTGGTAAGCAATTATTATCCGAACTATCAATTGGTGCAATTGGAAATTATTTATTTGGCACTATCAATCAAGTTACGGATGTTATTTATCCAGGCAGCATTACTTATTATAATGCAAAAAGACAACGTTCTGTTCAAGTATCAGATTTTTCTTTTAATGGTGGATTGCAAACCAACTTTACGATTGACTCCGTAAAATCGCATGGTCAAAAAAGATTACTAAAACAAAAAATAAAAATTGGATTTGGATTTTTTGTAAACACTCCTGCTGCAATTAACGCTAAACAAAGCAATATTATTTATAATTATGCCATTGATGGGTTTGGGGTAGAAAGGCCAAAGGATACATTACTAAATTCTCAAGATGTTTCAGGGAAAATAAATTTACCATTAGAAATGGGACTTGGATTATCAATGAAAAAAGGTGAAAAATTAACGGTATTAATGGATGCGGCAACCACAAATTGGAGTGGTTTTAAATATTTTAATTCGCCTACAAATGATTTTAAAAATAGTTTTAGAGTATCGGCTGGCTTAAACTATGTGCCAAATAAATTAGCATATGGTTCGGCAAATTACATCAAAAGAATTCATTATCGTTTGGGGATATCATATTCCGATGGCTATTTAGATTTAAGAAACACTAAAATTACAAATGCATTCATCTCTGCAGGCTTAGGATTACCAGTTGGAATAGGTAGATTTGACGATATAGCTGTTGTAAACATTTCGGCGCAATATGGTAAAATGGGTACGGTAACCAATAACCTATTACAAGAAGAATATGTTCGTTTAGTATTAGGCTTTACTTTTAATAAACGTTGGTTTATTAAATACAAATATGATTAATCCATTAAATGCAATCATTAAAAAATAGCAATTTACTGTTTCTTTTAATGGTATTTAGTTTTGCATTTATATCATGCGAAACTGATAGAAATGAAATTATGGCTCTTGGTAAAAAAAATGTAATGCCAGATTTAACAGGCAAAGACGTTACCATGCTATATTCAGACTCTACATTTTTAAAGATTAAACTACTAACGCCTCAAATGCAGAAATACGAAAAAGGGGTTAAAGAACCTGTTACTATTATGCCTAAGGGTTTGTTTGTAATATTTTATGATGAAAAAGAAAAAGAGTCAACTACTTTAAAAGCTGACTATGGTGTGCGTTATGAAAAAACAAAACGTATGGAAGTAAAATACAATGTTGAAATTATTAATGTAAATGGAGAAAAATTAAACACAGAACACTTGGTGTGGGATGAGAAAAAGAAGAAAATAACATCAGATGCATTTGTGAAAATAACCACTGCAAAAGAAATTATTATGGGAAAAGGTTTAGAAGCCAATCAAGATTTTACGCAATACGAAATAAAAGAAATTACAGGATCTATTAGATTAGATGATAGCGGATTATAAATATTATGAGTAAATTTTTTAGAATATTAGAAATTGTTTGGTTAATCACTGCCTTGGGTTGTGCTGCAATAGCAATTTATTTTTTAATTACAAAAGATAACGATAGTGCTTTATATTTTACGTTTGTATTTCTTATTGCGGCAATTATGTATTTATTACGTCGCTATCAACGTAAAAATCAAGATAGATTAAACAATAATCAGCCAAGAAAATAATCTCATTCAAATCAATTATTTTTCTGAATTTATTATATCTTATTCAAATACCCAAAAGAGTAGGGATTTTAAAACATTGATTGATTAATAGCTAATACTGTTTCAAAATATTAAAAGAACCATTTATAGCCCTAATTCCTTAAAAAAATGGCTTACGTGGTTAAAAAAATCGATATTTACATAAAATATTCACGCAATTGCCCTGCATCTAAAAGGTATTTTATGGAAAACCATGGCAGTGGCCGAAATTAGGGTTCAAGCACAAGAATTAGTCACTAAAATTATTTCATATTAATTTTTCGTTTTTCAGCAATAATTTTATCTTTGCATTCCTTAAATTATAACAAATATGAGCGTTTTAGAAAAAATTCGTAGTAAGACAGGTCTTTTGGTTGGAATCGTTGGTTTAGCCTTAGTGATTTTTATTTTAGAAAGTTTATTGGGCTCTGGCGGAGCTTTATTCTCTAGTCAAGATTTAGAAGTTGGTAAAATAGCTGGTGATAAAATCGATTACCCAGCATTTAGTGCAAAAGTAAATGAACAAATTGCTCAAATACAACAACAAAATCCAAATCAACCCATTGATGATAAAATGAAAGAACAGATTATTGAGTCTGTTTGGAGTCAATTAATTAGCGAAAAAGTCATTAAAGTTCAATACAAAAAATTAGGTATTTCGGTATCTGATGATGAATTATACGACTTAATGTTAGTTCATCCACATCAATATGTTGTTCAACAATTAACTGATCAACAAACTGGTAAAGTTTACGAAGGTTTTGCTAAACCTGATGGAACTATTGATGTTGTAAAACTAAATCAAAATGTAAGTAATTTTAATGCTGACCAAGAAAAATTTTGGAAACAATTAGAAAAATCTATCTTAGAAGTTCGTGCCGCAGAAAAATACAACAACTTAATTAAAAAAGGTTTATACATTACTACTGCAGAAGCAAAAGATGCATTTATTGCTCAAAACAAACAAGTAAATGCTACTTTTGTTATGAAACGTTACTCAGATGTTTCTGATTCAACGGTTAAAGTAACTGAAGAAGAAATTACAGCATATTACAACAAACATCAAAACGATTATAAGGTATCTGACCCTACTCGTAAAATTGAATACATTGCATATGATGTTATTCCATCTAAAGCCGATTACGATGCGTTATTAAAAGATGCTCAAAGAGCTGCGGAAGAATTTAAAACAAAAACTGCAAATGAAGATTCTTCATACATCGCTCAAGAAAGCGAAGGCGGTGCCGTAAATATTGCAAACTACGGAAAGAAAAACATGATTATTGCTGATTCAACCGTGTTTACAGCTAGCAAGGGAACTGTATATGGTCCGTTTACAGAAGGAACATTTTTAAAAATTTATAAATTAACTGATGTTAAATCAATTGCTGACTCTGCTAAAGTTCGTCATATCTTAATTGGTTTACAAAGTCAAAGAACACAAACTCAGCGCACACCAGAAGTTGCTAAACGTATTGCTGATAGTTTATTAGTATTATTAAAAGCAAAAACTGTTAAGTTTGATACTTTAGTAAAAACAATGTCTGACGATATGGGATCTTTAGATAAAGGTGGAGATTACGGTTGGTTTGATGAAAACAAAGGTTTTGTTGATCCATTTAAAAATGCGGGTCTGCAAGGAACTGTTGGTAATATTACTGTTGTTCCTACGCAGTTTGGATTTCATATTATTGAAGTTTTAAATGTTTCTAAAACTCGTCATAATTCTTATACAATTGCACAAATTACTAAATTAATTACTCCAAGCGGAGAAACAAATCAAGAGTATTATAAAATTGCTAGCGACTTTGCCGGAAAAAATCAAACAGGCGAATCATTTAATAAAAGTGTGGAAGCTGAAAAATTAAATAAACGTATTGCTGAAAGCATTAAAGAAGGCGACAAATCTTTACCAGGTTTAGAAACCGCAAAAGATTTAGTTCGCTGGGTTTATAAGGCAAAAAAAGGAGAAGTATCGCCGGTATTTGAATTTAAAGATCGTTTTATTGTTGCTCAATTAACAAGTATCAAAGAAAAAGGAATTGCTCCATTAGAAGATGTAAAAGATGAAGTAACAGTAAAAGCAATTCGCGACAAAAAAGCAGAAACATTTATTAAAGAATTTGAAACAAAAGCAGGCTCTTCTAAATCTATTGATGATATTGCATCTAAAATGGGCTTAACTGCAGAAAAAGCTGATAATTTAACTTTCTCTGCTTATAATGTTGCAGCCATAGGAAGAGAAGATGCTTTAATTGGAACTGCTACTTCTATGAAAACTGGCACAACTAGTAAAGCTATTAAAGGTGATAATGGTGTGTTTGTTGTAAACGTAGCGTCAATTAATGAACCTGTTTTACCAAAAGATTTTAAAGGGAAACAACAAGAAATCGAAAGAATGAATAGTGGCAGAGTTGATTATGAATTGTTTGATGCCTTAAAAGAAAAAGCAGGTATTGAAGATCATAGAGGTAAGTTTGATTTCTAACAAATAAAAAAATATCAAAAGCTCCTACTAGATTTAGTAGGAGCTTTTTTATAATCTGTCACTTCGAGCGAAGTCGAGAAGCGTTCTTTGTGATTACTTTCTGGTTCTCGACTACGCTCGAACTGACAAATTTTAATCAAATAAAAATTAAATCGTGATATGAGTTTGAGTAATTTATATGATGAGTATGGCTTGTTAACTGTCATCCTCTTAGCAATATCTGCTTTTACGGCTGGTTTTATTGATGCCGTTGTTGGTGGCGGCGGATTAATACAAACTCCATTTCTATTAATTACATTTCCCAAAATGCCGTTGCCAGTATTGTTTGGTACTAATAAAATTGCGGCTTTAGCAGGTACATCAATCGCCGCATTTAAATACGCGAAAAAAATTACCTTTAATTATAAGCTACTTTTAGTTATTGCGCTGAGTTGTTTTATCTCTTCTTATTTAGGAGCACAAATCATTAATCACATTGATAGTAATTTATTAAAACCTCTTATTCTTGTTATACTTATTGTTATTGCTATTTATACATTTATCAAAAAAGACTTAGGGGCAATAGAGACTAAAGAATTACCACTTAACAAGCAAATGTTATACGGTGCATGTATTGGCTTAATAGTTGGCTTTTATGATGGCTTTTTTGGCCCAGGTACTGGAAGTTTTTTTGTGCTTGGCTTTGTAGTTGTGTTAGGCTTTGAATTTGTGAAAGCCTCTGCCTATGCTAAAATTGTAAACTGCGTGACTAATATTTCAGCCCTCATTGTGTTTATTAAAGAAGGTCATTACATTTTACACTTAGCTATTTTATTAGCTGTGTTTAATATTATGGGCAGTTTTATTGGTAGCCATTTAGCACTAAAAAAAGGAAATGGTTTTGTACGAATTATATTTTTAGTGATTGTATCACTCATGATTCTGAAATACGGATATGATGTGCTGAAAGTTTATTTTTAAATCTTGGAGGTCACAAATTGTGAACTCAAACAAAATTGGAGGTGCCAAATTGACTCCTCCAATTAAAATGCTACAATATGTAGCAAGTACTTACTATAAAATTTTTCAACTTTGAATCATATATTATTATGATGAAGAGAGCTGAATTATTACAGATTCCTGACGAAATAGTCATGAATAAAATTTATGTGATTAGAAACCAAAAGGTAATGTTAGATAGAGATCTGGCAGAACTATATGGAGTAGAAACAAAGCGATTAAAAGAAGCCGTGAAAAGGAATTTGAGTAGATTTCCAAAGGATTTCATGTTTGAATTAACTGAAATTGAACTCAACAATTGGAGGACGCAATTTGCGACCTCCAATTCTGAAAAAATGGGATTAAGACACCAGCCCTTTGCTTTTACAGAACAAGGAGTGGCAATGCTGTCCAGTGTATTAAACAGCGAAAAGGCTATTTCCGTTAATATTCAAATCATTCGAATATTCACAAGGATACGACAAATGTTGAGCGACAATACAGAATTACGTTTAGGGATTGAAGAACTAAGAAAGAAAACAGATAATAACACAAAAAATATTGAAGTAGTGTTTCAATACCTAGACGAACTATTAGACAAGAAAGAAAACGAAAAACCAAGAACTCAAATTGGGTATAAAACACCTAAAAAATAAAACACCTGACAGTTTATAGAACCTGTCAGGTGTTTTATTCAACTACTCTTAGAGTAACATATTTTTAAGCCTCAACCTCCGTTACAATACTAGGGAAGATACGAACGTTGTTATTTTCTTCTCTTCTAAATTGATACGTGTATTTGTAATGCGCTTCTAATCCTGATTTATTAGGTAAACCATTAATCATCATAATATTTCTATTTTTCGCAAAACGTAATAACTCACGTAAGTAATGTGCCGAGATTTGACCTACCTCATCAATAATACAGTGTACTTTAAAGTCTGTACTTCCACGGTGAGAAGATTCTTTAATAAATACATGCAATAAAGTAATATAGATAATTGCTTTTACCAAGATATCAGTTCCTGTACTACCAATACTATCAATTTTATGAGTCCAACCAGTTTCATTTAAACCTTCTTTGATATTGAATTTCAATTCAAATAAATCTTGTAAACGAATTTCTTCTTGCTCCTGCTCTTTAATAGCTGTACGTAATTGATCTAATAATTTAACAGCACGGTTACTTATCTCACGATTTTTATGTGTGGCGAAATCAGTATTAAACAATCCTTCATTATACACTAAACCATTTTCTTCGCGGAACTCTTGAATACGTTTTAATAATTTGTAAACCTTGTTATCTGAATCTTCTAAGCGAATTTTAATGAACTCAATTAACTTTGATTCTTCGAACTCTGCTTTCTTAAAATCTTCCGCAATTAAGGTAATAATGTGTTGAATCTTATCTTTTTGGCCACTTAACTCACGAACCTTAGTAGCAATACTATCGGTTACTAATCCAATTTGAGTAGCTGTTTCGGCAATAGATAACTCAATTTTGTTTTCATTAATGAATGAACGTAAGTTTTGAGCAAAACGTTCGTATTCTCCTTGAGTCGCATCATTACGAATAATGAAGTTAAAGTGATTATCTAATCTAAATTTACCAGCAAACTCATTAACATAACGTTGGAAAGCCGTATACTCTTCATTAAAATGCGAATCATTTTTCAATAATTGAGTACACAAATCCATCACACTGTAATTTGTTTTCTTAGGCTCAGCTCTATCAATAATATCAGCGTATTTATTAAATACAGGAGTTTCTCGGAAATTTTTCGTGAAATAATTAATACCGTTATTAAATTCAATTAACTCCTCTTCAAAGGCACGTTTTTGTTTATTCAACTCCATACGTTTGATATTGAACTTACGAGATACTTCTTCAATTTCGGCCGTTAAATCATTTGCAGATTTCACATACTCATCTTTCTTTTGTATTAAATCAGGTAGCTTATCAAATATTTCACGTTTATCTTTTAAGTAATCGCTTACAATTTGAGAATACTGATCGATTTCTTTTAAAGCCTCTTGTAATTCTTTAATACGAGCATCAATCTTCTTAATCTCTTTGCTATCAACACCTTTAGCCTTAAAGTTCGTTTCTTTTTCGTTACTTAACTGAACTTCTTTTTCTTCGTATTCTTTAACTTGATTTTTCTTCTCAACTTCTAATTCAGAAATTTCTGTTTCTTGACGAGATTTTAAATCAGCTAAACGTTCATCATTAAACGCTTTTAATTTATCAAATTGAGTATTGAAATCGTTTAATAAATTATTTTTCTTTTTATTTAAGATAGCTAACTCTTCTTCAATAATATTTAATTTTTGACGGTTACCAGATAAAGATTGCTCAATTTCTGTGCTTGCGCGTTGCTTCCAGTCTTCTAATTCTAATATTAATTTCTTTTCGCGTTTTTCTGCTAACTCTAATGAATAAGTTAAAACTTTTAAATCTTCTTTTAACTCGCCTAATTGTTTACCATATTTATCAGCAGCCAACATTTTTTCTTCGTTGTTAGCTGTTTGGAACTGAGTCATCGACTCTTCCAAATCTCTAATAATTGCTAAACGCTCATTCTTTTCAAATTGATAAACTTCAATTGATTTTGAAACCACTTGAACATCATCTAATTTTAAAGAAATACCAAATAACGATAATCCTTTATCATCCGTAAGTGTTGGATTTAAATCTGTACGGAATAATAAATCTTCGTTTACAACCTTACCAATCGTATTATGCCAATCTTTCACGTTCTTTTCTAAATAACCATATAAGGCATCATGTTGAACGTTTAATTTTTCCTCAATCGATTTAATCTCCGTTTTAACACGAATGATTTCGTTATTCGTTTTTTGTATTTGATTAGATAAGGATAATTTTAATTTTGATTCTAAGCCTTCCCACTCTTTTTGATTGGTTTGAACCAAGTTAGTTTTAATTGCTAACTCTGATTTATTCTTATAATTAATCGCTCTTAAATCAGCTAATTCCGTTTCTTGTCCTTTGATTTCAGCTTCGTAAAAACGAGTATTACGAATTACTTTTTCTTCCGCTTTTAATTCATTAAATTCAATTTGCTTAGCTGTTACTTCGGCATTTAGCTCTGTTAAAGCTTCTTCGCGCTTCGCTTTAAACTCAGCATCTTTTTTATTGAATTCATTCTTTTGTAATAATTGTAACTCGTTATAGTGATTAAAAATTTCACTAGTACGAGAATTAATTTTATTGATATAAGCTGTTTTATCATTACGCAATTGCTCAATTAAAGATGAGTATTTCATCTCAATACTTTGAACATTTGATGTTAATGATTCGTATTCACGACGAGCAATATTATAATCAACTTGTAATTTATCACGTTCCGCATTTTTTTCAACGGCTTGCTCAATATTTTTTTCTTTGTACTCTTTTAATTTCTTGTTTGCTTCACGAATCGTTCTATCGTAGTAACCAATTTCCTCGCGAACATCTTTTTGTTTTTCTTCTAACAAAGTTTTTTGTTCTTCGTTAGCTTCTGTTAATCTATCTAGCTCTTCTTGCTTCTCTTGAGAGGCTTTAATAACTGCTTCATTCTGAGTTTCAGCATAACGCAAACTACTACCTAACTTATCAGCCATTTCCATTTGTGCGCCTTTTAACATGTGCACTTGGTCATACTTTTTATCAATGAACTCAATTAATTGCTGAGATTCCTTTTTTAAGTAGGTTTCAATATCCGAATACTTTTCGTTGAACTGGCGTAACTGACGATCAACTTGCTCTAACTTAATACTACTGTTTTCGGTAGTTAAAGAGTTAGCGATAAAATCTTTAATAAAACGACTATCAATACTACTCTTAGAACTTAAGAATACGTTTGTAATGGATTTAGGAATGTTTTGATATTTTTCGTTTCCTTTTAAGATATGAAATTTAGATAATAATTTATCCGTTTCCGTTCCATATAAAATATTACGATAACGCTCAAACGTATCAATTTGTTGAGATACAAAAATTCCACGCTTATCAAAACCAGCAATTACTTCTTTAATTTTAATTGCCTCATCATTTTCATTGAAGAAATAATCAGGACTATACTCCGCATCTACGAAACGGAACACTAATTTATTGTGACGATATACAATTACAAAAAACGGTTTGCTTTCTGTTTGTATTTCGTAAATTAAATAAGAATTTTCATATTTAAAGTAATGTTCTTCAAATGGTTTTTGGGAAGCTGAAATACCCAAACCTCTAGTATTAGCGCTATAAAAAAACAAGATAGCACGTTGCAATGAAGTTTTACCAAAGTTATTTGTACCAACAAAACAAGTGTTTCCACTTAATTCCAAGTCGGTATACTTAACATTGGCAATGTTAATTTGTACAATTCTATTTAATATTCTGCAATTATTTTCCATGTTTCTCTATTCCCTATCTCTAATTTCTTAATCTATTAATAATCATATAATCCTTTGTAAACCTCTTTTTTGGCATTAGGATCTTTGCTTTTTGGAGCTGCTGAACTAACCAATTTAATTGGATATAATCCAATTGTTCTGCGTTTTTTGTTCGCGCCAACTAATTCTTTTCCAATTGTTTTTTCGTAACCTGTAATTGGCTCATAAAACTCAGGAATCAAACCATTCATTAAATTTCTTCTATCCACAACTGTTGCGTAAAACTCTGGCGATATATTTCCATCGGTTAAAGCTCTATATAAAACACCTTCTAAACGTTCATTTTTTCGATCAGCATCATAATTTAATAAAATACCACGAGCAATGTCACTACCTTTCATGCCTACTAACTTCAAATTAGGGAAGCCAAATTGCTGAATTTTTGCAAGTAATGTTGCAGCAGAAACTGAATCAGCTTTCATTTTTTCTTTAACCAATTTATACTTTGATAAAAAATCTGGAGACGTTTTACTACACGCTTTAATTTTCATGCAATTTGAACAAAACTCCATCGCAGAAGTGTATTTTACAGAATTGTATTTTTTATTAGCCTCAGCCATTAGCATTAATTCGCTCTCCCAACTAGTGTTTCTCGAAACATTTCTAGTCTCTTCCCATTTTGTAATATTATCCAAATATTCTTTTCTAGTATTTTGATTAAAGAAAGCTACCAATTCCTTTTTGGTGCTGTCAATTTCATAACCACTCAATATTGCTTTTTCTAAAAAATGTAATGCTTTAAATTCTTCTTTTATTTTAATAGCACACAAAGCCGCTCTAAAATAATGCCCCGCATTAACAGTACCCTTGTATCCAACAAAAGCGTTATCAAATTTTGCATAGGCTTGCAATAAAGAATCATTTTTGAACATGCGTTCTGCTGTTGCTATATTATCATGAAATGTGATAAAATCTTCAGAAACTGTTGAATATTTAGTTTGTGCAAATCCGCCAAAACTAAAAACAATCATTAATAAAAAAAGTGATGTCTTCATTTGTAAATTATTTTAGTTATAAATTATGGCTTGAGTATCATCAGAACTAGAACTGTCTTCGTAAATAGCTACAGAATTAATAACATCTAATAAGTAATTATACGAATCTAATACTTTGTATGATTCTGATTTTTCGTCTTCCAATTCCAAAAACGAATCACGACTCATTAAATCACAAATTTCACGTACTTTATTATGTAATGTTTCTGAACGATATAATGGAATTTTTTGAAGCTTTTGTTTTAAACGCACATTCGCATTACACTCTTCGGCAATTTCACTTGGACGGAAACGACTACCAATACCAATTTTGTTATCCATACTAGCAAACAAATCTATGATATCAATATAACGTTCAAAGCGCTCCAATTTCTTTTCTAATTCAGAATTTGGTTCGCTTAATTTTGAAAAATAAAAAAAATTATTTCCTCTTTCGATGTTATATCTAATTACATTAAAATAAGCCTGAAGTCTGTCAAAATTTTCAGGATTATTAATCACATCATACAAACGGTTCATACCATCTCTACTTCCATTGCTGGAAATAAAAGCCCCACGTGCCATTACAGCAAAAATATCGTGTGTTTGTTTTGGTAAATTAAAACTGGTAGTTTCTTCCATGTTATATAAATTCTATTTAGTTGCTTTTTCTTTTTTTGGTTTGTCTTTCAAAGGCAATATCAATGTGTAGCCTAATCGTTTTTTTATTTCGGTAACAGACTCTACATAATCGTGATACTGTAATCTGTATTTAAAATCTAATTGATTTTGATACTCCATGGCAATTTCAACAAATAACGATAAACGTTCTTCAAACGTCACTGTACCAATTGTTTTA
>JBIICN010000104.1:0-5411 GCA_044238845.1 Bacteroidia bacterium
AAAGATTTTGACAAAGAAAAGAAAAACAAAGTTGATGATAAATATTTCGAAAACATATATAACAGCAAACTTGTAAATGGTAGACCGACAAGCGTAAGTACATTTTCCATATCAAAAAGTACTTTAAAAACTAAGACTCAAAAAAAACATTTATCAATCCTTTCTGCATCACATGATGGCAAAACAATGTTTGTTTTTCAGGATAACAAAATTCATGAAATAAAAACTGGCGCAGATAATTCGAAAAGTACTGTAGCTTTATCAAAAAATGTTAACATGGATTTTTACCAAAACCATGCAAGCATTAGTAAAGATGGAAATACTTTATTTTTCACAAGCGAAGATCCTAGAGGAAATGGTGGCTTAGACATCTACAAATCAACAAAAGATAATAATGGCGATTGGGGTGTTCCTGAAAATTTAGGCAAAACAATTAATACTACTTTTGACGAAGATGCACCTTTTTTGTCAGATGATGGGCAAACATTATATTTTTCATCAAAAGGGCATCCAGGTTATGGTAATTATGACGTTTATAAAAGTTCTTTTATAAATGGCAATTGGTCTGCACCAGAAAATATGTCTCAGCCAATTAATTCAGCTGGGAACGATATTTTTTTAATTCAAACCAGCAATAACGAGAATAGTTATTTTTCATCCTACAGACCAAAAGGATATGGAGATATGGATATTTATAAAATAACATATCTAAATACATTTAAAAAAGAGTGTACAGAAAAAAAGAGCTCATTATTGACTTTAGAATCTAAAATAATCGATAAAGAATCCTTTGCTGTAAAATTTGATGCTATTGTTCCTAATAACTTAAATGTAATAGCTTATCAATGGTCGTTTAACCAAACAAAAATAGCCATTGATGCTGCGCAAATGACTCAAACCATTTCCATAACATCACCTGGAGATTCAGTGTTTGTTAAAGTAATTGCTGGATGTGATACTTGTATTGATCCTATTGTATTATGTAATCAGTTAATTTACAATGTACCTTCTGATATGATTCCGGTTGTAAAAGTGGATGAAGCAGGAAAAAACCCTTATGATGATAAACTAATATTATCATATTTAAATAAATCACAACTAGATGCTTTAGGTTTAAATTTAACTCCAATTTACTTTAGCTTAAATAAATCAAATATCCGTGAAGATGCTGTTGCCATTTTGAAACAAAATATTGACGTCTTATCAAAACATCCTGAATTATCCGTATTAATATATGGATTTGCAGATAGTAGAGGTAAAGAGTCTTACAATTTAACATTATCTAAAAAACGTGCCCAGGGTGTAAAAAACTATTTGGTATCGAAAGGATTAAACAAAAAACAAATCGAACAAGTTAATGGTAAAGGTGAAGAATTTATTTTAAATAAATGTTTAGAAGGAGTAGAATGTACTGACCCTGAACATGAAATGAATCGTAGAGTTGAGTTTATTATTTTTGAGAAGAAATAATATTTTAACTACGCTAAATTTAACATCTATCTAAACCCTTCAAAAGCTCCCAATCCAAATAGCGAGAAATCATATTTGATTGGGTCTTTTCTATCAAAGCTTCTTAATACTTTAGTTATTTCTTCAACGGCTTGCCAATCATTTTGAGTACGGGTTAATAAGCCTAACTTGCGACTTACATTTCCTGTGTGTAAATCAAGTGGCAAACATAATTGAGATGTATTAATTGATTTCCAAATACCGAAATCAACACCATGCTTATCTTTTCGCACCATCCATCTTAAAAACATACATAATCTCTTCGCGCTAGATTTAGCAGATGGATTAGATACATGTTTATCACTTCTTGCCTGATGCGGCATACTTAAAAATAATACCCTAAAATTAGTAATGGCATTTTTCACGTCCTTGTCATCTTTGGCAATTTTACCAGAAAAAGCATTTTCTAATCCACCATGTTGTGTATAAATATTTTTCAAAGCGTTTAAGAAGAAAACACAATCTATTGAATTAAAGGTTCGATGTACAAAAGAATCAAAACGGAGAGCATCTTTTTTCGAGAAATTCATAATAAACTCAAACGGCTCATCGTTCATTAAACGCATCAGTTTATTTCCATTATTAATTATGGAAGTTCTTTGCCCCCAAGCAATAGTAGCAACAAGCAAGGATGCTATTTCAATGTCTTCTTTTTTTGAAAATTGATGAGGAATAGAAATAGGATCAGTTTGGATAAAAGAAGTGTTATTAAACTGAAAATATTTTTCATCTAATAATTCTTTTACTTCCTTAAAATGATTTCCCATTATTCTAATTTCGTAATATCTAAATCTTTCAATTTAGGATTTAATTTGTGTACACCTAATACAACCAAAATTGTCATTACTCCACCAAAGGCTATAGAAGGCACTAATCCCAACAAACGAGCGGCTACACCCGATTCAAATGCTCCAATCTCGTTACTGCTTCCGATAAAAATACTGTTAACAGCCGCCACACGTCCACGCATTTCATCAGGAGTACTTAATTGCAAAATACTATGACGAACTACTACACTTATATTATCAAAAGCTCCAGTAAATAATAACATAGCAAATGCCAACCAATAATGCGTTGAAAACGCAAAGAAAATGGTAAATAAACCAAAAGCAGCAACACCTAATAATAAACTAATACCTGCATTTTTAGCAGGCGGTTTCACAGCCATGTAAAAAGCCATTAACACTGCTCCTACTGCAGGGGCCGTTCTCAATAAACCGTATGCATCTGGACCTAGATGTAAAACTTTATCGGTAAAAGCTGGAACTAAGGCAACTGCTCCACCAAACAATACAGCAAATAAATCTAGAGATAGAGCACTTAATACTAACTTGTTTTTAAAAACAAACTTCACTCCCACCGTCATACTTTCCATAAACGTTTCTTGTTTCGTTTTTGCTGGGATAGGTTTAGATTTAATACGTGCGAAACAAATAAAGGCACAAACAAATAACACACAGGTTATTCCATAACACCAATTAGCATGAAATGAATGATTATAGCCATACAAAATACCTGCTAATACCGGACCTAAAATAGAACCAATATGCCAAGCCGTGCTATTCCATGTAGCCGATTGTGTATATAATTCGCGAGGAATAATTTGACTCATAAAAGGATGCGTACTCACCGCCAAAAATGAACGAATTATTCCAAACACAAATACCACCGCAAATAAAGCATACATTCCAAAACTATGAACCCATGTAAATAAAGAATTACTAAATCCAAATAAAAATAGAGAGCCAATTAATAAGGCAGCGCAACCAATTAATAAAATTCTTCTTCTACTAATAATATCAGCTATATGGCCAGAGAAAAATGATGTCGCTATAAATGGTAAGGCTTCTGTTAAACCAATCATTCCTAAGATAATTTCTTCTTTAGAATACTCGTAATAAATTTGAAGATTAATCGTACTCATCTGCATTTGAATAGCAAGCGTTAAAAAAAAACGAGCAAACACAAATAAACGAAATTCTTTATGTTTTAATATTTGTAAGGAAGAAGATAGTGACATGTTTTACAAAAGTATTATTTTAATTTTTATGAAAAAGCATTAATTTTAAGACAAATTGGAAGAATCTCAACATAAACACTTAACTATTAAATCCTGGGCAGAAGATGACCGTCCGAGAGAAAAATTAATTACTAAAGGACGACAATCACTTTCTGATGCTGAGCTTTTGGCTATTCTTTTAGCATCCGGTAATAGAAATGAAACAGCAGTTCAATTAGCGCAGCGTATTTTAAAGGAAAATAAAAACTCCATAAATCAATTAGCCAAGCTTCAATTAAATGATTTAAAGAAATTTAAAGGTGTTGGCGAGGCAAAAGCAGTAACAATAGCTGCTGCTTTGGAAATAGGCAGAAGAAGAACAGATGAAACCATTGAAGAAAAAATAAAAATCACATCCTCCAAGAGCGCTTATAGTATTTTAAAATCTAAACTATCTGATTTGCCACATGAAGAGTTTTGGGTTTTATTTATGACTCGAAGTAATAGTGTTATAAAAACAGAATGCATTAGCAGAGGAGGAATTAGTGGAACAGTAGTAGATGTTAGGTTAATTTTAAAACCGGCCATTGAATGTTTAGCAAGTTCTATTATCTTAGCACATAATCATCCATCTGGCAATTTAAAGCCAAGTCAAGAAGATATTCACTTAACTAAAAAAATTAAAGAAGCCTCGAAGCTTGTTGATATTAGTTTGCAAGACCATTTAATTATTGGCGATCAAGCTTATCTTAGTTTTGCAGATGAAGGCATTATATAAATAACAATATGATTAAAATAGTAACCATTATTGGCGCACGACCTCAAATTATTAAAGCTGCAGCTTTAAGTAGAGCTATTAAACATAAATTTTCAAATTCTATTTCCGAAATTATTGTTCATACGGGACAACACTATGACGAAAACATGAGTCAAGTGTTTTTTGATGAATTAGGTATTCCTGCTCCAAACTACAATTTAAATGTAGGAAGTGGTAGCCATGGAAAACAAACCGCAACTATGATTGCTGGTATTGAAGAAATTTTAATAAATGAAAAACCAAATGCTATTGTATTGTATGGCGACACCAACTCAACATTAGCAGGCGCCATTGCAGCTAGTAAAATTCATGTGCCTGTTATACATATTGAAGCAGGATTGCGCTCATTTAATAAAGCCATGCCAGAAGAAGTAAATCGTATTATGTGCGACCATGTTTCTACATTATTATTTTCGCCTACTAAAACAGGATTTCAAAACCTGTTGAATGAAGGTTTTAAAGCTAATAATGACAAGCCATACAACGCTAATAATCCAAATATATATCATAGTGGAGATGTGATGTATGATAATAGCTTATACTTTAGCGAAGTTGCTGAAGAAAAAACAACAGTTATTTCTAAAAATAATTTACAAAAAAATAATTTTATTTTAGCAACCATTCATCGAAACAACAATACCGATGAACCAATTAGATTAAACGCTTTATTTAATGCCTTATATAAAATTAGCGAAGAAAATAAATTAGATGTTTTATTACCAATGCATCCTCGCACAGCTAAATTATTAGAGTTTAATTTAGATCAAGAATTGCATCAAAAAATTAAATCAAGTACACATTTCAAAATTATTGCCCCAGTTTCATTTTTAGAAATGATTGCATTAGAAAAAAATTGTACGATTGTAATGACCGATAGTGGTGGTGTGCAAAAAGAAGCGTTTTATTTTGAAAAACCTTGCGTGATCTTACGTCCCGAAACAGAATGGGTAGAATTAGTTGAATGCGGAACAGCAATCATTACAGATGCAGATGAGAAAAAAATAATTAACGCTTTTCAATCTTTAACATCAAAGATAGATTTAAAGTTTCCGAAATTATATGGTGATGGAAAAGCTGCTGAATTTA
>JBIICN010000021.1:0-62032 GCA_044238845.1 Bacteroidia bacterium
AGATGCCACACACAATTAGGCGATGAGCTACTGTGCGATGTGAATTCTCATATTTATAATTACGAAGGCGGAGGTATTTCATCTAACTCCGGTGTGCAAGCAAAATTAATACAAGGCGATAGAGGACGATTAACAGCCAAACAAATTGAAGAGAATATCAACGCCGATTATGATTGGTTAACGCGTACGGCTTTAGTGTGTTTAGAAAATACCGTGAATAGAGCAGGAGGGAGTTATTATGATTTAGAAACCATTAAGCAGATAAAACAAGTGTGCGATAAACACCAATTGCCATTACATTTAGATGGCGCTCGTATTTTTAATGCGATTGTTGAGAATAATTATAGTTCACAAGATATAGGAAATCAATTTGATTCCATTTCAATTTGTTTAAGTAAAGGATTGGGAGCCCCAGTTGGTTCGTTATTAATTGGAACAAAACCATTTATTAAAAAAGCCCGTAAGGTGCGTAAAGTGTTTGGTGGCGGTATGCGCCAAGCTGGGTTTTTAGCCGCCGCTGGTATTTATGCGTTAGATAATCATATTACACGTTTAAAAGAAGATCATGCTCGCACTAAGGAATTAGGAAAGGTGTTAAGCACTTTGCCTTATGTAGAAAGTGTGTTACCTGTAGAGACTAATATTGTGATATTTAATTTAACCGATACATACACGGCTGCTAGTTTTGAAGAAGCGTTAAAGCCCTACAATATTAAATTAGCGGCTTTTGGTAAACAAACTATCCGCTTTGTGACGCATTTAGATTTTACAGATGAGATGTTAGCTAAAGTAATTGAGGTGCTGAAGACTTTGTAAGAGATTTTTTTTAGTATCTATATCTAAATTAAAAAAGTAAAACTTCGTTGAATACTTTTGGCTGCAAACGTATTTTAAATGGTACTGAGAATTTGGGCGTTCGGGCGGGCTGTCGCTGCAATCTTTTTGGGCTTCGACAAGCTCAGCCACCAAAAAGGATTTCCGCTTTTATCCCTAACGCTTTACTCTCTTACAATCTTTTTCGTGCCTATGAGTGTTTTACTTTTATACACACTCAAAAAATAAATCCCTTTTTCAAGTTCTGTAACATCAATCTCGTCTTCAAATTTTAGTTGTTTTACTTCTCTGCCTAGCATATCTGTAATTTTTATCATACAACTTTCTTTCTCTTTTAAATTTTGACTTGTTAATTTTAACTTACCAGAAGTTGGGTTTGGATAAATACTAAAATCACTTACAGATATATTATCAACTTTTGTATTTATACCTAAATCATTGTACCCTACAAGCCCCGAAGGAGTTGCTAGCCATACATTATTTAAAATATCTATATCAAAATTAATAATTTTTGCGTTTGGAATAATACTATTACCTATCCAATAAGAACCTTGAAAGCCTGAACTAAATATGGTTGGACTAAAATAATCTTTTCCAGCAGCATTATTAATAATATAACGTCCATATGTATTAGTTGCAATTTGATTATCAAAAGTTTGATTGTAAGAAACATTACTTATTAAAACATTATTTTTATCGTAAGTTATTAATCTAAAATCTGGAATCTGATTTCCGGTATACAAACTAACTATCTCATACCTATTTTGATACCTATCTACAAATACATCACGGTAGTTACAAAAATTAAATAAATTATAAAAACAATAATTTATTGACGGTGTGTGAGTATTTGTAATTGTAAAATCATTAGCAAATAAAATACTATCATTTTTATTTTGAGGGGGCATACTTGAACCTGATGGGTTTTTACAAACACCATATAATATATGATTACTATGAAATACTAATTTTTCAATAGATTTTAAGCAAGAGTTAGTGGTATCAAAATTATAAATAGTATTTGTTAAAGAATTAAATTTTACAACGCCATTTTTATCTGTCCAAAAAAACACATCATTGCTATCTACTGTTAATCCTAACAAACTATCGGTGGGCAATGCTGGTAAATTACTTTTGTTATATAAAGTAAACACATTATTTTTAAATTTTATAAAACCATTTTTGTTATTTAAAAACCAAATAGTATTGTCGTAAGCTATTTTAAATTTATCAACTCTATTGTTTGGTATATTTGAATTTTGGGTATTATAAACCGTCCATGTATTGTTATAAAAACTATACAAGCCATTTTGAGTACCCACCCACTTTACATTATTGTTATCTGTTTCAACCCAATTAATACTATCATTTATCATTGGAGTATTAGATTTATCAAATAAACTCCATATTGGATTTTGACAAAAGAGATTGCTCGTTAAACACAGGCAAAATAAAACAACTATTTTTTTTATCAATTTAATATTTAATTATTTTTTTTGTAACACCCATTCCATTATCATAACCAACTCTTACAAAATAAACACCCCCTGCAAGGTGATTTAATTGTAATTGATAGGTTTTTTCGTTGACTAATTGAGATAATAAAACTTGCCCTGTTATAGTTGTTATTTCTATTTTTTCGAAATTATATCTGGTATTAATTGATAGTTCACCGTTAGTTGGATTTGGAACTAAATTCATCTCTCCGGCTTCGCATTTCGACGGGCTCAATGAACACTCAGCCTCAGCTATACCTGTTGGATACCCACAATTAAAAGCGCCCTCACAAAAGGTACTATCGGTTTTTAATAACCAAATATCTTGGTTACCGGTGCCACCATTAGCAAATATGGGACTTATAAAACCCGAAAATACATAACCCTTATCGGGTGCTTGTACTAAATCTCTAAAATAATTTTGACTGCCTGACTCCACCGCATACTCACGGCTAAATAGACTATCACCATTTTGGTTTATTTCGTAAACCATACCGTTACATGAATTATCAATAAATGCTTTTACTCCTGAGACTACAAAATTATTTTTTTCATTAACTAAAAAAGTAAAAAAATCATGAGCTACAGCTTGTTCTCCATACTCTTTTTGCCAAATTAAATTACCTCCTGCATCCACCTTGGTGAGCATGGGGCGGCGCAAAGTACCTTGTGCCGTAATAGCATAAGCTTTACCTCCTGTAAATACGATATCTCCATTAGGTAACTCCGTCACATCAAAACTACCATTAGCATAGGTTGCTGAGGGATAAAAGTTTTGCCACAAAATGGCTCCGCTAGTATCTATCCTCATCACAAATGGTCCTTGGGTTGAAGTGCCATGCAATGTCTTATAACCTCCTATTAACAAATTACCATTAGCGCATGGTTTAATACACAGAGCTGTTTCATCATAAGCAGGTAAACCTATTTTCTTTTTCCAGATTTCATTGCCTGATGTATCTGTTTTTATTAATAAAATATCTGTGTTTGTATATAAGCTATCCACGCTACCCGCCATATATATATATATATATATATATATATATATATATATCCAGCTTTTCAATCGCTCCTATATAATTTGTTTTATTTAAATAACCATATTCGGTATATTTTACACTATCCAAATTACTATTAAACCGCCATAAAAAAACTAAACTGGTGTCAGTATGATAAAACCTAGAGCCTCCTAATATAAAATCTGTATTTGGCATAAATACATTTTTACCAAAACCTAATAAAAAATTACTTCCCTGTTTAATATATGTTTTATTATTTGTTCTTAATCCATTATAATCAAATAATCCAAGATTTAAGCAGTAATAACTAATATTAGTACATGCATTTCCTGTACCTAAATATTTACTTTGATAATTGCTAATTGTTCCAAAAACATCACAACTGTTATAGTTATCATACCTATTATTAAAATATACCTGTGCTATGTTTAATTTTAAAACTAAACACAGCAATACCAGATATACATATTTATAAAACATTATTTAATAATTACCAGCTTGTTTTGATATATTTTATCTCCTGTTATAGCTTTATAAAAATAAATACCACTACTAAATGTACTCAAAGATACTGATTTCGGCAACTTGTTTTCTTGTACATTAAATTCAGTCATTAATCGTCCATTAATGTCATAAATACTTATTGCACAAGTTTCGTTCTCAGCTATACCATCAATTACAAAATTCACATCGGTGTTAGCGGGATTAGGGAATAAAATAAAGGAACGTTTTGGTTCAATAAGAGTAGATATTGGTTCATCTTCATTATTCGCCATACGAGCACTAGCTTTTGTATCTTCACAGTTATCCAAATAGTTAATTAACGTACCACTAATTGAATTTAATATACTACGTGCCTCAGCTACATACCACCCTTTTACCTCACATTCGTTAGCCATACTCATTAAATCTTGTAATTCTGTATTTGTAAATCGGTAATTACAATTGATATTAAGTTTTAGCATCAACTCATTTGCACGTCTAGTTTTTTGCTGTACGGCATTGGTTGGATTAATGCTATTATTTTTGTTTTGTGCTAGGGTTTTATTATTACTAGCAACCGCATCCTGCACATCGGTAAACTTACCGATGTTTGAATTTATGTTACTATTATAAAAACTTTGCAAGGTGGGGTTAGTAGCATTTTTAGTAACCACCCCTTGTTTTTGTAAAGCATATACTAATTGTTGGCTTTGATAAGTCATTTTATTGATTCATCTATAAGTTCATTAGAGAAATAAAGTATTGTATGTAGGTTTGATTTTGTGAAAGTAGTCATTGCGAGTGTTCCTTTACGAAGCAATCTCAAACAACAAGTGAGATTGCTTCACTACCTTCGCAATGACGAATAAAAAAACTGTTTGAAATAATTTTAAAACTTAACCTGCAATTTTAAATTCAATGTTCGGCGTGTTAAATAATTTGGTACTGCATATTGTCGGTTGGTTACATCGGTTACCCATGTGTAAGACACGGTATTGTTTACTTGTAATAAGTTAAATACTTCAATACTAATAAACATGCCCTTTAAATAATGAAAGGGATTCTTTTTTGGTAAAGGTTTATCTTCTTTAATAATTTGATAAGCAAAACCAATATCCACTCTACGGTATGGTGGCATTCTAAATACTTGTTTCCAACGTTCGTGATCTGGCGGGCCAAAAGGTAATCCTGTGCCAAATTGCATATTTAAATACATTTTACAAGATGGTAATTTAGGAATATAGTCCTGAAAAAACATACCAAAGGTTATACGTTGGTCGGTAGGGCGAGGGATATAACCTGGGTAAACAACTGTACTATCAACAGGCTTGTTGTTAAAGGTATAGCCATTTACAATAGTATCGCCATCGCTATTATAGTAGGTTACTTTTCTGTCATTACTAATATTTTCCATGGTTTTTAAGTAGCCAATAGTAGCCCACGATTCTATTCCTTTAATAAATTCTCCATTAATTCTTAAATCAACACCTTGGGTATATCCCACCGAATTATTTTTTGCAAAATAGCGAATCCTTGTATTATCAATTTCGTAGGGAATTAAATCTTTTAGTTCTTTATAATATCCGGCTAAAATAATTTTAAATGGTCGGCGCCATAATCTAAAATTATAATCGCCCGATAATAAATAATGGATAGATTGTTGCGCTTTGATATTTGAATTTAATTTACCGTCAAATCCACGCATTTCTCTGTAAAAAGGTGGTTGATAATAATAACCCCAAGAGGCTTTAAACACTAAATCTGGTTTCCAGTTTGGTTTGTACGATAAAGTCACCCGTGGCGATATAATTGTTTGTTTATTAAAGTCCCAATAGTTTGCACGTACACCGCCAGTAATGGTTAGTAACGACGAATCGCGTAATAGTTTACTATAGGCATATTGTAAATAGCCTTGCACACGATTGGTTTCTAAACTGATTTTTGATTTAATCACATCTAATAAATTAATTTCGTTGGGGCTATAAGGGGCAACATAGCCAGCCGAATCTATCGTTCTCCACTCACTTAATTTATCTTGAATGCTTTCATGCTGATAACGTGCTCCCCACAATAATTCACTATGGCTGCCAATTAAACGCGTGCCTTTATGTTCAATATTAAACACGGCTGCATCAATTCGGTTTCGACCGTTATTTAAAAAAGTTCCTATACCTCTGTTAAATGCTACTTGACCAAAATTATCTTTACCAAAATCAGCTTCTAACTGATCAATATAATATTGTCCTTGTACGGTATATTTTTCTTCTTCTTGAGCTTTGTAAGCCGAGGTAATTAATTTTAATTTTGTTCGGGAGTTTGGTTTAAAGGTGGTAGATAATCCTCCCATCATAGTGTTATATTGCATTAACTCTTGTCCATCAAAATAAATGCTCAGCTTCACGGCATTATTAACGGTTCCAAAAGTCGTTTCTCTGTTGGCGGGAATAACCAAGTATTGATTATTGGCTACGTTTCCTAAAAACTCAATGCTCCATTTTTCATTTAAGGTAAAGGTTAAAAAAGTTTGTACGTCGTAAAAACGCGGACGATACTCGCCTTTAGTGTCCATGCTTTTTAAGAGATAGGTGTTTGATTTGTATCGCGAACCAAGGCTCCATGCCAATACTCTGTTTTTTGATACGCCTTGCAAATGCAAGCTACCACCTAATAAACTTCCGCTAACAGTACCTCCGAACTTTAATGGTTTTTTGTAAGTAATATCTAATACCGACGACATTTTATCGCCATACTTAGCCTCGAAGCCTCCAGCCGAAAAATTAATATTGCTCACCATATCAGGGTTTGCAAAGCTTAATCCTTCTTGTTGACCGCTGCGTGCTAAAAAAGGTCGGTACACTTCAATGTCGTTTACGTATACTAAATTTTCGTCAAAGTTTCCACCACGTACCGAGTAGCCACTACTTAATTCGTTATTACTACTCACCCCAATTTGTGTTTTAATGATGTCTTCAATATTACCGCTAGGGCTAGGAATGTAAAAAATGTTTTTAGGATCAATGCGGGTAATTTCGGTAGTTCTGTTTTCGGAAACGATACTAACTTCGGTAATATTGTTTTTGGAAATAAGCTTTGGGCTAAAGGTTATTTTTTCTCCCGATTTTAATTTAAATTTTTGATTAACTTGTTTATAGCTTATATTATAAATAGATAAGGTAATGTCTTTTTCGGCCGGCACAACTATTAAAAATTTACCATTGCCATCAGATGTTGTGTTAATGGAACCGTCTTCTAAAATAGCCACCTGCACATCGGGTATAGTAATTCCTTCTTCATCTTTTATGATACCCGAAATAGTAGCCGTTTGACTAAAGCAAAGCACCGACATCCATAAAAAAAGAATTGTATAATAATGTTTTTGTAGCACAGGTTAAATAACGAACATATCCTACAAATATTGCAAAAAGAAATGGAATTTTGGTGATTTAATCTTACCTAATTAGGGTGATAAAACCATTGATTTTTTGTGAAACACCTTCAATTGTGGTAAGCTCGGCTATGTAAAAATAAGTACCTTCTTCACAATCTTTATTATTGTTCATGTTTTTTCCATTCCATCCGTTTTCTTTACCGTTAAATTCACACATTTTTTCGCCCCAACGATTTCGGATTTCGCAATGAATATCTTTAATTGCCTTGGATTTAAATAGGAATATATCGTTTGCCCCATCGCCATTGGGAGTAAATACATTTACATCGAAATTTCCGCACGGAATTAAACTAACATGTATAGAATCAGTTTTGATACAACTACCATTTTGAGAACTCACCCAATAAGTTCCACTTTGCGATACGGATATGGACGAAGAATTTGACCCATTACTCCAAAGATAATTTCCGTAACTACTTAAACATGATAAAATGATGGAAGAGTTATCGCAGGCAACTGTGTCGTTTGTTACTGATAAACTTGGATAGGCCATCACAATAACTGAATCATAGGCCGCACTGCTAGGGCAAAATCCGTTTAACGCAATAACTCCATAGTAACCACTTTGAGCCGTGTCTGTTGCTAAAATAGATATTGAATTCCCGAAATTTGTGTAGCCATTTTCTCCATACCAATGATAAGCATAAGCTGTATTAGAACCAACACTCAAATGAACACTGTCGCCCACGCACACTGGAGAATTATTTGTAATGGTAGGAGTAGCTGGAGTTTGTAAAACTGTTAATTGTAAAGTGCTTGCGGTACTCATACATCCTAGTAAATCTGAAGTAACGGTGTAAGTACCTGATTGGTTAATTGAAGCATTACTAATATGTAATGAATCGCTTGTGTTTGAATAGCTATTAGGTCCTTGCCAGTTGTAGGTGTAATTTGGTGAGGTAGGATTTATAATAAACGAATAATTGCTGTTTTCACAAATAGAGTCGTTGTTAGAAATACTTGGAGCAATAGGATTTAATACTAATATATGAATTGTTGACGTTGGGCTAGAGCAACCATTTCCAGAAATCTGTAAGGTGTAAAATCCAGCATGAGTACTATCCGCATTTCCAATTAAAATATGATTTGTATTATTCATTCCTATGCCTGGTCCCGACCAATTATAAGTTGCGCCGTTAATATATGGTGTAGTAATCACAATGCTATCATGTTTACAAACGGTGGTATCTGATAAAAGAATAGGAGAAATAGATGTTGGATTAATAAATACGGTTGCAGGAACTCCAAAGCTATGACAACCCGTAGAATTTACAGATGCAACATAATAAGTAGTTTGTGAGCTTAAGGTAGGAGTGGAGTAAGTATTTCCTGTATTGATAATCGTTCCGCTATTGGCATTTGAAAACCAATCAATTTGATTACCTCCCGAACTTATAGCCGAAAGTGTGGCTGTTTGTCCTGCACAAATGGTATCATTAGTAATAGATATTGGAGGCGTAACAGTTGATGAAAAAGCAACGGTAACAGGCGCCGATTTTGCCGTGCACCCATATATATCAGTCACTTCCAGTGTGTAACTACCAGGAGTGTGTACCATGTAATTTTGGCCTAAATGATTTCCAGGTTGCCAAACATAATTTGTCATACCTGAATTTCCAGTTAGCAATACCGAGTCAAAAGGGCAAACGGTTGTTGATCCAAAAGTGGTAATGTTGGCTGTAGGATTTGACCCCAAAACGTTTATGGATAAAGAGGTTGTAATACCACACATAGTTACTTGGCAAGAATAAACACCAGGGTTAGTAATTACCTTTGTGGCTCCACTTCCAGATAAAGGAGCGTTCCAAACAATTTGAGTAGCATCTAATGTAACCACATTTAAAGTGATGGGTTGATTATTACATATAATATTTGTGGGTGTACTAATTAAATAAGGAGTAGCATATTGTTTTAATTCAACGGTATTAGTTGTAAACACACAGCCTGTGGTGTCGGTGACAATGCAATGATAAAATCCAGCTTGGCTGCTATAAAAACTTTGTGTTGTAATAGGAAGTAACCCGCTAGGTCCATGCCATTCATAACTCTGCGCTCCAGGGAGATTTAAGGTGAGTTTAACGGAATCGTTGGGACAGATAATGGAGTTATATGGATTTAAAATGATGAAAGGATTTGGTTTAACAGTTACAGAAACACTTGAATATTTATAATTAGTGCAACCAGAAATAGTATCAATCATTGATAATCCAAATCCTATATTTCCCGCCTGATAAACCCAAAACGACGAATTAGGAGTTAAAGTGTAGCTTGTCGATGTTGGAGAAACACTGACGCTAGTGACAGATACTAATGACGAATCTCCAGGACATATATTAGCATTTCCTGTTATAGAGATAGTACCAGTAGGTCTTGGTTTTACATTTATGTAAATACTATCATGCAATGCTACTGTATATGTTCCGCACAAAGTAGTGTAACCATATTTATAAGAATATTTGTACCAACCAGAAGTGGCAGCAGACGCATATAGATATAAATCACAATTGCTGCTATTATAAATTGAAAGTCCAGGCGTTGAGGATATTATGCCTTTTATAGTATGATTAACACATGGGTAGGGATATATTCCATTTGGATTTGAAATGGTGTCATACACTAAAATTTCTTGATAATTGCCATAACAAATCGAAATACTATCTGTGGTTTGTTTTGGAATAAATAGTATTAAAGGCTCATCAATTTTAATCCAAATATCATTTCCATTTATACAGCCATTATTATCTATTACCGTAAAACTATAGTTTCCAGTAGCGTTTATAATAGCAATAGAATCATGAGTTGAAATGTAGTTTCCACTCCAAGAATATGTTGTGTTTTGCACATTACCACCTGTTAACGTTATTGTTGATGGACCACAAATATGAATAGAATGAGTTAGCGGAGGCTGGAGTGTATTTGCACCATAACTGTCTGTAATAACTGGCGGCGGCGGTAATGGATTTATTTTTACATATACCGTGTCTTTGCTACTATAACAGCCATCGATGGTAGTGACTTTTACATTTTTATAGCCACTAGTGTTTACAAACAAACTACTTAAAGTGTCTGTTAGGTTATTATTCCAACTATATTTTTGAATTGGGCCAATGCCATAGTCATTGAAATAAAATTGTGTGGTACTTGCATGGTTGTTGGTATTTATATAGCCATTAACACATAATTTAATGGTATCTGGACAATTTGGAAAATTATTTTCAATGCAAGTTCCAACAAAATTTAAATTACATAAGGCCCCACTTCTATCATAATAATCATAAGGACTTCGTGTTAAATCTATTCCCTTAAAAATAAACGCATCAGAGTAACCTAGGCAGGATAGAGTTGAGTAATCAATATAATTGTTGTTTGCCGAACAATAATTTATAGGTTGATTAGGGTAATTCCAATTGTTGGAGTTATTATTTATGATAGTTAAACTATTTATTGTACTTGGAATATTCATATGATGTTCATAACTACCTGCCATAATAGGTTCGTTAATACCTGCCACTAATAAACCGTGAGCTTTGTCGTTTCTTGGCCCGCCATAATGTTTAAACCATTGCCTTGTTCCTGTATTGTTATATTTTGTGATGAATAAATCGCCAAAGCCAATACTATTAAAAACACCTGGGCCGTAGGCATCAGAGTATTCGTTCATCGTACATCCAAACTCACCAAAAATGTACGGATCTTGTTGCGTATCTAATGCCACTCGTTTACTCGAAACATAATTGTTGCTCGATTCTGATTTTCCCCAAATAAAATTACCCGAATTATCAATTTTCATCAAAAAGGCTTTGTTGGTGTAAGTGCCATTTATAAAACTATTAGCACTGGATCCAAAATACGTGAACGTTCCTTGAAAATCGCCCGTAACATATATTTTGTTATTATTATCCATTACCATACTATAGGGGATTGAAAAAACACCAGATGCTTTTCTAAACCATTGTTCATTTCCAGCCGAATTGTATTTAATAATAAAAGAGGCATTCATAATTTGATTATGATGTGTGTTTTGAAATTGAATGGTATCGGAAAATTGTCCACATACATAAATATTATTTTGAGAGTCAGCAATAATATCTAATCCTCTATCGTCATATTTTGCAGATCCTTTTTTTACCCATGTTAGATTTCCAGCTGGAGAGTATTTTGCCACAAAAACATCAAATGATGAAAATGATGTGTTCGGATTAATCATACTCGTTAAAGTGGTTCCGCCAAAATTTGTAGATCCCTGAAATTGTCCAGTGATGATAGCGTTATTTTGTTCATCAAGAGCTATTGCGTTTCCCCACTCAGCTAAATTACCTCCAAATGATTTTGCCCATATAAAGTTACCATTAGCGTCTAGTTTAGCGAGAAACCCGTCTTGTGATCCATTAATAGAGGTTAAAGTAATAGAGCCAAAAGTTGCTGTGCCATAATAAAAACCAGTAATATATATGTTGTTATTCGAATCAGTTTTTACAGATAATGCTCTATCACTTCCAGCCCCTCCAGCTTTTACGGCCCATACTACTTGTCCGTTAGATGTTGATTTTGAAACATAAATATCAGGATTGCCATTTGAATTTGAATTTAGTACGATACTTGGACTTACATTAAAAGTAGTTTGCCCTGCTATGTATCCTGCCGAAATTATATAACCATTTTGGTCGTAGCAAATGTCCATAGCCTCATCTTCTTTTATACTGCCAGCCGTGTACGCCCAAAAATTTTGAGAAAAGGAGTAATGATTAAAAACCAATACTAGTAATAGAGAAAATACTGTTTTTTTCATACACTTAATTTACTATCTAAGTTATTATAATAATTGAGAAATCCAAAATGTGTTTGATTAGTCTTAATATATTAAGATTAATCAAAGTTATTTAATAAGACGAGAATGCTGTTACCGTTAAAATGGTTTTTAGCACAAAAAAATCCTTACTCATATTTGAATAAGGATTGATATTTTAAATTAAATAAGTTGAAACTACTTAATCTTTAACTTCCCTTTTCGCCAAGCATCAATAAATTGAGCCCAAGCCACAGGATTTAATAAACTTACGCTAGGATATTGCCCTGCTTGATATAAACGCGAGTATTGTTGCTGCATACGCACTCTGTAATTAGAAGCAGCATCCATACTACCTCCTTTAATAGATGCACGAACATCTTCGTTGTCCATATTTTTGTAAGCTCGTTCAATATCTGTATCACTTAAATCTAAATTTAAGATGGCGCGTTTAAACTGCTCTTTACTTGGCCAAGGAAAAACGTTTACTTGTGCTAATTGAATGGTATCCTTCGTTAAAATTTGAATAATAGAATAATGTTTACCAGTTAATGTATCTGATAAATTATAGGCTTTGCTTTTGTGGTTGATAGAGAAAAATTGCATTTCATCGCCTGGACGAGCCACAATGGTAAAAAAACCATAATAATCACTCACGGTTCCAGAGCGAGTACCCTTTAACATAATAGATACAAAAGGTAAAGGCTGTAAGCTATCGTCTAATACAACGCCCGAAATTTGTAGGTATTTTTCTTGAGTTGGATTTTTAGTGGTTTTAGTTTGAGAAAATAGGCTTGCTGAAATAAATAGCAAGGATATGATGATTAAATGCTTCATGGAATCTTTTTTGATAAATATACTATTGGTAAAAATACAATTTTATTAAGGCAAAGAAGCCGAAATAAACATAAATTAACAAGAAACAAGGATGATTTACCTCAGTTTTTTTGCAACCACTTATCAATTTGAAAAACAAGTAACGATGTTCCAATGCCCACAATCATTCCTCCTAATACATCACTTGGAAAATGAACACCTAGTCGCATCCTTGAGTATCCTACAGCACAGGCATATGCATAAGACGGAACAGCTACATACCATTTTTTAGTAGATAAGGTTAATGCGGTTGCCGTGGCAAAAGCGGTGGAGGTATGCCCCGATGGGAAAGAATATTTACCTGCATCTGTTCTTTTAATAATATCATTTGGGTATTGCACAAAAGGGCGGGGGCGATTAATCGCATATTTTAAGCCTGAGGTTAACAGCACGTTTAATCCAATAGCCACGCCAGTTTTTATGCCGTTTCGCATCATTAACTTATCCTCATTGATATAACCTGTTAACAATAATGAACTAGGAGCTATTACCATCGCCGGATAAATGGAGGTTGACGTAATCTTCATCGTTTTATCCCATTGAGGATGCTCATGTTTATTGATAGCTCTAAGCATCGAAAAATCTAACGATTGTGATTGCCCACAATAGTGTATCGTAAAAAGTATGATAACTAAAAGTTTCCTCATTGATTTAAATTAGCTGTGAGAATGGCGTAAATTAGTTTTGGGATATAATAAATAATAGGAAGAGAAAGAAATAGAATGTACACTAAAGCAGTGCCTAATTTACCAAAAAATTTTAAATCTTGAATGATGGGTGTTTTTAAAATGGCCACCACATGTTGAATAATGCCTCCCTCTAATATGCTATATTGATGAACTCCTGCTTGAATACTGGCATAACGTTTATTAAATGATAATAAAATACAATCTCTTATCGTCCAATAATTAGCATCAGGTAAATTGTCGTAATCAATGGTGTAATTGATATTTTCTTGATCAAGATATTCTCTAATTTTTTGATTTTTAACTTCCATAATCAAATCAAAAACCATGGATGCTGGAATAATTAAAAAGATAAAACTTCCAAGGATGAGCGATAATATAGATAAAATAATGATGGATATGATTGTGAAAACAACTCTTAAAGTGTGATTATGATTAATGAAAAGGTTTTCTAATAATCTGCCACCATCTAAAGGTATAAATGGCAAAAGGTTAAAGAAATTTAGACCAATAAAAATATGACCTAACATTAATAGTTTTTCATTAGGGTAATATATGTTAGCTAAAACTAAAGCAAATCCAATAATAATTCCAGGTACAGGTCCGGCTAAAATGATAATGCTCATTTGTTTTTGTGAAATAACAGATTTTTGTCCTGTCACATAGGCGCCTAGCAGAGGTAAAACAAATAGTTTTACATTACTATAATTAAAGGCTTTCATGGCAAAAAAATGCCCAAATTCATGGATGAGTAATACTAATAAAACAGCGGCAATGTAAATGGGTTCTGTTTTAAAAATAAATAAAAATAAAACAGCATAAATGGCTAAACTAATGATTGATTTACGAACCCAGTTTTTTTTGTCTTGAATTAAAACAGGTTTTGGCAAGCCATGACTTTGTGGTTCATGCGACGATTCGTTTATCGGTTCGTTTTCGTTTGAATGTTCAGGTTCTATAGGTTCCACTATGAAATAATCAGATTTTGTAAATAATAAATTAAAAAGCCAGCGATATATCCAACAAATGCCAACCATGAAATGTTTTTAAAATACCAACTGAAGCTTATATTTTCTATTCCCATCACGGCCACACCTGCAGCACTTCCAATAATTAAACAACTCCCTCCCGTACCAGTAGCATAAGCAATCATTTGCCAAAAATGGTCGTCGGTAGGAAAATCGTACATGCCCATCGTAGCAGCTAATAAAGGTACATTGTCAACAATAGCAGATAATAAACCAATGATGACAGAAATAATTTCTAAGTCACCAATATTATTGTTTAATAAAGTAGCCGTATTTTGTAATACATGAATTTCTTGAAGGCACGCAACAGCTAATAAAATTCCTAAGAAAAATAACACGCTTGGCACATCGGTTTTTGTAATAGCATTGACTACTGAAAACTTTCCTTTTTCAAATTCATCTTTGCGTTTGTGTAATAATTCAGTTACCACCCACATCACGCCTAATCCAAATAAAATCCCCATATATGGTGGTAAATGGGTAATGGTTTTAAAAATAGGTACAAATAATAAACAGGCTATGCCTAAGGCGAAAATCAGTGTTTTTTCTTTGGAAGAAATGCTACTTTCTTTTTTTTCAACCTCAAAAGCAGCAACATGTCCTTTAATTTTTATCATACTTAATGCTAAAGGAATAACCATACATATAAGACTAGGTAGAAATAAATGGCTAATAATGGTGCTAGGAGTTAATTTATTGGCTACCCACAACATGGTAGTCGTTACGTCACCAATAGGACTAAAACAACCGCCAGCATTGGCCGAAATAATGACTAAACCTAAAAAGTAATATCTATCTGTTTTTTCAGGAATAAGTTTTTTTACCACCGTGGCCATCACAATGGCTGTGGTTAAATTGTCTAGTACAGCAGATAAAACAAAGGCAAGAAGTGATACAATAATTAAAAGGTAGCGTTTATTGGTAGTGGTAATTTTTTCGGTAATCATATCAAAACCATCGTGAGCATCAATGAGTTCAACAATAGTCATGGCTCCTAATAAAAAGAAAAGAATTTCTGAAATTTCAGCCAAATGATGACTTAAGCCTCCAATAAAATGTGTATCAGTGGATGAAAGAGCATAAACAGTCCAACATAAAACACCCACCAAAAGAGCAGTTCCAGCTTTATTAACATTAAAACTATGCTCCATGGCTATTACTAAATAGCCTACCAAAAAAAGTATGATTATAAGTGTTGTCATTTTTAAAGAGGTAAAGATAAGGTATTATATGTTTTTAAAACAGTCTTTTGTTTATTTCAGATGAATGTTCATTTTGACGAAGTTTTACATAAGCCTATACTGAAATTTTGGTTAAAACGTATAGATTTAAAAGTGGTTTTAACTCTGATTAGGTTTTATTAAGTGTTCAATCTTGTTTTTAAATAAAATTATATATATTTGAATAGTTAAGATAATTTTCATTATTAAAAAATAGATACATATATGTCAGTTTGGAGAGTAAAACCAGTGTCGGCCTTTGAGGCGGATATGAAGAAAAATGATTTAAAACGAGTTCTAACAAAATGGGGATTAACCTCTTTAGGTATCGGTGCCATTATTGGAGGTGGTATTTTTACCTTAACAGGTATTGCAGCTAATGAATATGCAGGGCCAGCTTTAGCTTTGGCTTTTGTGATTGCAGGTATAGGATGTTTATTTGCTTCTTTATGTTATGCAGAGTTTGCTTCGGTTTTACCTGTAGAAGGGTCAGCTTATGCATATGCTTACGGAACCGTAGGAGAATTATTTGCTTGGTTTATTGGTTGGAATTTGATTTTGGAATACATGATGGGAGCAACTACAGTTGCTGTGGCATGGAGCGGTTATTTTGTGAAGCTATTACATTTATTTGGCATTGAATTTCCTATTTGGTTATGTAATGATTTAGCAACAGCTGCTGAAAAATCTGAAGCTTTAGGGTTAGCAGCTCCAAGTTTTGCATTTAACTTACCGGCTTTTTTAATTACTTGGGTTGTAACCGCTATTTTAGTGAAAGGTATTAAGGAAGCTGCTAAAACCAACAACATTATTGTAATTGTAAAAATAGCGGTGGTATTATTTGTGATTATAGTGGGTGCTTTTTATATCAATACTGATAACTGGCATCCATTTATCCCATCAGAAATTCCTATTTTAGATGAATTAGGAAATGCAACTGGTAAAGTAAAATATGGTTTTGGCGGGGTATTAACGGCTGCAACTATTGTGTTTTTTGCTTATATTGGTTTTGATGCGGTTTCTACTCAGGCTGGTGAGGCTATTAATCCTAAAAAAGATGTGCCTTTTGCGATTGTGGCTTCTTTAATAATCTGTACCGTATTATATATATTAGTTTCTTTAGTATTAACAGGGATGGTAAGATATGACCAATTAGATAAAGCGGCACCAGTAGCGTCGGCATTTTCAGGAATAGGAATTAATTGGGCGGTATTTATTATTACTATTGCAGCTACTGCTGGTTTAACCTCTGTAATGTTAGTAATGATGTTAGGACAAACACGTATTTTTTTAGGAATGGCAAAAGATGGATTAATGCCTGCATTCTTTAAAGCATTACATCCAAATTTTAAAACACCTCACAAGAGTACAATTTTAGTTGGTGGACTTATCTCCATTATAGCAGCATTTACTCCTATTGAAAAAGTGAGTGAAATGTGTAGTATGGGAACCCTATTAGCCTTTGCAATGGTTTGTGTGGCTGTAATGATTTTACGTTACAAAAAACCTGAATTAGAACGTCCTTATAAAACACCAGCTGTTTATGTTGTTGGAACTTTAGGCGTTGCATTTAATCTTTTTTTAATGACTCAAGTAAGAGCCGCCACTTGGAATTTCTTTTTAATTTGGGGAGCTTTAGGAGTGATTGTTTATTTCTTATACGGTAAACGCAATAGTAATTTAGAGAAAAAAGGAATAGAATAATACATTCTAAAAGGAACAAATGAAAAAATCCCTGAACTTATTTGACACCACGCTTTTAGTAGCTGGATCTATGATAGGTTCGGGGATTTTTATTGTGAGTGCAGATATTGCGAGAGTAGTTGGTTCTGCTGGTTGGTTATTAGCAGTTTGGATTTTATCAGGAGTCATTACTTTATTTGCGGCTTTAAGTTATGGAGAGTTAGCCGGCATGATGCCTCAAGCTGGCGGTCAATTTGTGTACATCAAAAAAGCCTTTGGCGATTTAGTGGCCTTTGTGTATGGTTGGACCGTTTTCTTAGTTATTCAAACAGGAGTCATTGCCGCTGTAGCGGTGGCTTTTGCCAAATTCACTGGAGTGTTTATTCCTTTTTTTGAAGAAGGAAATGTTTTGTTTCAAATCATAGGACTTAAAATAACCAGCGCTCAATTATTAGCCATTTTTATAATTGCTCTCTTAACTTTTATCAATACACGTGGTATCGAAAACGGAAAAGCCATTCAACGCATTTTTACTTCTGCTAAATTAATTGCTTTGTTTGCCTTAATTATTGTGGGGATTTATTATGGTTTTCATAGCGAGGTGTTTTCAAATAATACGGCTCATGCTTGGGAGGCAAAAGGTATTGATGCTTCCGGTGCATTTACATCTTTATCAGGAATGTCATTAGCCACCGCTTTAGGATTAGCGATGATTGGGTCGTTATTTAGTAGTGATGCTTGGAATAATGTCACTTTTATAGCAGGAGAAGTAGAAAATCCAAAACGGAATATTCCTTTAGGTTTATTTTTCGGAGTATGTATTGTGACTTTGATTTACGTGTTAGCTAATGTGGCTTATTTATGTTTATTGCCATTGGAGGGAAGCGCAAACGCTCAAACAGTTGCAGAGCAAGGAATCATGTTTGCTCAAAAGGATAGAGTAGGAACGGCGGCTTTATTTGTAGTTTTTGGTGATATTGCTAAATATTTAATGGCTGCTTTAATTATGGTATCCACCTTTGGTTGTAATAATGGATTAATATTAGCGGGCTCTCGGTTGTTTCAGTCAATGGCAAAAGACGGCTTGTTTTTTAAGAGTACGGCTAAATTAAATAAGTTTAACGTCCCTGCTAGAGCAATGACGTTTCAAGGCATTTGGGCTTCTTTATTATGTTTAAGTGGATCTTATGGAGATTTATTAGATTATTGTACCTTTTCTTCTTTAATATTTTATATCATCACCATTACAGGTTTATTTGTATTACGTAAAAAAATGCCAGATGCAGAGCGTCCTTATAAAGCGTTTGGTTATCCTGTTGTTCCAGCTTTATATATCGTGCTAACCACGCTAATTTGCATTGATTTATTAGTGTATAAAACGTTTAATTGCGGTATGGGTTTATTAATCATTGCTTTGGGTGTGCCAGTGTATTATATGTTTAAACGAACTAAACATGGTGTTTCAGAAAATTAAATCTTTATTATTTAATTTTTTTCATTTCAACAAACAAGAACGCAATGGGGTTTTTGTTCTCTGTATTATTATTGCGATGTTATTTGGAATTAGATTACTGATGCCACTTTTGCAAAACGATTCAAATTCAGTTCAATTTATAACTATAGCGCCTTCAGATTTAAAGCAAGTAAATAACTATGAAACAGAATTAACTCCAGATAATGTTACAAAAGTTTCTTCAGAAATCAAGATTTCAAACGAACGTTTTGTGTTTAATCCTAATACAGTTAGCGAAGAAGATGCGCAAAAATTAGGGATGTCTAAGAAGTTGAGTGCTACTTTAATTAAATTTAGAAGTAAAGGTGGGAAGTTTTTTAAGCCCGAAGATTTGAAGAAGCTATATGGTTTACCGTCAGATCTATATGAAGAGCTGGAATCTTATATTTTAATTCCAAATTCGACAAGTGAATTTAAGCGAGATACAGTTTATCCAACTGCTCGAGTTTATGAAAAGAAAGTTTATACAAAAACTTTAGTAGAGATTAATACAGCAGATAGTTTGTCAATCGTTTATTTAAAAGGCATTGGGCCAGGTTTTACCAAACGGATTATGAAATATAGAGCTATGTTAGGAGGCTTTCATTCTATTAATCAATTAAAAGAAGTGTACGGTATGACAGATAGTACTTTTGTGCTTTTATCTTCACAAATTAAACTCGATCCTAATTCCGTTTCTAAAATCCCTATTAACGCCATAGATTTTAATTCATTGCGTAAGCACCCTTATTTTAATTTTCAAACAGCACAAGCCGTGGTTAATTTTAGATTAAAACATGGAAAGTTGACTGAACAAAGTTTTAGAGATTTAGGTGTTTTTTCTGATGAAAAGTTGAGGTTGATTTTGCCTTATTTGAGTTATTAATTATTAATGTTTCCATTTTGCCTATTCCTCCTAAAAATGTACTTTTACATGGATGCACAAAATACTCGAATATTTTTGGAAGTATAATTTACCGCGCTGGTCAATTTTAGTGATTGACTTACTAATCTGTGCGTTTTCATTAACACTTGCTTTTTTCTTGCGTTTTAATTTTAAATCTATTCCGGCCGAAGATTTAAAAAATTTACCCTACGATTATGTTTTAGTATTGTGTGTTAGATTAATTGCATTCATTGTTTCAAAAACATATAAAGGAGTTGTAAGGTACACTGGTGCTAAAGATGCAACAAGAATTTTTGTTATTGTGTTAGCTAGTAGTTTATTTTTATTTATAGTTAATATTTTCACTCGTCAAATACTATTAGGCTATTATATCATTCCTCAGTCTGTTATTGTAATAGACGCGTTAGTTACTATTTTTATAATGATAAGTTCTCGCTTGGCTATAAAGGCTATTTATTTTGAGAATAAAAATCCCGAAAAACAAAAAACTCAAGTCATTATTTATGGTGCAGGAGAGAGTGGTATCATTACCAAGCGTACATTAGATAGAGATGCAGCAGTTCGCTATAAAGTAGTAGGCTTTGTAGATGATGATGAAAAGAAAAAAGGAAGAAGTTTAGAAGGAGCTTTTATTTATCCAACCTCTAAATTAGCTGATTTAGTAAAAGAAAATGAGGTGGAGTCTGTTATTATTAGTATTCAAAATCTATCTCCTGAAAAGAAAAATAGAATTATTGACGAGTGTTTGCAACTAAGCGTAAGAGTATTAAACGTTCCTCCCGTTGCAAAATGGATTAATGGTGAATTAAGTTTCAATCAAATTAAGAGTATTAATATTGAAGAGTTATTAGAGCGTGATCCTATTAAACTCGATAATGTATTAATAAATGAGCAAATCAATCATAAAGTTGTTTTAATTACTGGAGCAGCTGGTTCTATTGGCGCAGAGTTAGCACGTCAGTGTTCTAAGTTTAATCCTACATTATTAGTGTTATTAGATCAAGCTGAAAGTCCATTGCATGAATTAGAATTAGAGTTTAACGAAAAATCTAATTTAAAAAAACATGAAGTTGTTATAGGAGATGTTCGTAATAAAGAGCGAATGCATAATGTGTTTAATACCTTTAAACCACAAGTTGTATTTCATGCTGCGGCATACAAGCATGTGCCAATGATGGAAAATAATCCTTCTGAATCAATTTTAACGAATATTTTAGGAACCAAAACAGTAGCTGATTTAGCTGTAGAGTTTAATGTGGAGAAATTTGTAATGATTTCTACTGACAAGGCAGTAAATCCAACTAATGTGATGGGTGCATCTAAACGTATTGCGGAAATATACACGCAAAGTTTAGGGAAAATTTCAAAAACAAAATTTATTACCACTCGTTTTGGAAATGTATTAGGGTCTAATGGTTCTGTGATTCCTCGCTTTAAAAAACAAATCGAAGAAGGCGGGCCAATTACGATTACACATCCCGATATCACACGTTTCTTTATGACCATTCCTGAAGCATGTCAGTTAGTGTTAGAAGCTGGTTGCATGGGCAAAGGAGGTGAAATATTTGTGTTTGATATGGGACAATCAGTGAAGATTGTTGATTTGGCTCGTAAGATGATTAAGTTATCTGGATTAAAAGAAGATAGAGATATTAAAATTATTTATACTGGCCTGCGTCCAGGGGAAAAATTATTTGAAGAATTATTAGCGAGTTCGGAAAATACATTGGCTACTCATCACCAGCAAATATTAGTTGGCAAAGTGCGAGAATATGAATTTGCTGAGGTGACTCAATTTATTAATGAATTAATTTCATTATTTAATACACAAGATAATACACGTATTGTTGCTAAAATGAAAGATATTGTTCCTGAATTTGTGAGTAACAATTCGGTATTTCAAACATTAGATAAATCATCATGAACATCATAATAAAATAGTTTTGGGCTTTACTTGCGCATGATATAGGAGCAAAGTGGCCCTTTCGTTGCAATCTTTTGCACGAGGCAAGCAAAAAGGACTTTCACTGCAAATACTCGCATTCGCCGTTACCAATTAGAAAAATAAAAAATAGCGGCAATCCCTAACGCAAAATATACATATGTTGAATTAAATTTACAAAATGAAGAGAATAATAGTAGGAATAATAGTAATTGCAAATTCATTAGTTGCTCAAAATAAAACAGCCGCAGTAGTACCCGAACTAAAACAACCGAAGTTAGTAGTTGGAATTGTAGTTGATCAAATGCGTCAAGATTATATTTATCGTTACTGGAATAAGTTTGGTAATGGTGGATTTAAAAAACTTATCAACGAAGGCTATTTTTATCGTAATGCTCAATATAATTATGTGCCTACATTTACTGGCCCTGGTCACGCATCTATTTATACTGGTACAAGCCCCGCAACGCATGGCATTATTGCCAATGATTGGTTTGTGAAAGAAGAAAATAAAATGACTTACTGTACTGAGGATAGTAAAGTAAAGTCGGTTGGTACAGAGAGTAAAGCGGGTTTAATGTCGCCAAAGAATTTATTAGTAACAACCATTGGTGATGAATTAAAATTAAATACCAATCAACAAGCTAAAGTATTTGCGATATCTTTAAAAGATAGAAGTTCTATTTTACCTGCTGGTCATAGCGCCAACGGAGCTTTTTGGTTTGATGGCAGTAATGGTAAATTTATTTCAAGTTCTCATTATATGAACGAGTTGCCAGCTTGGGTTAATGAATTTAATAATTTACAATTAGCCAATAAATATTTATCTCAAGGTTGGAATACGATGTATCCCATTGCAGGTTATACCGAAAGTATTGCCGATAAAAATAATTATGAGGCAGCACCAAATAAAAAAGATACGGCGATTTTTCCTTATCAATATAATGCGCAATTAGATAAAAATAATTTTGAAATCATCAAGGCAACACCTTTTGGTAATACTATTACTAAGGACTTAGCTTTAGCATGTTTAAAAGCGGAGCAATTAGGAAAAGGAAAACAAACCGATATGTTATGTATTAGTTTTTCTTCTACAGATTATGTAGGACATTCGTATGGACCTCGAAGTGTTGAGGTTGAAGATGTTTATATACGTTTAGATAAAGATTTAGAAGAATTAATAAATACACTAAATACATCTTTAGGTAAAGATAATTATGTGGTATTTTTAACCGCCGACCATGGAGCTTGTGATGTACCAGCACATTTAATGGATTTAAAAATACCAGGAGGATATATGGACGAGGAAGAGCTAACGAAGACTATTAAAACTTTTTGTCAAAATCAATATGGAGATAGTTTATTGTCTTCATTATCTAATCAACAAATATTTTTAAATGAAAGCAAAATGGCATCTATGAAATTAAATAAATTTGCAGTAGAGCATACCTTGGCAAATTTCATGTTGACTGTAAAAGGTGTTGCAGAAGCCTATCCATCAGAAGTTTTAAAATATGAAAACTATACCGATGATTCGTTTAAATATTTAATTCAAAAAGGATATAATCATGTGAGAAGCGGTAATGTGGCTTTTTCGTATAACCCAGCTTGGATGGAATATCACAATAAAGGAACTACTCACGGCGCATCTTATAGTTACGATACGCATGTGCCATTGTTATTTTATGGAGCTAACATTCCTAAAGGGTTTTCAGTAAAAAAAGTAAATGTGGTGGATATTGCTCCAACTATAGCAACCATGTTACATCTGTCTTTTCCAAATGGAACAACTGGTAAGCCTTTAATAGAGGTGATTACGAAATAATTATACAAATGAACGGGTTAATTTTTGTTCCAATAGCGTTTGTTTTCTATTTTCTTAGAAAAGAAAGATTAGATCGGAAAATTAAAGCTTATATAAATGAAAAAAACGGAAGATATTTATCCGAATTTCAGCCATCGCTTTATAAAAGAATATACGTTGTTAAATATGAAGATGCACAAAAAAACATCAGAAAAGTGAGAGTGTATAAAAATACTTTTCATGTAGTATTTGCTGACGATGAAGTAATTGAAGAGTTGAATAATTAAAAAATAGTTTATGGTCCAATTTCAAATAAGGAATAGCCATGATTTTTCGTAACTTTACTCTATGCTACTACGACTCAATTACGATAATCCGCATCCAAAAGACATTCAACTAATTGTTGATTGTTTGAAAAATGACGGTGTTATTATTTATCCAACCGATACGGTATATTCGATTGGTTGTGATATTTCACGTCCAAAGGCTATCGAAAAAGTATGCCGCTTAAAAAACATCAAACCCGAAAAAGCTAACTTTTCATTTGTTTGTAGCGATTTAAGTCATTTGTCTAATTACGCTCGTCCTATTTCAAATTCATTATTTCGAATTATGAAAAAGGCGTTGCCTGGTCCGTATACTTTTATTTTAGAGGCTAACAACAATGTTCCTAAATTATTAAAGCAAAATAAAAAAACAGTTGGTATTCGTGTACCTGATAATACTATTTGCAAAACAATTATCACTGAATTGGGTAATCCAATTATTACAACTAGTTTACATAATCCGTACGATGATATTTTAGATTACTTTACAGATCCAGAAGCTATTTATCGTGAATACGAGAAAAAAGTAGATATGGTTATTGATGGTGGTTTTGGAAATTTGTATGCCTCAACTGTTATAGATTGTTCTCAAGATGAATTGGTTGTTTTGAGAGAAGGCTTAGGTAGTCTTGATGTTTTAGATTAATTCCTTCTTTGTTATAAAAATGTTGATTACCAATCCGTATTTTGTGGTATTTTAGACTCTCACACTTATACGTTTTATATGTTATCAAAAATTTATTTACTACTAGTATTATTTTGTTTTCTGACTGTGAATTTAGTTTCACAAACTACTAATACCAAAAAATGGAGAAAAACAGAAAGTGACTCCATGCAAAGTGCCGTGATGATGATGGATGATGCGAATTTTGCTTTGGCTTTGCCATTTTTTGAGAATTTATATAATCAACATCCTAAAGAGGAGTTTTTAAAATACTGCTATGGCAAATGCGGATTGTATAGAAGTGATAAGCATGAAATATCCCTAAAACTATTAAGTGAAGTTTACGAAAAAAACAAAAAGGTAGATGAGATAGAATATGACTTAAGTAGAGCCAATCATTTTAATTACAAATTTGACGAGGCACTTGTTTTAGTAGATAAATATTTATCTAAGAAAAAAATAGCTCCAGAAGCTAAGAAGAAGGGAGAGCAATTAAAGCAATATTGTATCAATGGAAAAGAGTTGTATGCTCGTCCAACAGGTGCAAAGATTAATAATTTCGAAAATGCAATTAATACTAAAAATGATGAGTATGTTCCAATTATTTCGGCCGATGAATCTATCATGATATATACATATAGAGGAGTTGAGAGTAAGGGTGGTTTACAAAATGAATTTAAAGAGGCAGATATTCATGGTTCTTATTATGAAGATGTTTTTCAATCGCTTCATATTGACGGTCAATGGACTAAGCCAGTTCCTATTGATAACGTAAATACAACCTCGCATGATGGAGCAATTGCATTAAGCGCTGATGGTTTTTATTTATTTGTTTATCGTGATAGTGGCGATGATCACGGTGATATTTACATGAGTAATTCGTTAACTGGAGAATGGACGGTTCCTCAAAAGTTGAATGGGCAGGTAAATTCATATTCTTGGGAAGGAAGTTGTTCATTGACAGCAGATGGAAAACAATTATACTTTAGTAGCGAAAGAGGTGGTGGTTTTGGAGGTAAGGATATTTACAGAGCTACTTTATTGCCAGATAGTACTTGGGGTAATGTGGTTAATTTAGGAGATAGTATTAATACCGCATTAGATGATGACGCTCCTTTTATTCATCCAGATGGAGTAACTTTGTTTTATAGTTCTAAAGGGAAAAATAGTATGGGTGGATATGATATTTTTCAATCACGTTTAAATTGGAAAGATTCAACATTTAGTAAACTAATAAATTTAGGTTATCCTATTAATACAACAGACGATGATATCTACTATGTCTTATCTGCCAATGGCGATAGAGGTTATTATGCATCAGCTAAAGCTGGGGGACATGGGTTAAAAGATATTTATACGGTTTATCCAGGCTATGTTGGAAAAAAACCTTCCATTTATTTAATTAAAGGTAAAATTACAGAAAAAGGTTCGCCAATAGCATCAACTATTTTAGTTGAAATTTTAGATCAAAATAATAAAAAGTTTGGAGAGTTTGTTAGTAATTCTTCTACTGGTAATTATCTAGTGTCTCTTCCAGCAGGTGGTAATTTTAGATTAACGTTTAAATATAAATCATATGCATATAAAACTTTAGATATGAATACAACAAATTTGGAAGGGTATGATGAAAAGTTATTTGATGTTGATTTTTCTGAACCTATAGTTGTTCAAGAAACTCCTAAGGATACTGTTGTTTCAGCTGTAACGGTTATTGAACCAATAAAGGAATCGGTTAAAGAACCAATTAAAACTGAAATTGCCTCAAAAATGCCAGTTTTAAAACCTAACAGTTCATTGCAAGAAAAAATAAAATATTATAGTGAGTTGTATGGAGATGTATCAGCAGAAGGGTTGCAATTTAGAGTTCAGATTGCAGCATATAAATATCCTAAAAACTATACTTATAAGCACTTAAATGGCTTAGGAGAAGTTGAAAATATATTATTGGATGACGGAATTACTCGTATTACTATTGGTGGTAATTTTAGTTCCTTGGCTAAAGCATTTGAACACAATATAAAAGTAATTAAAGCTGGGCAAACAGATGCTTTTGTAACTGTTATATATAAAGGCAAGCGAATTTATTTGGAGGATTTAGAAAAGATGGGGATTTTTGTCAAAAAATAAAATTAGTGAGTCTAACGAGTGTTGTATATTTTGATGCCAATTGAAGTGAAATTCGATATCAATGATAAAACATTAGCTATTTAAACTTAGCCATTAATAAAAAAAATATTTTGTAGCATAATTTTGAGATTATTCTCGAGCTAAATATCAATCTCTTTTTAACCAGCCAGTTACACTCATTCGCTTTTTTTGAGTAACTAGTACTTCATGTTGAAGCTCATTACTTTTAAAGAAAACCGTTTTACCTTGTGTGGGATTTATTTTTTTATCATTATAGTTTTGATAAATCAATAATTCTCCTCCATCTTTTTCTTGCCAATCCTCATTTAAATAACTAATCATTGAGTATTTTCGATTGGTATTATTTTTAAATTGATCTAGATGTTTTTGGTAAAAACTCCCTATTTCATATAACGAGTAGTGAAACTCATAGCTAGTTATACCTGCAAAACAACTGCGGTTTAGGTATTTTATAAAATCATCTATTTGGTCAAAAAAATCGTTTTCATGTTGGTTTTCATGTTTTCTATCAAGCCAATATATTAAATCGCTTCTTACATCTAAGTTATGTGACAGCTTATTGTTGTTGCCAGTGCCAGCTGCTACTAGTTGTTTTTTTTCGTATAAGTTTAATAAATTTTGCTTAAGGTGTTGTGATAAATCATTACTAATAAAATGATCATCAATACCAACATTATCTTTTATAAAACTTTCGATAATTTTTTCAAACTCATTGTCTTGATTCATAAACTTTTTTTAACTGATTGTTCAGTCCTTTTAAAGTTAGTTTAATAAAACAACTAAAGGTTATAAAAGTTATGATTAATTAGTGTTCTTGGTTTTAGAATCCTTTTTTAACAAGTAATATCTAGGTATTATCTATGTAAATTATTAACTTAGTACAAATGTAGTGGCTTCATGTTTTTAATTTATATATTATGAAATTTATTTTATCCATAGTAGTTTACTTATCATTTTCAACTACACAGATGTTGGCGGCTCCGTTTAAAGGACAAATACAACAATTTAAGCAACCTGACGGCAGCGTAGTTGATGTGAGGTTGTTTGGTAACGAGTTTTATATTCGTGCCGAAGGATTGGATGAATATACATTAATAAGAGATAAAACAACTGGTTGGATTTGTTATGCTTCTCTTTCCGAAGATAAGATGAAATTAGTTTCAACCGGAATAGTATACAAAGGTGTACGAAATAATTTAACTTCATTAAGAAATGATATTCCTATTGCTAAACACGCGGATATATTACCAATTGCACAAAAAAACGAAGTAAAAAAGAATAGAATTCTATTGGAAGGCGACGATAAGGAAAATGCTATATCTAAAAACAGTATTGATCATCGAATAACCGGAACTCCAACAGGTTTATTATCTGGCAATATTAAAGGCTTATGTATTGTAGTTGATTTTTCTGATGAAATAGGAACCTTGCCAATGGCAGAGTTTGATAATTTTTGTAATGATTTAGCTTATAATAATTTTGGAAATACTGGCTCTTTACGTAAATTTTATAAAGATATTTCTGGAGGCTTGGTTGATTATCAAAATGTTGTGTATGGTTATTTTAGAGCTCCATTAACATTTGCAGAATATGATGCAATGCCTTATGCACAGGGTGCTAAACAAATTTTGGGATTAGCCTTAAATTGGATTGCAACTACGGGATTTGATTTTTCTACTTTATCTGTTAATCCAGACGGAAGTATTCAAGCTATTAATTTAATGTACACAGGCAATCCTCCAAATTGGGCCCAAGGTATGTGGTTTCATAAGGGCAATTATACAGGGTTTAGTTCAAATGGAGTTTTTAGTAACGATTATAATTGTTCGCCTGCTAATAATCCTTTAACACTAGCAACTGTTGCCCATGAAAACGGACATATGATTTGCAAATGGCCTGATACATATAAATATGATAATTTAAGCGGACCAGATGGTATTGGGTCGTTTGATTTAATGTGTTGGTATGGCAGTTCTACAGATCCAGTTCCTCCAAATCCCTTATTTAGAAGTAATGTAGGCTGGGGAAAAGTTGTAGATGTGACCAATTTTAATGGATTAAATACAGATACTGCTAATTCGATGACATGTTATAGGTTTCGAAATTTAAACGACACGAATGAGTTTTTTTTATTGGAAAATAGATTGAAAACAGGAAGAAGTGCTAGTATTCCAGATGAAGGATTAACTATTTGGCATATTGATAGAAATGGTAATAATCAAACTACACATCATGAAGTGTGGTTAGAACATGCAGATAATAATTATAGTAGCGAAAGTAATGCCTGTTTTAGCTCTGCTTTTAATCCCGAATATAGTTATTCAACTACTCCTGGATCAAATTTTTATAATGGTAATCCTAGTGGTTTAAGAGTTTGGGATATTGGTGCCGTAACTAATAATATGACTTATAAATTAGGGCGTGGAACAGCAGGTCCTTCATTAAATTTAATGTATGTTGGTTTAACAGGTGATAATGATTTAAATGGATTTATAGAACCTTTAGAATCTGCTAATATTAAAGTAAATGCTTTAAATTTAGGGCAGTTAAGTTCTAATCAGTCAACCGTAACTTGCACAGCTATTGGATTAAATTCAGGCTTTGTATCTGTAAATACTTCTCCAATCAATATTGGTGTTATTAGTGTTGGGCAAACTATTCCAACTACATTTAATATTAGTATTGCTGCTAATACACCTTTAGGAACGGAAATAGAGTTACAATTTTTAATCTCAGACGGAGCAAATTCTATTTATATCACTAAAAAAATAATTATAGGAGTTATTGTTTTAATGAATAATATCCCTGAAAATGTTTGTTCTTCTATTTTTTATGATGCTTCAGGCGAAAATGTTTATAATGATAATACGGATTACATAAAAACAATTAGTCCATTATCTTCAGGGCAATCAATAAAAACTGATTTTATTATTTTTGATATTGAAGATGATGCAAGCTGTGGATATGATTATTTGAAAATTTATGATGGACCTTCCAATTCATCTCCTTTATTAGGGACTTTTTGCGGAACTAATTCACCTGGACAAATTATTTCTACAGATGCAAGCGGAGCTTTAACCTTTGAGTTTCATTCGGATGCTGGTTATGCAACCATTGGATGGAAGGCAATCATATCATGCGTTAATGTAAATGGGTTACACACAAATAGCTTGGTAGATTTTAATTTGTATCCAAACCCATCTTCAGGATTTTATAATTTGCGATTGAATAAAAAAACAAATGCCCAATTAACTGTATTAGATGTTGTAGGTAAAGAAGTTTTTACGAGAATGTTAGATAGTGAACAAGAAATAATTGATTTATCTCATGAACCTAATGGTTTGTATTTTATAAAAATGCAGGTGGGGTCAGATGTGTTAGTTAAAAAAGTGTCATTGAATAAGTAATTGTAGTTGAAATGTATTTACTAGAAAAAAATTAATATTATTGTTGCTTATTTATTTTACTGATTTTTTTAATCAGAATTACGTATGAAGCCACAACAAATTTCAATTAAGGATTTTTCTTATGATTTGCCTAATGAGCGTATTGCCAAATATCCTTTATCCGAAAGGGATTTATCAAAGTTACTAGTTTATAAAAAACATACTATAGCAGAATCTCATTACAATTGCATAGATGAGTTTTTATCTGACCATACATTATTGTTTTTTAATAATACAAAAGTGATTCCTGCTCGTTTGTTTTTTAAGACTACTAATCAAAAAGACATCGAAATATTTTGTTTAGAACCTATATCAGATGCCGCTGATGTATATGCAAATATGAATCAAAAACAAAAAGTTAAATGGAAATGTTTATTAGGTGGTGCTGCCAAATGGAAAGATGCCTATGTTTATTTAAAAACGAATGATTTACTTATTAAGGCAGAAATTATCGAAAGATTACAAGGTGCATTTATTTTGGAATTTACATGGGAACCAGCTGATAAATCTTTTGCCGAAGTATTGCAGATAGCGGGAGCCATTCCTATTCCTCCATATTTAAAACGCGCAACAGAAGATATTGACTTAGAACGTTATCAAACTATATATGCACAAAAAGAAGGTTCGGTAGCTGCACCAACTGCTGGTTTACACTTTACGAGTCAAGTATTTGAAAAACTAAAAAATAAAAATATTTTGCCATCCTATGTAACTTTACATGTTGGTGCTGGTACTTTTAAGCCAGTTAAATCTCCAACAATGGCCGAACATGATATGCATAGCGAATATATTGATGTATCATTATCTACGCTGCAATATTTATTTGATAATCATGATAAACCTATAACCGCAGTAGGCACAACATCATTAAGAACTTTAGAGAGTTTGTATTGGCTTGGCGAAAAAATTAGAAATAATCCAACAATTAAGCTAAGCGAATTAGTTATTGATCAATGGCAACCTTATCAATCTAATTTAAGTACGATGAGTTTTAAAGATTCGATTAGCTGTATTATTCAATATCTACAACAAAATCAACTAAAAACACTTTTTGCTAAAACCAGTGTTCTAATTGTACCAGGTTATGATTTCAAAGTAGTTGATGCATTAGTCACCAATTTTCATCAACCTGAAAGTACCTTAATTTTATTAGTAGCTGCCTTTATTGGCGAGGATTGGCGAAGGGTTTATCAATATGCGTTAGATAATGAATTTAGGTTTTTGAGCTATGGTGATGGATCTTTATTGTTTCGATAAAATTTGTTGATTTCTCGTTTGTGTTTTTATTTGACGATGTATTAAGTTAGTTGAAGCTTTTTATATAAAATTACCGTCATAAGATGTCTCTATAAAATATGTCTTTGTAAGATTGTTAAACAATCATTTCTTTCTCTGTTTTTATTATTTATTTTAACATACTTTTCGGTTTTTTATTACATCTAAATGGCTAATAATCTTACATCCATTAAAAAATAATTTGTAATTATAATGATGATTTTTTATAGACTAATCAATGTTTTGAGCTATTCGCTATTATACATTGTTGTTTTATTATTTTAATTATAATACTATTTTTTTTAAAAACTTACATCTGTTGGTACAGTTGTGATTTAATCTTGATTAAAATAAGCTTATTGAATAATTTTATTAAAAATAAATTAAGTTATGAAAACAATAATTGTATTATTAGTAGTTTTTAATACGATAGTATTAACTACATTTTCTCAAAAGAAAACATCTAATTCATATGAAGGAGCTTTGGAAATTTCAAGTTCTGCTTTGTTCAATGATGAAAAAACATCATGCTATGCGGTCTCTGTTTTTTTAGATGGACATCGTTTAGATTCTGTTTTTGTAAAAACTAGAAAGCCAGTTCATATGTATTTAGATTATGATAAGGTGTACACTTTTTTATTTCAGAAAGATAATTGTAGAGATAAAATTGTAATTTTAAATACTAAAGTGCCAGCAGGTTTAAAAGCAATGCAAGATGAAACCTTTGATTTTAAAGTTGAAATGACACAAACGATTACTAGAAATTGCCCTGAAACAGAAGATTTGCCAGTGGCAGTTGTTATGATTAATAAATCTGAGGAATTATTAGAGGCTAGTGAAAATTATTTTAAATTGACTCATAATAAAGATGAAGTAGATGCTTTAGCACCCAAAGTATCTTCAAATGAAAATAAGAAATGATTTTTTCATAATTTAGAAGTGTAATAACAGTTCGAGAAGTTATTATTTTTAATTCTCACTTCTAATTTTAAAAGCACCCGCCCTTGTGCGGTGTGCTTTTTTGGAAAAATTTCCAGTTGATGGATGTTTTTTTGTTATGATTTTTAGAGCCATTCTTTGAAAAGGCCTGATATTATTGTTTTTTTCTATTGTTTGTTTTTTTCGGCACAGAGTTTCGTGTGTATATGGAAAAAATATATAACATGAAAAAGATAAAATTAATAGTAGTGGTTACAATAATGCTACTAACGACTTATAAAGTCTCATCTCAAAACAATTATTTTGAACAAGGTGTATTAGAGGTTAAAGGAAAAGCACTTTTTAATGGTTTGCCCACTTCATCTTATACAGTATCTGTATATAATAAAGGTAAAGTAGTCGATTCAATGAAGAGTAAATCTAAAAGAGCGATTTACTTTTCGTTCGAATTTAATAATGTTTATACTATTCTTTATGAAACCGACAATTGTGATGATAAAATGATTGTTGTTGATACCAGAGTTCCCAAAGGGTTGAGCTATTTAGAGGATGATACACATGAATTTGAAATAGAATTATCTAAGAATTTATTAAAGGAAACATCAGAAACAGAAGATATGCCTGTTGCAATCTTATTTATTGACAAGAAAGAAAAGATGTTGGTGCTTTCGGATAGTTATCATTCATTTATACATAACGAAAATAATTATGCGCTCGTTTCAGAAGGAAAATGATTTTAGGGTTCTCATTCGATTTGTTTGAATGAGAACCTTTTTTTACGAAAATAATAATCTAAAATCACAACCTTCCCTAAAACGATTGCATCCAAAAGCAGTTTTTCCTTTTATAATTAAACCTTGTTTACATTTTGGACAAGGCTGATTTTCACCAATTGCATTAGGAGTCTTTATTTTTTCTTGCTCTTCAATAAACTCTGTGACATAATTTGCATTTAAAATTAAATGTCCATTAACCTTTTGGTTATTAATTGTAAAACCTTTAATACTAGGTGATTTCTTTTTTTGAATAAGTGTAAACAATTGTTTTTCACTTAATTTCTTTCCTCCAAATTCAAAACCGATTTTAAAGTTGCAGCCTACTTTAAATTCACTACAACCGTATGCCGATTTCCCTTTAATAATAGTTCCAGTATTGCATTTAGGACAAGTAATTGGCGCCTCTGATTTTGGTTCTTTCTTTTTATCTGAAACGTTTTCTGTTTTTGCTAAAACATTTTCAGCTCTTGTTGTTGTTGATTTATCGGAAGCAGAGGCTTTTAAAGCTTCCGCTTCAATGGTAATCATTTGACCTTGTTCATACTTTACTTCTTTAGTTAAATCCGAAACCATGTCTTTCATTTCATTTAAAAACAAATGAGGATCGTATTCACCTTTTTCAATCTGACGTAATTTCTTTTCCCAAATTCCAGTTAATTCAACGGATTTTAATAATTCGTTATTAATAGTTTTTATTAATTGAATACCAGTAATCGTTGGTACTAAATTTTTTCGTTGACGAGTAATGTAATTTCGTTTAAATAAAGTTTCAATAATATTGGCTCTAGTCGATGGTCGCCCAATACCATTATCTTTCATTAATTCTCTTAATTCAATGTCTTCTACTTGTTTTCCAGCTGTTTCCATAGCTCTTAGCAAAGTAGCTTCGGTATGCATTTTAGGTGGCTGCGTTTGTTTTTCTTGTAAATCAGGAGTATGTTCTCCTTTTTCTCCTTTCACAAACAAAGGCATCAATTGTTCTTCATCATCTTTTTCTTTATCATCTGAATTTGCCGAATCTTTTTTTGGGAATAACACTCGCCATCCTTCTTCCAAAATCACTTTGCCAGTCGCGCTAAATTCATTTCCATCCACATCACCTAACACAACGGTGTTGCTTACCACACAGTCAGGATAAAAAGCAGCGATGAAACGTCGTGCAATAATATCATATACCTGTTTTTCGGGCAAATACATGCCCGATGGAGGCATTACTCCTGTGGGAATAATAGCGTGATGGTCTGTTATTTTTTTATCATCAAATACTTTTTTACTTTTTCTAATAGGCTTATCCAATAATAGCTTCGTAAACTGCTCGTATGGTTTCATGTTTTCTAAAATTCCTTTAATTTTAGGATGCATGTTTTCTGGAAGATATGTGGTATCAACTCTTGGATAAGTCACGAGCTTTGATTCGTATAGTTTTTGTAAATGTTTTAAGGTATCATCTGCTGTGAAATTTAATTTTTTATTGCATTCTACTTGCAATGATGTTAAGTCAAATAAAGGTAACGGACTTTCATTCGCATTCTTTTTAGTACTCGAAACAATTTCAAATAAATGATTTTTAATACTCTCTAAAATTTGAGTAGCATCTTCTTTTTTATTGAATTTTCGTTTAGCTGAATTAAATATGACTGCACGATATGTCGTTTTTAATTCCCAATAAATTTCAGGTGTAAAATTTTGTATCTCGTTATATCGATTTACTATTAATGCTAGAGTAGGTGTTTGTACTCTTCCAATAGAAAGAACTCCTTTTCCTTGAGCATACTTCACTGTATATAATCTACTAGCATTCATGCCTAAAAGCCAATCACCGATGGCACGAGCATTTCCAGCAGCATATAATAAATCGTAATCTTTACTCTCCTTTAAGTTTTCAAAACCTTCTTTAATAGCTTCATCTGTCATCGATGAAATCCATAAACGTTTTACTGGCTTGTTATTAGCCGCTTTTGCTAATACCCAACGTTGTATTAATTCTCCTTCTATCCCAGCATCACCACAGTTTACAACTTCGGTGCATTGTTCCATTAATGATTTTAAAGTATTGAATTGCTTTGAGACTCCACTGTTATCAATTACTTTTAATTGAAACTTTGGAGGAATCATTGGTAAAAAATTCAAATCCCAGCGTTTCCAATCATCACTGTAATCGTCTGGTGCTTTTAAGGTACATAGATGTCCAAATGTCCAGCTAATAAGATAGTTGTTGCCCTCATAAAATCCATCACGTCGGTTAGTTGCGCCTAAAATACGGGCAATTTCTTTTCCAACACTTGGTTTTTCGGCAATACAGAGGATCACTTTTTAATTTATTTTTTGAATGCTTTAAATTATAGTTTAATTTTAGAACATATAAAAAAAGTTATTCGCAATTTTTTAAAGATGCAAACTCAAAACGTACAAGAATTATTAAAGGCAGAAGAAAAAGCATTCCATTTATTTGATGTTGCCCTGAAAAATGGATTAATTGTAGCAGATAAAACTGAAAAACAATTAAACGAAGAATTATATGCATTGGCGTTTGAATTGTTTGGCATCCGTAAATTTTGGCACAAACGTATTGTGCGTGCTGGTAAAAATACTTTGCATCCTTACAAAGAAAATCCTCCAGATTTAATGATACAGAGTGACGATATTTTGTTTTTTGATTTCGGTCCAGTATTCGAGGATTGGGAAGCTGACGTTGGACGAACTTATGTAATCGGAAGCGACCCTTTAAAGCATAAATTAAAAGCCGACATTGAAGCGGCATGGAAAGAATCGCGTGATTGGTTTTTTACTCACACTAGTATCACTGGAGCAGAATATTATCAGTACAATGTTAATCTTGCAATTAAGTATGGTTGGACCTTTGGAGGAGACATTGCTGGACATTTAATCGGGAATTTCCCTCATGAAATAATTGAAGGTGAGGGTAGAGAGAATTACATTCATCTTGATAATCAAAAAGACATGTTTACTCCTGGCGTTACAGGTAATAAAAGAGAATGGATTTTAGAAATTCATTTTGTAGACAAAGAAAAGCAAATTGGTGGTTTTATAGAGCAACTCTTAGTTTAACTTGTGTTTGAAGTAATTTCCTACATGAGCGGTAAAGTTAATATTGACTTAATAGTTATTTTTACATTATGGCTTTATTGCTAAAAGAAAATATTAAAGTAGCGACTGATTCCATCAAAGGAAACAAGTTAAGAGCGTTCTTAACGATGTTAATTATCTTTTTTGGAATTACTGCTTTGGTTGGCATTTCATCAGCTATTGATGCAATGAAAGGTTCAATCAATAGTAATTTTACAAGCATGGGTGCTAACTCATTCACTATTAGAAATAGAGATATGAATGTAAGAGTTGGTAGACATGGTAAACGTGCAAAAAAATATCAATCCATCACTTATAAAGAAGCAATACGTTTTAAGGAAGAGTTTGCTTTTCCTGTTACAACGGCTGTTTCAACCATGGCTTCGTTTAGTTCTCGTTTAAAATTTGAGTCAGAAAAAACAAATCCAAATATTCAGGTATTTGGAGGGGATGAAAATTATTTAGAAACGAGTGGTTACGCTCTAGAAAAAGGAAGAAATTTTTCGCCTCAAGAAATCATTAGTGGTTCGCACCTAGTTATTATTGGTAAAGATGTGGATTTTGCTTTATTTAAAGGTAAACAAAAAGCATTGGATAAATTTATTACTATCAGTGGAGGCAAATATAAAGTGATTGGTGTCCTAGAAAGTAAAGGTAATAGTATGGGTTTTGGCGGAGACAAAGTGTGTATTATTCCATTAACTGCCGCTCGACAATATTTTAGCAAACCTGATATGAGTTTTACTATAAGTGTTTTAGCTAAAAACTCTTATTGGTTAGAATTAGCTCTTGGAGAAGCAAATGGCTTATTCAGAAAAATTAGAAGAGTACCTCTTGGAGAAGATGATAATTTTGAAATTGTGAGGGCTGATAGTTTAGCGAGTATGTTAATTGGTTTAACTAGCAAAGCATCTATGGGAGCCATTATTATTGGAATTATTACGTTAATTGGGGCCTCTATCGGCTTGATGAACATTATGCTTGTGTCGGTTACCGAGCGTACAAAAGAAATTGGATTAAGAAAAGCTTTAGGCGCAACGGCTGAAACAATTAAAAATCAATTTTTAATTGAAAGTATTGTGATATGCGTCTGCGGCGGCTTTTTTGGAATTTTAATGGGAATTATTGCAGCAAATTTAATTTCTTTTAATTTAAGCTCTTCCTTTTTTATGCCTTGGACTTGGATATTTATTGGGTTTACAGTATGCTTAGTTGTAGGTTTAATTAGTGGTTATATTCCAGCTAAGCGCGCTTCGCAATTAGATCCGATAGAGAGCTTAAGATTTGAGTAAATCTACTTTCTGGATAAACCGTAATAAAAGCCAAATCCCAACGTTACCATACTCATGTTCCATTTGTTAGTTAAGCTGGTATAGCCGTATGGTCCCCATTCGTTAAACTGTGGTTGTAAAGGATTGAATGAAGCAAAGCTATAGTTATAGGATAAATGACCTCCTATTGCAAAATTTGGATCTACCATGAAATATAAGCCAATCATGGGCTCTACAAATGCAGTGGTGTATGTAGTAGGATATTTTGTTTTAAGCGAATCATATTTGTATCTAACGCTAACATATTCGCCTGTGGTGTAACCTAAATTAGCAGAAAATGTAGCAAAGCCCTTATCGCTAAAAAACTTATCATAACCTAATTTTAAGTAACCATTTTGCACGCGTAATATCGTGTTAATATTATCACGTAATGGATCTCTAAAATATTTTTGACATTTAAAATAGGTATATGAATAACCAATACCTGTAAAGAAATTTGAGAAAAGTTTATAATTTACATTTGCATCTGCTGTAATAACTCCTGAAAATGAATTACGAAATTGTTTACTCGAAGCAATTTTAGGTATGCCAATATTGGCTCTAACCGAAAATTTAGGTAACTCAGGAGCTTTATCTTGTGAAAATGAAAGCACGCCATTTAAAATTAATATGTATGATAAAAAGTATTTCACTTATAAATAACGGGTTGCATGATTAATTATTGCTAATATAATTAAAATAATCATGCTCAATTCTTCGATTTTTTAGAAATAAAAAATCCGCATGGTTAGATGCGGATTTAAAAGTACTTACTTTATAAATTATGCGAATTTTGCTTCAAACTCTTTCATCACATCAACTAATACTTTAACGCTTTCAATTGGCATCGCGTTATAAATAGAAGCTCTATATCCACCAACATCTCTGTGTCCACGAATACCATCAATTCCAGCAGCTTTCCAGAACTTGTCAAATTCAGCTTCTTGTTCAGGTTTATTCATTAAGAAACATACATTCATGTTACTTCGGTCTTCTTTTGCTGTAGTACCGTAGAACAAAGAGTTTCTGTCAATTTCATTATATAATAAATCTGCTTTTTGTTGGTTTAAACCTTCAATCCAGCTAATACCGCCATTTTGTTTTAGCCAACGTAACGTCAACATCGTAACATAAACAGGAAATACAGGAGGTGTGTTATACATTGATTCACCCTTGATATGAACTTGGTAATCTAACATCGATAACATTTTACGACCAGTTTTTCCTAAAATATCTTTTTTAACCATAATCATAGTGCTACCTGCAGGACCAATGTTTTTTTGAGCTCCTGCGTAAATTAAAGAAAAGTCTTTAGCATTTACTTTACGGCTAAATAAATCAGAACTCATATCACATACTAAAGGCACTTCGCATTTTGGGAAGTTTTTAATTTGAGTTCCATAAATGGTATTGTTTGAAGTAATGTGAAAATAATCAGCATCTTTAGGTATTTCATAACCTTTAGGAATATAGTTAAAGTTTTTATCTTCAGAAGAAGCAATCACTTTAGTGTTTCCAATAATTTTAGATTCTTTAATAGCTTTACTTGCCCAAACACCCGTATTTAAATAAGCGGCATATCCACTATCTGTTAACAAATTGTATGGAACCATAGCAAATTGAGTACTAGCGCCACCTCCTAAGTACATCACTTCATATTCATCACCAACTTCAAATAATTCTTTAATTAAAGCGCGGGCTTCGTCCATTACGGCTACGTAGTTTTTGCTACGATGAGAAATTTCTAATAATGATAAATTCATGTTATCAAAATTGATACATGCTTCTGAAGCCTGTTTTAATACATCTAAGGGTAAAATACCAGGACCTGCGCTAAAATTGTGAACTTTTGACATAGTGGTTAGTTTTAGTTTTTATTAGCCAAAATTAGCAAATATTATAGACATTAAAATAGAAAGCATAAAAAATCCCCAATCTTAATTGATTGAGGATTTAAGATTTTCGTGATTTTTTATAACCAACCGCCCATAGCAGTTTTAGCGGTCTTTTTTCTACCTCTACAATCCTTTGCTCGGCAAGAACTTATAATAGCCGTTAATAAAATTGCAACAATGATTAAGCTTATGGTTTTATGGTTTTTCATGTTTTTATAACAAATAATTATAAATTAGTTACAGCTTAAGCAACAACTAAGGTGCCAACTTTGTCTCCTTTTAATAAATTTTGAAGATTACCTTTTTTATTCATGTCAAACACAATAATTGGTAAATTATTTTCTTTACAAAGAGTAAACGCAGTTAAATCCATTACTTCAAGACCTTTGGAGTAAACTTCATCATAGCTGATTTGATCATATTTAGTAGCCGTTTTGTCTTTTTCAGGATCTGCTGTATATATACCATCTACACGAGTTCCTTTTAAAATAACTTCAGCTTCAATTTCAATAGCTCTTAAAGCCGCTGCCGAATCAGTAGTAAAATATGGGTTTCCAGAACCTGCACCAAAAATTACTACTCTACCTTTTTCTAAATGACGGACAGCTTTTCTTCTAATAAATGGTTCGCAAATTTGTTCCATTTTAATAGCGCTTTGTAAACGTGTTTGCACACCTAACCCTTCAAGAGCTGATTGAATAGCCATTGAATTAATAACGGTTGCTAGCATGCCCATATAGTCGCCATGAACGCGATCCATACCACCTTTTTCTGCTTGAATACCTCTAAAAATATTTCCGCCGCCAATAACAATGGCAACTTGACAACCAGCATCGTAAGCCTCTTTAATTTCTTTAGCATATTCCATTAAGCGCACTTGGTCAATACCAAAACCCTTATTACCCATTAAGGCTTCGCCTGATAATTTTAAAAGTATACGTTTGTATTTCATATATGTTTAGTTTCTAACCGCAAAGAGCACAATGCATTTGCAAAGAGCGCAAAGGGTGTTAGTTTTTAATTTTGAAGCGATGAGTAACATGAGTCATATTTGAGATTGCTTCGTTTCACTCGCAATGACATTAAAAAAAAGAACAAAAAAAATCCCGATTTTTTAATCGGGATTTTAATAAAATTAAGATAAAGCGTAACGTTTGAACGCTGTTGCAGTTAAGCCTTTGTTTACACTTTGTAAATATTGAGCAACTGTCATTTTATTATCTTTAATGTATTCTTGGTTTAATAAAGTTGACTCTTTGTAAAACTTAGCAATTTTACCTTGAGCAATCTTCTCAACCATATCTTCAGCTTTACCTTCTGCACGAATTTGTTCACGAGCAATTTCTAACTCTCTATCTAACATATCTTGAGTAACACCTTCTTTATCTAAAGCTACTGGAGCCATAGCAGCTGCTTGCATAGCTACGTTACGACCAACTTCATCAGCTATATCTTGGTTAAATCCAACTATTACCGATACACGATTACCTGGGTGAATATATGCTGATACTTTCTCAGCAGAAATTGCTTCAAAATATCCAATTTCAATTTTCTCACCAATTTTACCTACTTGTTCCATGAATTTATCACCAACAGTAACATCACCATTATATGATAAAGTTAATATTTCTTCTTTAGTTTTTGCATTTTTATCTAAAGCTATTGTAGCGATAGAGTCAGCAAATGCGATAAAATCTGCATTAATAGCTACGAAATCCGTTTCGCAGGTCACCCAAATTAAAATCCCTCTTTTATTATCAGCAGATGTTTTAGCTAAAACAACTCCTTCTTTAGAATCTCTATCACCACGGTTAGCGGCTACTTTAGCTCCTTTTTTGCGGAGGTAATCAATTGCTTGTTCAAAATCACCATTATTTTCTTCTAATGCTTTTTTACAATCCATCATACCTGCTCCGGTTTGTTGGCGTAATTTGTTTACTTCTTGTGCTGTAATTGCCATTGTCTTATTTATTTATGTTTTATTATTTTAAATTAAAAAAAACGGCCTTCCCTTTTGAGGAACGGCCGTTAAATTATAGTAGTGAAAAATTATTTTTTCGCTGTTGTTCTTTTACGAGCCGCTGGTTTACGTGCACCTTCTTCATCATCAGATTTTGCACCTTTTACTTTTAAGCCTTCTGCTAATTCTTCTGCTTCTTCTTTAGAATTTTTACCTTCTTTTTCATCAGCAGCAGTAGCTTCTTTATCCATTTTACGCTCACCTAAACCTTCGTTAATTGCTTTACACATTAACTCTACGATGTAAGCAACAGAAGTTGAAGCATCGTCGTTAGCTGGAATAGCATAATCAACAAAATTAGGATTTGAGTTAGTATCAACAATTGCAAATGTTGGAATATTTAAACGTTTTGCTTCTGCAACAGCGATATGTTCTTTTGAAATATCAACAATAAATAAAGCTGAAGGTAAACGAGTTAAATCTGCTACTGAACCTAAGTTAGTTTCTAATTTAGCGCGCTCACGAGAAATTTGTAATTTTTCTTTCTTAGAAATATTATCAAAAGTTCCATCAGTAGCCATTTTGTCGATTTGAGACATTTTGCGAACTGCTTTACGGATAGTAGCAAAGTTAGTTAACATACCACCTGGCCAACGCTCAGTTACATATGGCATATTCACTGCTTTTACTTTTTCTGCTACGATATCTTTTGCTTGCTTTTTAGTAGCAACAAATAATATTTTTTTACCAGAACGAGCAATTTGTTTTAACGCTGCTGCGGCTTCATCAATTTTAGCTACAGTTTTGTTTAAGTCGATAATATGAATACCGTTTTTCTCAGCATAAATATAAGGAGCCATTGCTGGATTCCATTTTCTTTTTAAGTGACCAAAATGAGCACCTGATTCTAATAATTCGTTGAATGTATTTGACATGTTTGTATAATGTATTGTAAATAAATATTAACGTTTGCTGAATTGGAAACGTGCACGAGCTTTCTTTTGACCGAATTTCTTACGTTCAACCATACGTGGATCACGAGTAATTAATCCTTCTGCACGTAATTCTTTTTTCAATTCTGGATTGATTTCTACTAAAGCTTTTGCAATAGCTAAACGCACTGCTTGAGCTTGTCCTGTAGTTCCACCACCATTTACATTTACTTTTACATCATATTCACCAACTGCTTTCGCGTTGTTTAATGATTGTAATACGTAGTATTGTAAAGTTGGAGTTTTGAAATATTCTTTATAATCTCTTTTGTTGATAGTGATTACTCCTGTACCTTTTGATACATAAGCACGAGCTACCGAACATTTTCTGCGACCTGATGTGTTAATTACTTCCATTTATATTATGCAATAATAGTTGATAAATCTACTTTTTTTGGTTGTTGTGCTGCATGATCATGCTCAGCCCCAGCAAATACAAATAAATTTGTATTGATAGCTCTTCCTAAACGTCCTTTAGGTAACATCCCATGCACTGCATGTTTAATTACTTCTTCAGGCTTTTTAGCTAACATTTCTTTTGGAGTTGCAAAACGTTGTCCACCTGGGTGACCAGTGTAACGTACGTATTCTTTATCATCCATTTTAGCACCAGTAAAACGAACTTTCTCAGCGTTGATAACAACGATGTTAGCACCACAATCAGTGTGAGGTGTAAAGTTAGTTTTATGTTTGCCGCGTATTAAATACGCAAGTTTAGAGGCCAAACGACCTACAACTTCATTTTCTGCGTCAACTAATAACCACTCTTTATCTGAGTTAGCTTTGTTCACGAATTTTGTTTTATAACTTAATGCGTCCACGTTTAATTTGTTTTAATTTTCTAAATTGGGCTGCAAATATATGTCTTTTTTACTACTCACCAAGTAAAATCAACTACTTTTTCGAAATATTTTTTAATTTTGCGCTATTTGTGCAAATATATAAATATTTAACATGCCATGGAACACTTTATCTTAATGTCAGCAGTTAGAAATTTAGGTTCTAGCTCTCAAGCTGGGATCCAAAAGGAGTTACAAAATGTAATTGGAGTGATTAATAAAATTCATAAAAAACATTTTATTACCAATTTGGATATGGTAATGACTAATGAATTTCAGGGCATTACTAATAGTTTGCAAGGAACTTTAGAGATGATTTTTGATATTGAAGAGTGTATTATTGAGAATAATCTTGATTTTAAATTAAAACATGTATTATATCATGATACTTTAGAATCTATTCAAAGTAAACATACAGCGTATGAAAGATTGGGTTTTGGACTAATAGACGCTCGCGAACGTTTGGATTTAATTAAAAAAACTGACAGCCGATTTTTAATTGCTACTAGTAACGAAAAAACAAGTTTATATTTAAATAACTTATTTATGATATATGAGGATTATTTAGATTCATGGAAAAAGGGTGATTTTGAATATGTGAAGGCTTTTCTAAATAATATGAATTACAAAGAAGTATCGGAATTATTTAACGTCAATATCTCAAGTGGGTGGAGAAGAGAGAAAAGTTTAAAAATGAAGCAATACTATACTATCAAGGAAATGATTTTATCGGCAATAGAGTGATTTTTTAATTTTAGATAGTTTATATATTCGGGTGCTATCTGTTATGATATTAGTAAGAATACTAATTCTATACAAGATATTTCATTAAGTATAGATGATTTTGCGAAATGTTTAGATTTTTAGGTTAAAAATAACTGTAGATCCTAATTCAATTAAAAGAATATTCTTAGGATGATGAGAGATTATAAAGTTTTACTTAATATTTTTAAAACTTCACTAATTCTTCATACAATTCTTTAACTGGTAAGCCCATAACATTATAAAAGCTGCCCTCAATTTTATCAATTCCAATATAGCCAAGCCAATCTTGCACTCCATAGCCGCCAGCTTTATCGTAAGGGCTATAATTAGTTAGGTAATATTCAATTTCTTCGGGCTTTAGTTTTTTAAAATACACTTTACTTACATCATAAAAGGTAGTTTGTTTATTACCACTTTTTAAACAAACGCCAGTAAATACTTCGTGCATTTTTCCACTCAAAGCTTCCAGCATTTTTTTTCCTTCAACAAAGTTGGCAGGTTTATTAAAAACTTTTCCTTCACACCAAACAATTGTATCTGCTGTAATTAATATTTCTTCATCTTTTAAATCGTCTTCATAAGCATCTGCTTTTTTTTCAGCTAAATACAAGCAAATTTCCTCTGCTTTTAAATCAATAGGAAATGATTCGTCGGCATTAAGAGGTTTATTTAAAAACGTAAAACCTAAACTTTTTAATAATTCCTGACGACGAGGAGAATTTGAGCCTAAAATAATTTGATAAGGAAATTCTTTAATATGTTGTTCTACGCTATTCATGATTTTTTTGTTTTTTTATATTAATATGGCTTAAAAGTAAAATAATGCAACACTGTTATGCATATAAATATTTTATAATTATTGTAAATGCAATGCCAAATAACATTACAAATTTAAGCAATAAGCTTGCCATTTTAAAGTCTTTACTTGTTTTTGCTCTAATAATTTGAATTAACAATATTATTAATGGTAAAATAACCAAACCTAAAATATAATATATAGCAAGGTATTGTTGCTCTTTGTAAAATTTAAAACTAGCAAGTAGTAATAGTCCAATCGTAATAACAATTAAAAAAAATGTAACTACTTTGCTTGTAATGATTCCCCATACAATAGGCATAGTTTTACAACCTGTTTGTATATCACCTTTATAATCTTCCATATCTTTAATTACTTCTCTGGCAAAGGATGTTAAAAAAGCAAAGGCTGAATATCCTATTATTATAATTACTAAAATTTTTAAAAAATCTCCAATTAAAAAAGAGGAGAGTGAATCTATACCACCAATTAAATAATATTCATAAACCAATGGCATTATTGGTATAGTAGCCGTCAGTAAAGACACAACGATGTTTCCTATAAGTAATTGTTTTTTAAAATGAGTAGAATAAAACCAAAGTAATAAAATGCTTAAAATCTGAAAGGTTAATAATTTTAAGCTGTGGCATTTTAAAGCTAAATATAAACCAAGTAATAAACCTATACCATTAAAAATAATATGCAGTATCATTGCCCAACGGCGTTTGATAATCACATCAATAACAACTGTTTCTGGCCTATTAATTTTATCAGTTTTTACATCAAAATAATCATTAATAATATAACCCGCAGCTGCAATTAATATAGTGCTTAAAAGAGAAATAGTAAATAAAGTAGGGGTGAATTTTGAGAATTCATTAATAGGAGCAAAAACTAAATACTTAATGCACCATTGTGTAATAACAATAATCAACAAATTCTCAATACGAATGAGTTTAAAAAAGGCTATGAGAGGGTTCTTTAACAACATTTAAATTTTAGATGAATTTAGGTATTAAAATCTTAATTTTATAAAAAAAATGCAATGACTGATTTAACCGACAAGTATTGGAATAATAGGTATGAAACTAATGATTTTGGTTGGGATTTAGGAGAAGTATCAGAGCCTTTAGCAAAGTATATTGAACAATTAAATAATAAAGATTTAAAAATTTTAATACCTGGAGCGGGAAATTCTTATGAAGCTGAATTATTATTTAATTTAGGTTTTAAAAATGTTTACGTTTTAGATTTCGCTGAATATCCATTGCAAAACATTAAAAAACGCTTACCCGATTTCCCTCGCAATCACTTAATACAACAAGACTTTTTTGAACATCAAGGTCAGTATGACTTAATTATTGAGCAAACCTTTTTTTGTGCTATTAATCCTAATCTTAGAGAGGAGTATGTGAAGCACATGAAAAGCTTATTAAAGCCCAATGGTAAATTAGTGGGATTATTGTTTAATGATATTTTAAATAAAGACAAGCCTCCGTTTGGAGGAAACAAAGAAGAATACGAGAAATTGTTTTTTGAGATGTTGGATGTAAAAAAAATGGAAGTTTGTAATAATTCTATTAAACCACGTGAAGGAAGAGAATTGTTTATCATTATGCAAAACAAAGACTAATTATTAGATCGCCAATTATTTTGTAGATTTGTGTACAACAAAAATTAATGCCTGCTGAAAAACACATATTTGATGAAAAGCAATACATGGGGCATAATCGTCTTAGTATTATTTGGCGAACTATTATTGCACTTTTTTGTTTTGTAGGTTATTATTGGAGCGAGAATCCAAAGCCTGTTCAGGTTGCTATTTTCAAAATCGGGCATTATCCGGCATTAGATATCCCAAATTCAGGGAAAATATTTTTTTTATTGGGTTTATTGATAATGATGTTTTCGGCTATGTTAACGTTTATATTACATACGCATACTCAAGTTTATTCTACTTATATTATTATTGATGGATTTTGGACAGCTCGTAGAGTGAAAATAAATTTAGATACTATTACTCATATCAGAAAAAGTAAATATAAAAAACATATTTTTAGAAGAGCCGTTTATAACTTACACAGTAAAGGTATCATTCGTTTTTTTACAAGTGGAAATGAATTTGTTCAGCTAAAAGATAGTAGTGGCTTTACTTACCGAATAGGTACTCAAAAAGCACCCGAATTATATCAAGTTTTAAAAAAGCAACTAAGAACTATTCATAGTTTTAACGCACATTAAAAATTATCATACCACTGTCTTTGTCGTGGTATTTTTACATCGCTTAGCATGCTTGTTTTTAAGTTAATTGTTAAGCTATAACTTTTTCTAAATCCAAAAGGTACCCAGTCTATACGAGCTTCCCAGCATTTTAAGTCTCTATATAAATTAATACTTGTGTAGCTTAAATTTCTGTTCGTGAAATCATAACCGCTTGTTACCCCTAACTTCCAGTATTTTGTAATTCCTACATCGCCACTAAAATTCAAGGTTTGAATATCTTTTAGTTTTTCAAATACTTTAGTGAAATTGACGTTATAATAAATATTTAAACTCCAGGGTAATTTTTCTTGGGCTTGAGCTGTACTTGTAGGAGTAGCTCCTCTTTCTGCTCCATTTGTTAAATCAGGTTTTTTAGCCATTGAGGTAAGTAAGTTTGAACTGAAGGCAGCATTAATAGCAATATTACCATTTGTGAAATTTGCTAGTTTGCTATTCGAATTAAACAAATAATCTTTTGTTCTATATGATGAAAAGGTCTCAATTCCATTTCCATCGATTGTAGATTTTGTTACTGTTTTATATGGATCAAATGTAGAACCAAATACTAAATCAAAAAATTTCCAAATTTTGGTTCTTCCTGTCATTGATAATAAACTCAAATTAAAACTATCAGCTGCAAAGTTATATGCGCCAGCAAAGCTTAAATTTTGTAATATGCTTACTTTATTAAACACATAACCTGTATCTGTTCTCTTTCTTATTTTTGCTTCTAAGTTGTTGTTTAAATTAACACTTAAGCTATTTTGTGTGCCTTGAGCTGGACCTCCAAATAAATTATTTTCGAAAATAGAATATTTTGTCTTGTTTCTATTTATTGTATCACTAATTACATCTTTCCAGTAACCATATTGCTCTTCCCCAAAATCTGGCCGGTAAATATATGCAATGCTAGGAATTAATAAATGTCTTATTTGTTTTATGTATTTACTTTTAAAAATGTAATCCATAAATAATTTAGTACTTAACGAAGTGTTAAAATTTGCGTCATAACCTGTTTTAAAATTTCGGTTGACTGTACTATAAATTCTGTTGGAATCAGTATTTAATTCTTTTTCGGTAGTTTTTGTATACATAACCGCACTTAAATTTAATGCAGGTGTTAATGTGAAATATTTCAATAGGGTTATGTTTGTTGATATTGGCAATGAATGTCTAAAGCCATATTTTAAACTATCGCCCACATTACCTTTAAAAATAGATGTATCAGCTCCTGATAAGGTGTTTCGAGCTTCAAATAAGTAACTAATCCCAATTTTATCAATGGGATTTTGTTTCACACGATTCTCATTTTTAAAAGGATAAAAACGATTAACGTTGAATGTGAGTTCTGGAAATGAAATATTCATTCGTTTGGTCTGTGTGTTTTGATCGTGTCGAGCATTAATACCTAAGGTCCCAATTTTAAAGGTTTTTGCAAAGGTTATGTTTGATTGAAAACTATTTGTTAAATATTGCCCAGTATTTTGAGCGTTTAGCCTATTGTATTTAGAAGTTCGCACGTTAACGTCACTACTAAACCTAATAGTGGGGTTGTTTTTTAAATCTTGATTATGGCGCCAACTAATAGAAATATCTTTTTGTTTAGAATAGGAAGCTGGCACTTCTTTTTCACCATTTTTAAATTCAGAATAACCAAAGGATAAAGAACCATTATATTTATAATTAACCAAGTAATTATTAAGTGTTCTTAATCCCCAACTGCCGTTACTATATATATCGCCACGAATTGTCATATCCGTTTTTTCATTTATCCCCCAATAAAAACCTCCATCTTTTAAATAAAATCCAAGAGCATCGCTATTTCCATAAAACGGAATTAAAATCCCCGAATGTCTTTTTTTAGTGTTTGGAAAAAAGCCAAATGGCAAACCCAATGGAGTAGGTACGCCAGCAATTTCAAGATACATAGGCCCTGTTACAATTTTATCGTCTGGGATAATTTTGGCTTTTTTGGCTCTAAAAATTGTCCTCGAGTCTTCAAACTCACATGGAATACATTTTAAGTCTTTCATATAAACCACATTATTACTATCTTTTTTTACTTCAGATCCTTTTAGAATCAAATCTCCTTCTTTTGTCATGATATCATATATTTTACCTTTTTTTGTTTTAAGGTTATATATAATTTTTTTTGCTGAAGATTCTTGCCCTGCCACCTTCATAACTGGATTTCCAACCATATGACCTGAACTATCTATTTTTCCAAAAGCAGTGATAGTATTTTTCTCATTATCAATTTCTATAAACTCAGCTTTTAAGTTCATATCTTCATATAGCACATAGCCATCACCAAATAAATACACTTTATTTCCTTCGGTTTCGTATCTTATGGAGTCTCTTGCGTTATAAATTACCTGATGTTCTAGTGGATCTACATCTTCATCATCATCCAAAGAATCTACTTTAAAGGTTTTAGTAGTATCTTTTGGTAATGGGGCTTGAGAAACAGATAAAGGTTGAAAGGTATTTGTGAGTGAGGAGTTAGGCATGTTAATTTTTGCAGGCTCCGATTTTAGCTCGGTTTGAGCTAATATAAATGAGTTACTTATTAACAACAATAAGAGTAAAAAAAATATATGTTTAACTGTATTAATAACTAGTCGAGACTAAATTTACCTAAACTTACAAAGCTAACAATTACTCGTTTAATTGGTAGTTATTTTTTGCAGATATGATGATAAAAAAATATAATATTTTTATAAAGCTAGTGCTACTTCAAGCCCTAATAGTTTTTATTTTTTGTTCATTTTATAACCCAAACGATGAACCTAAGCGCAAAGTGAAAATTATTGTTATTGACCCAGGACATGGAGGAAAAGACCCTGGCTGTAACGGTGTAACTTGTAAAGAGAAAGAAGTTGCTTTAGCGGTTGCTTTAAAATTTGGTAAGTTAATTGAAGAAAATATAAAAGATGTTAAAGTTATTTTTACACGAAAAACCGACGTTTTTGTGGAATTGGAAGATCGGGCAAAAATAGCTAACGAAAATAATGCAGATCTATTTATTTCTATCCATTGTAATGCTGCAGGTAAACCTGTGATGATTAAGGATAAGAAAACTGGAAAAATGCGACCAAAAACATTTAAAAACTCAAAAGGTAAATTAATTGTGGTTGAAACAGCTAACCCTGAACCATTTGGTTCTGAAACTTATGTTATGGGTTTAAAAAATGAGGAAGGTAAAATGAAAGTGGCGCAGCGAGAAAACTCCGCGATGTTATTAGAGGACAATTACGAAACAAAATACCAAGGTTTTGATCCAAATAGTGAAGAAAGTTACATTATTATGAGTAATTACACCTCTAGCTACGTGATTCAAAGCGCAGGTTTGGCTTTAAAAATACAAGAACAATATTCTAAAAAAGCAGGTAGAGTAGATAAAGGGGTACACCGACAAAGTATTTGGGTATTATGGCGAACATCTATGCCTAGTGTACTAACAGAAATAGGATACTTAACAAATCCGCAAGAAGAAAAATTTTTAGGATCTGAAAAAGGACAAAATTATTTGGCAGCTTGTTTATTTAGAGCCTTTAGAAAATATAAAGATGAGCAAGAAGGTACTAAAAAAGTATATGATGATGCCATCGAAAATCAGGTTCCCTTGGAAAAAGAAAAATATACTATTGCCGAAATAAAAGAAGAAAAGGCAGCTGAAAAAATAGAAGAGGAAATTGATGAGGCTGTAAAAAAAGAAAACAGTCAATTAAATGATAAAGAAAATTTATCAGTAGAATCTAATACAAAAGCAAAAATAGATGCTGAACAAAGGGCAAAAGAAAAATTAGAATTAGATGCAAAGGCCAAGGAAGAGGCTAATGCAAAGATAATTGAAGAAGCTCGTATGAAAAAAATTAAAGCCGATTCGTTAGCCGAAGTTCAAAAAGCGCAGATGAAAATAGATGAACTAGATAAAAAATACAGGCAATATATTACGATGGCAGACGTTAACTTTAGAAATAAAAATTATACCGAGGCTTTAAATTTATTTCAAAAGGCTAATGCTCTAAAAGGGAACAACGATTCTTATGCCTCTGCGAAAATTAAAGAGATAGAATCCTTAAAAAGCGTTATGACGAATACTGTTTCTGAAGTTATAGAAATTGAAAAATCTAAAACTGAAGATCATAAGTTGGACGTAGTTTTTAAAGTGCAATTTGCGTCAACAGATAAAGAAGTGGACGCAAAAGTGAAGTTTCCCAATGTTAGTGATGTTTGGTTTTATAAAGTTGGAGTGGTAGTAAAATATACTTCTGGAAGTTTTAATAGTTTTAATGAAGCCTCTAAACATCAAGCGAAAATAAAAGAACTAGGCTATAAGGACTGTTTTGTAGCTGCATTTAAAGATGGAGTTAGAATGGATATTAATGAGGCCAAAAAATTAACTCAATAAATTTCAGGTATTTTAATAATTTTAAATATCTTTTTTGTTTTTTAGTACAATTTGTATATCTCCATAATGTCAGCTAATATTTTTGGAAAGTCAATTTTTAAATCAATCAGTTTTCCAGTATGAATATCAAATACCCAGCCATGAACAGAAATACCTCTTTCTTTATAAGCTTCTTGAACAGCCGCCGTTTTGATTAAATTAACACATTGTTCTTGTACATTTAATTCAACTAATCTATTGTATCTAGCATCTTCATTTTCAATAGCATTGAGTTCTAATTTATGTGTTCTATAAACATCTCGTATGTTTCGTAACCAAGGATTTAAAATACCCATGTCTTTTGGTTGCATGGCTGCTTTTACACCTCCGCAATTATAGTGGCCGCAAACAACTATATGTTTTACTTTTAAATGTCTTACCGCATAGTTTAATACACACATCACGTTTAAATCTACGTTATTTACAAGATTAGCAATATTACGATGTATAAATACTTCACCAGGTTGCACTCCCATTAAATCCTCTGCTGTTACTCTACTATCCGAACAACCAATATATAAAAATTCCGGGCTTTGCCCTTTAGATAAATTTTCAAAGTAATTTTTATCAATCGCTAATTTTTCAGATATCCAAGTTTTGTTGTTTTTAAATATTTTTTCTATTTTATTCATCATTATAGTTTTATTGAAATATGATTTTTTCTCTGAAATCAATTTTAATTTTATTGATCAACTTGAAAAAGCAAGATATATTTTCAAAAAAAAACACTTTATCTAAATTAATTATTGAGTTTAAAACAAGTAATTTAATTGTTTTAAATTTAATTACTTCTTACGTTTTTAAAGAAAATGTTTTTCAGGGATTTTCCTAAATAATAGATATCTGTTCTTAATGGGGATTTTTGGTATGTTTCAATGTATTTAAGTTCTGATGACATAATTTGTTCTAGGGTTACTGGCAAATCAGCATAAAAAGGCGGAATTAAACCTGGTTTAATTTGTAAACGCTTTTGTTTAAGTTCATCTGAATAAAGGCTTAAATAATGCTGACTAAGAGGACGAACACCCACTAATTTTATTTCACCTTTTAAAAAATTAATGGCCATTGGTAATTCATCTATCCACAGTTTTCTAAATAGTTTTCCCCAACTAGTTATTCTGTAATCATCTTTAAATTTCCCACCGTCTCTTAAGTTATTATTTTCAAAAACATAGCTTTGTAAATACTCTGCGTAGGGATGCATAGTTCTTATTTTATATACAGTAATGAGCTTATTATTTTTACCAAGTCGTTTCATTTTAAATAGTAAACCAAACGAAGGTGTTTTTTCAGGAATATGTCTATTTGTTTTTTTGCAAACAAAGTAGGTAAGGTTGCCAATTTCTCTAATTTCAACGATATCAAAGCCATTAAAAACTAATCTTCCTAAAGCTTCTGCTTTGGATAGTACCCTATTTCTACCTGCTGTTAAAAAGAAATATAATTTGCGTGTAAGAAATAGTTTTGGGAAAATTCGTTTAAAAATAAAGTCCAGAAAAAAATAAATTTGCGCTATGAAAAAAGGATATTTTTTTAATAAACGATGTTTACGTTGCATATAGGTTTCTACACATCCAATGTATTTACCATCAGTCGGAAGTTTTAAATTGACAGATTGCGTAAATTTATTTATGCCATTAATATCATTGATTTTGTTAAGGTTGACGATATTTTTTAATTCCACCAACTCAATCGCTTCAATATTAAAAATACTGGTTGTTTTAAGAATTACGCTTGAATCAATTGAATTATCAATATGTTTTGAGATAAACTCAAATGCTTCAACACCTTGTTCTTTTATTAGTAATTCTTTATTCATGTGTATTTAGTAATCGTTTTCGTGAACACATGTTGGTCTAATTAATTTTTTAATAGACAAGTTCATCTAGCAACAATGCTCTAAATTACTGATTTTTTTATTTTTCTAATAAACTAATCATAAATTCAGAAAAATCAATGCTTTGTTCAAGCATCATAGACCTTCTTTGCTGCCATATTTGTTTCAAATTTGGAGTGTTTACCAGAGTTCTTGTGACATCAATTAATTTTTGAGGATTGTCGGCTCTGATGCCAAGTGTGAGTTGAAATTTATGTTCCAGTTCTTCCAGATATGCCAGTTCGCCTACAAAGTCATTAAAACGTATGGCTGGTGTCCCCAATAATGCCGCTTCTGCTGTCATTGTTTGGCTATCTCCAATGTACATATCGGCAAAGTATAAAGCATGATGAATGTCTAAAGGTGATATTTGAATACGATATTTTTCAAATTGTGGTTCTAAAGGTCTTTCGGAGGTAATGTAAATATTACCATGAGGTAATAGAGTGTCTATTAACTGTTGTGCTATAGTTGTATCAATACCTGATTTGCCTACATCATGATAGGCAGTTAATTGAGCAAATCTCAGAATGAAATTTCTTTTATTAAGGTCAAATATATTTTCAACCTTTGTAGCATCTGGTGTAAAATGATTGGGATGTAAATACGCTAGTTCATGATAGCTATTGTAGCCAATTTTTTTAGAATCCCATTTCCAAGCGCTACAGCAATTTGGGCAAACCAAATAAGTTGCTAATGGTCCAGCAATCTTTGCAAATTTAGGTACTACTTCAAAATCATCTTCAAAAAATACATAAGATGGTATTCTGAATATTTTGCCAAGTATCGCCAATTCAGCAGCTGAACCGGCTAATTTTGTTGGCTTATATTTTAGGATAATTTTAGTAAGTGTAGCGATGCGTTTTATTAACGAAACATATAGCGCCAACTTTCCGTTCTTTTTAAGTTTAGGCGCAATATTGATGTATTGTAAATGACTATCAATTAATAGTTTTTCTAAAACATCTTTACTTTTTATGACAATAATCACCTTGTGCGATTTAGCTTTTAGGTTTTTAATAGATTCTTTAAATAAATGGAAATGGGCAGGATGCCCAAGATATACTAAAACAGTCATAATTAATCTAATCTATCAAATCTAACACCATAGCGAGAGAAAAAACTCACCAATTCTTCTCCCACATCCGAACTGCCTTTTCTCGTTTTTTCATCTAAACTCAAAACCATTTTAAAAGTAGTTTGTGGTGGTATGCTTCCTTTTTTTATAATTAATATCGAATCTGTAAAGATTGGAGTTGTATTTGAGAAAGCTGATTCTAATCTTACATCGGCTTGTTGTGATTTATTTTTTATGATTAAACTCAACGAATCTTCAGTTACATTTTCGTCTACTCTAAATTGATGATGCTTTAGATAAGCTATAAATTCTGAAAAAATATCAGCCGTAATTTTTTGATGCTCAGTTTCTGATAAAGGTGCGGGAAAGTTTTCTTTAATAATTTTTGCCGGAGATCCTGCAACCAAAGCATGCGCAGGAATGTCTTTGTTTAACAAAGAATCAGCTCCTACCACAACTCCATCTCCAATAGTAACGCCAGGCATAACAAAAACGCGCCAAGGTAACCATACTTTTTTTCCAATAGTAATGGGCGCAAACTTTACAGGATAGCCTTCTAAGGCTGAGTTCCACGAACCATGTGTAAATAATAAGCAATGTCCGCCAATACCAGAATCATCACCAATGATAATAGGTTTGGTTGGATTAATATAACTGGCTTGCATAATAATGGTTCGTTTTCCCATAATTAATGCTGATTCGGGGGTTTTCATGCCTCCAATATAAACTTGCTCATTTATTCTGGCATCATCATCAATCGAAAATAGTTCAGTATCTATGGCACTCATCGCACCAATTTTTACATACCGACCAATTTTTATTTTGTTAGCTCTTACAATAGTGAAAAATCCAATGCTTGATTTTTTACCTATTTCAACGTCTTTTCCAATCACTACGCAACCAATACTTAAATTCACATCCGCATCAATTTTATACCCTTTGAAACGGTATACCATTTTTTTTAAAAAGGATGGTAATAATCCAATGGTTATAATATGTAAAACCGGAATTCTATTTTTTTTAATGAGCATATAAATTGTGTTGCATGAAAATACTACTTTTTTACAAATAATTTTTTGATGCTATTTTTTATGTTTTGTAAAATTAATTCTTTTGACCATAACATCATATTATCGGTCCAACGTTGCGGATGAATGTTTAACATGATTACTGGAGGCAGTTTATTCTCGTTAAAGGATTGAATGATATCATGAGTAGATTTAAAAGTAAATTGATAATCGGATTTCACCTTATCTCTTACACTAGATGTTGTATTATTCCATTGTCTTCCTGTATCAGTAATGTATAGTACTTTGGTGAAGTCTATATCGAAATAAGGTTCTCCAATAATACCTAAGTCTTTGTAATTATATTTTTGCCATAAAAGGCGATTATCCCATTTTGATAATGGACTGCCATGCATGCAAATTGTTTTTACTGGGTAATAGTTTCTGAAGAGTTTCAGTTTTTCGGTAAAGTGTAGGTATGATTTTTCATAATCTCCATTATTTAATGCCATATCTTCGTAATGATAACCAATCTCATGATTCAGATCTTTTATTTTTTCGATGCAATCAGGATGGAGACTTTTTTTAACCACTCTAAAATAATAGGAACCTTTAGCTCCTAAAGAATGTTCAATTTTTGCAGTATTAACTGAATTATTTGGTAAATCATCTACATCATGCCTTAAAATAAAAACTTTTTGGTATTGATGTCCATTAACAATGTAATCTTCATAAGACGTTAATTTGTAACCGGCATTAATAGCAGATTGCAAAAGTTTATTATATATAACTAATGTAAAATCACGCATGCTGATTAGTGTTTTTGTTCAATGTAATCATAAGTTCAGTTAATGCAACAAACATCCAGGCTTGTCCCCAGCGCATAAAAGAAATTTTATTGGTATAAGTTTTTAGTTTTCTATAATAGAAAAAACCTTTTTTATCCTGCATTTCTGTGATTGTCCAATTGGCTATGATTTTTGAAAAATTTAAATATTCAGGATTTAATTTTTTCATTTTTGAAAAGGTAATAATACCTTGAGTTTGATTATGTATTTCAACGGGATATATTTTTGGTAATCTCCATTTAGATTGGCCACTTTCAAAAAATTGATTTTGGCGATAGTAGGCTGTTCCTTTCTCAATTGCTATTTTGTACCTAGTGTTTTCAACTCCGCAATAATTCATCACATCATCAATGCAATCAATAACATATCCCTGATGGAAATCAATTTGAACACGTTCTTTACCATTATCATCTATGCTGTAATTCCAGTGACCATCTTCATGTTGTTTCGCAACTACAAAATCAACAGCTTTTAAGGCGTATATTTTATAATGTTCCTCCTTCGTTATGTAATAAAGTTGTGATAAAACTTTTGCTGCTAGCAAGCTGGCATTATAACAATTATCTACTCCCAGCGTGGTATAGCTAATGCAAATTCCTTCGGGTGTTTCGGTTTTAGGTAAATCATTTAAAATAAATAAACCAATGGTTTTAAGGATAGTACTTGCTTCCTCATTTTTAGTTAGCTGATAATACTCAAAAATGCCTTTTGCAACAAAAGCCGTCACTACAATGTTCGGACTGTATGCACTAATATATTTTCCTGAGCTTGCCCAATCAAAATTATAACCCCAACAATATCCACTGTAACCTTTACTGTAATTGTTTTTTAAAAGGTCAAAGAGTTCCTCAATTTGTTTTTTGTAATTTTTTTCAGGATAATGTTTTTGTAATTTGCTGTAAGCGTATAAAAACAAACCCAATCCCTTAGGATTATGTTCTTTTTTAACACCAAGTAACGGACGAATATTTACAGGATTTCGTTTTTGAAACTGTAAAGCTAAAACAGGTATGAGTTTACCGAAATACTTAAATTTTATTGGTGAGTTAAGAGTATCGTAAGGATCGTAACCTTTGAAATTTTCAGATTCTACATAAGAACGAAGTTTTTCAAAAGGTATCTCAAAATCTTGAGCAGTTTGTAATGGTGACAAATTCATGAATTAAGATGGTTTATTATATACTAATTTGTTCACCGTTTTTAGCAATAGATTCTACTACTTTAAATGTAGATCTCATGGCGTTATAGGTTTCATCAAATGAAATAGGGCAGGGCAAACCTTTTTTAATTGCATCTAAAAACTGTTTTACTTCTTCTTTATGACCCTTATCTTGGTTGCTTAAGTTGATTGTTTTGCTCGATTTACCATGGATGGTTAACGATTTAAAATCATTTAAAATAAATGACTGTCCATTTGAAAAAACTTCCAAATATTCTTTACTTAATTCTTTACTACCATTTGAAAAATAAGAGATGGAGGCAATGCTTCCATTTTGCATTTTTAAATTAATAACTAAGGTATCTCTTAAATTATTAGCATTTACCATTTCGTTAGCAGAGATGCTGCTGATTTTTGAGCCAGAAAGAAAAGACACTAAATCAATAAAATGGCAAACTTCACCAATAATTCTTCCGCCACCAATGGCCTTGTCATGCACCCAGTGATCAGCCACAATGGTGCCTGAATTAATACGATAATTAATGGCTAAAGGTTGGTTAGGTACAAGTTGTGTTTTTAGTTTTTGAATTAATGGTGCAAAGCGTCTATTAAATCCAACCATTACAAAATGTTGGTGGTCTTTTTGTAAGGCAGCAATTTCATCTAATTCGCTTTCTAATAAACATAAAGGTTTTTCTACAAACACATGTTTATGATGTTTGATTGCTTCTGTAACATATTTGGCGTGAGAGTTGTGGCGCGTTACAACAAAAATAGTATTACAGTTTTTGTCGGCAAATAACTCCTCACTTTTATCGGTGCAATAATTAAATTGGTATTTGTCTGCTATATTGCGGGCATTGTTGCCTTTATTGGTCGCAATCCCTATAAACTGACAATTGTTTTTTAATGCAGGTAATAATACATTGTTAGCAAAGGAACCAGCTCCAATAAAACCAATATTAGGCTCTGATGGATTTGCGATTGTATTTTTTAATTCAACTTTAGCTGCTAATGATTTAGAAGTATCATATTTTAAAAGAATACCTGTATAAGCTTCTGTTTTATCTAAAATTAATTGATAGGCTTTTGGCGCCTCCTTAAAATTAAATATATGAGAAGTTAATTTTTTTAAATTAATTTTTTCGGTTGCAATTAAATCAACAAATGCTTGCATGTTTCGGTTTTCAGTCCATCTTACATAACCATAAGGATAATCAATGCCTCCTTCTTCGTAATTGCTATCGTATCTGCCTGGTCCGTATGAACTCGACATTTTAAGTTCAAGTTCTTTTTTGTAATAATAAGTACGTTTAAAACCTGTTGGAACACTTCCAACAATAATCACTTTCCCTTTTCTTCTGCATATTTCTCCTGCAAAATCTACAGGGTCAAGGCTTGATGTTGCTGCTGTAATTATCACGGCATCTACTCCATAACCATTTGTAATTTCTTTAATAATCAAATCAAGTCCTTCAATGTTTCTTTCATAACTATAATTAGCACCAAGCTCTTTGCTCAATTCTACCATTTTGGAATTAATGTCAATGCCAATACTTTTTACTCCGGAGGCATAAAGCATTTGAATAGTTAATTGACCAATAAGTCCTAGGCCAATAACAACACATGTTTCTCCTAATCTCAAGTCAGCTTGCCTAATACCTTGCATGGCAATGGCTCCAATAGTAGTAAACGAACCGTTATCACAATTTACATTTTCTGGCAGCTTTACACACAAATTTTTTGGAACAGCAACTACTTCGGCATGAACAGCACCCGCACCAGCACATGCTACTTTATCTCCAATTTTAAAATCAGTGATGTCATCAGCAATGGCTATGATTTCTCCGGAGCAGCTATAACCTAATGGAGACGGAGCTTCCAGTTTATTCATCATCAGTTTATAGGTTTCTTGTAAACCTATGGTTTTCGCAGTTTTGATGACTTTTTTAACTTCTTCTTGGCGAGCCATTGCTTTACCAATATAACCTAATCGAGCATCTTTTACCGTTTTTCCTTCGGTTCCTGCGCTAATGATTGAATAGTGATTTCTAACTAACACGCAGCCACTGTTTAGTATTGGAAAAGGAACTTCCAATAATTGCATGTGTCCATCTTTTAGATTTTGTGTCAATTGTTCCATTAGTTTAAAAATTTAGTTTGTACCATTCCTGAAATGAAATTAAAGCATAAATAATCGATGAATTATCTTCTTTTCCGGCAATATGGTTTTGAATAATAAGATGAATATGTGGTATTGAAAATTGATTAAAATTTTCAAAAAATGAAATATCTAAAAGTTGATACACTTTTTCTTTTGTACTGAATATGCTTCGTAAAGGCATACCAAATCCTGCTTTACGACGATTGATAATATAATCAGGTAATGTATTTTTAAATGTATCTTTTAATATACGTTTAGAAGTTCCTGTACTGGATAATTTATAACTACGTTTAATACTGAACGCAAATTCAACGATTTGTTTATCTAAAAAAGGGACACGACATTCTACGGAATTTGCCATGGAGGTTCTGTCGGTGTAACTTAAATTTTTCACTAAAACATTTTCTAGTTCAAATCGTGTTAACGAATCAAATACATCTTCGTTATCCGGAAAATAATTGGATAACATATTTTCAAGTGATGTTCTGTCACCAGAATAGACAGAACAGGAATTCTCAAAATCACCTACCAAGTTTAATATCCCGTATTTATATTTAGGATAGTTGCCGTATTTACCAATTTTGTGAATATATCTTCGGTAGGCTAAAAATTTACCTTTTCCTTGATTCACTTTGGCTGCTTGTTTATACATCATGCCAGATAAACCAAAAGGTAATTTGTTCATCATGTTTTCAGATAGCAGCGTTAACATGTGTCCGGCATAACCTAAAAATAATTCGTCGGCTCCCATGCCTGATAAAATAACTTTTGAAGATTGCGCTGCATCTTTTGTAATTAGGTAAGATGGTATTTGTGATCCATCAGCAATTAAATCATCTGAATAATAAAGTGTTTTTTTAATTAAATCAATGCTAGCTTCATCGCTGCCAATATTAGCTTGTAATAATTTTAAATTCCATTCATTGGCTAATCTTGTAGCATAAAAAAAATCAGAACTAGTGCCTTCTTTTTTTAAATCGAATTCTGATTTACGAGCACAATAATGTAAGATATCTTTTCTGTTTTTTATGAATGATGCAATGATGGATGAATCAATACCTCCTGATAAAAAATTTCCGATTGGCACATCTGATATCAATCTGCTTTTAGTACTTGTTTCAATTAAATGATACAAGGTATCTTTTGCCTCTTGATAAGAAAGATCAGTATAGGATTTATTTTTCGAAAGATTCCAATAACGATGAGTTGAAAAACTATCTTTACTTAAATCATATTCAATATAAGAAGCTGGTGGTACACGATAAATATTTTTATAAAGTGTATTGTTTTTGGGCGTGTATTTAAAAACAAAATAATTTAATAGTTCGTCATTAGCTAAGCTTGGTTTAATACCAGAGGCAATAATGCTTTTTATTTCGGAAGCAAAAATAAATTTTTGACTGTCGGTATAAAAGTATAAAGGTTTAACACCAACATGATCTTTAATTAAAAATAATTTGTTGATGCTTTTGTCGTAAATGGAAATTGCGAAATCTCCGTTTAATTCATTTACAAATTGAATTCCGAACTTTTGATATAATTTTAAAACAACTTCGGTATCGGTTTTAGAATTAAAGAAATCGTTTTTTAAGTGTTTGTTTTTTAATTCTTCAAAATTGTAAATTTCACCATTAAACACCATGATGATATTTTTATCGTCGCTAAACATTGGTTGATTACCGTTGCTCGACAAATCAAGTATACTTAATCGCGTGTGACCTAAAAAAAGTTGTTTTGTGTTTGTTGTATCAATATAACCTTGCTGATGATCAGGGCCACGATGATGCAATACATCAAGCATTGCATTGCTGTTCAGCTTTTCGTTTGAAATATACCCAGTTATACCGCACATCGTATTATGATTTTTTTGCCCAAACTAATTGATGAAATCCAATGTATTTTGCTAAGAATCTTTCAAGTTTTGGGAAATTTCCTCCTATTGGAAAATGTCCTTTTTTCATTTTCTCCACTTTAAAACCTGATTTTTCTAACATTTCTTTTATCTCGCTTTGATAATAAATATTAGCGATGTAGCAATCAGGACCATCAGTACAATGATGCGGGAAGTTTTTCCATGATAAATAGGTCCAACCATCATTTTTAAAATTTTTTACATGCAAAGTCCAATTTCCTTTGGATGTGCCCCCCAATTTATTTTTAAAGATTTCGAATAATAATCTTAATCTAAAGTACAATTGTATACGAACCCAATAATTAAATGACCCTTTGGCATAAAGCATAACGATGAATTGACTATTTGGTT